>NZ_LOWY01000085.1:0-91615 GCF_001524185.1 Burkholderia sp. FL-7-2-10-S1-D7 | reverse complement strand
ACGCCGCCGACAGCCCGGCGGGGCCGCCGCCGACGATCACGACGTCGTATTCCATCGATTCGCGCGGGCCGTATTGCTCGATGAGGCTTGCGGGGGTCATTGGCGTTCCTCTAACCGTTAGAATGCTTTTATTCGGGAGCGTATTGTCTGCGAAACGAAATGCTTGCCGCAACAGCATGTGCGTAGATTAGCACGATCGTTCTATTTTTCGTGCTAGGGTTATGCTGCGTGGGACAGGGCGCCCGCGGCGGCGAAACGACATCGAAAGGGGATGTGCAATGGGTCGATCGATCAATCTGGAAGGCAAGGTCGCACTGGTCACGGGCGCATCGAGCGGCCTCGGGCAGCGCTTTGCACAGGTGCTGTCGCAGGCCGGCGCGAAGGTCGTGCTCGCGAGCCGCCGCGTCGAGCGCCTGAAGGAGTTGCGCGCGGAAATCGAGGCGGCGGGCGGTGCCGCGCACGTCGTGTCGCTCGACGTCACCGACGTGCAGAGCATCAAGGCGGCCATCGCGCACGCGGAAACGGAAGCCGGCACGATCGACATCCTCGTGAACAATTCGGGCGTCTCGACGATGCAGAAGCTCGTCGACGTGACGCCAGCCGATTTCGAGTTCGTGTTCGACACCAACACGCGCGGCGCGTTTTTCGTCGCGCAGGAAGTCGCGAAGCGGATGATCATGCGCGCGAACGGCAACGGCAAGCCGCCTTACCGGATCATCAACATTGCTTCGGTGGCCGGGCTGCGCGTGTTTCCGCAGATCGGGCTGTATGCGATGAGCAAGTCGGCGGTCGTGCAGATGACGCGCGCGATGGCGCTCGAATGGGGCCGCCACGGAATCAATGTCAACGCGATCTGTCCGGGTTACATCGATACCGAAATCAATCATTACCTGTGGGAAACCGAGCAGGGCCAGAAGCTGCAGTCGATGCTGCCGCGCCGGCGCGTCGGCAAGCCGCAGGATCTCGACGGGCTGTTGTTGCTGCTCGCGGCCGACGAGTCGCAGTTCATCAACGGCTCGATTATCTCCGCCGACGATGGCTTCGGCCTCGCCTGAGTGGATGACATTCAGCAACGAAGAAGACTGCAATGAGCGAATATTCCCCCGTATTTGAAATGTCGATGCCGATCCGCTGGGGCGACATGGATGCATTCGGCCACGTGAACAACACGGTCTATTTTCGCTACATGGAGCAGGCCCGGATCTCGTGGTTCGAGGAACTCGGCATCGCGGGCGGCAACGGCGAGGGGCAGGGGCCCGTGATCGTCACGGCGTCGATGGAGTTCCTGAAGCAACTGCACTATCCGGGTGACGTGATCGCGAGGATGTCGGCCGCGAAGCCCGGCCGCAGCAGCTTCGACACCGGTTTCGAGCTGACGCGCGCGGACGATCCGGAACATGTCTACGCGCGCGGCAACGCGCGCTGCGTGTGGGTCGACTACGCGCTCGGCAAGTCGGTGCCGCTGCCGCAACTGCTGCGCGATACGATCGAGCGCGCGCTCGCGGCGAAGGTCGGCTGAGCGCGGCGGCACCGAAGCCGGCGCTCGGGCGCCGGTGTGTCGCCATTTCCCGTTGAATTCCCGAATCGGCCGCTTCACGCGGCCGATTGTCATTCCAGGGGGCGTTTTACTGGCCGAGCAAGCGCTGCAGCAGTTCCGGCGTATTGTTCGTGCCGTACTTGCGCATCAACCGCGCCCGATAGATGTCGACCGTGCGCGAACTGATGTCGAGCACGCGCCCGATCTGCTTGCTGGTCTTGCCGGTCGCGAGCTGCGCGGCGATCTCGCGCTCGCGCGGCGTCAGCTCGACAGCGACGCGGCGCGTCGCGCTCAGGTCCTCGAACGTCCAGATGCCGGCCGCGAGCGGTGCGGTGCGGTCGAGTGCGCGCCCCGTCACGTGGCACCAGAACAGCTCGCCGTCGGCTCGTTTCATGATTCTGTCATCGGCGTAGGTGCCGTTCGCGATCATCACGCGCGAGATGCGCTCGCCGATGCGCTGGAATTCGTCCGGCGACGGATAGAGCACCTCGTACGACTTCCCGATCAGATCGGCCCGCGCACAGCGGAAGATCGACGCGAGCGCGGCGTTGCAGTCCTCGATCACGCGGTCGCGCGACATCACGAGGCCGAGCGGCGCGAGGTGAAAGGCAGTCTGGTAATCGAGAGCGGGCATGGCGCAGGCAAGCGGAGGCAAACGCTTATGTATTTTTGCGTATTGTGCCGCATCCGCGCCGCATCGTACCCTTTCAGGCATCTCGCGGCGCCTTGTCGCGATATAAAAACAGCGCGCTTCGACGCAGGTATCGCCGTGCATGCATAGAATGATGCGGCGGGCTTGCGGCCCAGTGGGCGCGTGAACCGGTTTTGCTGGTTTCCATAGAGGAAGGGACATACAGATGAACAAAGTCTATCCAAGCGCGGCGGCCGCGCTGGAAGGGATCGTCCGCGACGGACAGACCTTCGCGGTGGGCGGCTTCGGCCTGTGCGGGATTCCGGAGGCGTTGATCGCGGCGCTGCGCGATTCCGCCGTCAAGGGCATCACCTGCATCAGCAACAACGCGGGTGTCGACGGCTTCGGTCTCGGCCTGCTGCTGGAAACGCGCCAGATCAAGAAGATGATCTCGTCGTACGTCGGCGAGAACAAGGAGTTCGAGCGGCAGTACCTGGCCGGCGAACTCGAGCTCGAATTCACGCCGCAGGGCACGCTCGCCGAGAAGCTGCGCGCGGGCGGCGCCGGCATCCCGGCATTTTTCACGAACACCGGCTACGGCACCGTGATCGCGGAAGGCAAGGAAACACGCCAGTTCGGCGATCGCCACTACGTGCTCGAGCCGTCGCTGACGGCCGACGTCGCGCTTGTGAAGGCGTGGAAGGCCGACAAGTCCGGCAACCTGATCTATCGTCGCACCGCGCGCAACTTCAACCCGATGTGCGCGATGGCGGGCAAGATCACCGTGGCGGAAGTCGAGGAGATCGTCGAGAACGGCACGCTCGATCCGGACCAGGTCCATACGCCGGGGATCTTCGTGCAGCGCATCGTGCTGAACGCGACGCCCGAAAAACGCATCGAACAACGCGTCGTACGCGCGAAAGGAGACTGACATGGCCTGGAATCGTGACCAGATGGCCGCGCGCGCGGCGAAGGAACTGCAGGACGGCTTCTATGTGAACCTCGGCATCGGGCTGCCGACGCTCGTCGCGAACCACGTACCGGCGGGCGTCGAGGTGTGGCTGCAGTCGGAAAACGGCCTGCTCGGCATCGGCCCGTCGCCGACCGAGGACGAAGTCGACGCCGACCTGATCAACGCCGGCAAGCAGACCGTCACGACGCTGCCGGGTTCGTCGATCTTCTCGTCGGCCGATTCGTTCGCGATGATCCGCGGCGGCCACATCAACCTCGCGATCCTCGGCGCGATGCAGGTCAGCAAGACGGGCGACCTCGCGAACTGGATGATCCCGGGCAAGATGATCAAGGGGATGGGCGGCGCGATGGACCTCGTCGCGGGTGTGAAGCGCGTCGTCGTGCTGATGGAGCACGTCGCGAAGGGCGATCAGCACAAGATCCTCGACGAATGCAACCTGCCGCTGACGGGGGTTGGCGTGGTCGACCTGATCATCACCGATCTCGGCGTGATCGAAGTGACGCCGAATGGCCTGAAGGTGCTCGAGCTCGCCGACGGCGTGAGCGCCGACGAGATTCAGGCGAAAACGGGCGCGCCGCTCGATGTGAGCGCGGTCGTGTAAGCGCCGGCTTTCCGGCATGACGCTCAACGTCCCGCGTTCCCCTGTGGAACGCGGGGCGTTTTCTCATGGCCGCCTACGCTACGCGATTGCACCGCCGCCGTCGATCAGCACCGTCGAGCCGGTCGCGTAAGGCGTTGCCGCCAGATATACGATCGCATTCGCGACGTCCTCCGGCTGGCCCACGCGGCGTGCCGGAAGGCGCTGCGCGGCGCCCGCGTACATCGCATCGCGCGCATCGGGTGCGAGCTTGTCCCACAGCGGTGTCGCGATCAGGCCGGGTGACACGGTATTCACTCTCACGGGTGCCAGCTCGAGTGCAAGGCCGCGGGCGAGCGCCTCGAGCGCCGCGTTGATCGCGCCCTGCAGTACCGACGATGCGCTCGGCCGTACGCTGAGGAACCCCGACACGAACGTTAGCGAACCGCCGGGCGCGATATCGATCGAGCGTGCGACGCGGTATGCGCCCCAGAATTTGCTGTCCATCGCGGCTTGCGCGTCGGCAAGTGGCAGGGCGCGGACCGGGCCCGTCGCCGTCTTCGCGGCTGAAATCACGACGTGGTCGAACTGGCCGATGCGCGCGCAGAACGCATCGACGGCCGCCGTATCGGTGATTTCGAGCGCTTCGGTGCGGAGGTGCGCGCCCGGCGTGACATCTGCATTGATCCTGGCCGGGTCGCGCGATGCAATCGTGACGACAGCGCCACGTTGTGCGAATGCTTTCGCGGCGGCGGCACCGATGCCGGAACTGCCGCCGACGACGAGTACCTTCTTTCCGTGGAATGAATCGTTCATGGTGGTCCTTTCGAGGTGAAGAGGTGTGCGCAATCGAGTCAGATCGTTTCGGCTTCGCGCACCGTCGAGGGGCTGTGCAGGGCAAAGCGGGCAACGTCGTCCTTGCGCATTAAGGCTACGCCTGGATGCGATCGAGCTCTCCGTCAGCCGACGAGCCCGAGCTGACGCATCAGCGTCAGGTTGTCCTCGATGTGCCAGTTTTCCGCTATCGGGCCATGGTCGATCCGGTAGATGTCCGTCGCAATGAAGTCGATCGACTGTCCGCTTCCGGTCGTCCCATTGAACGTGCCGGTGAAATGTCCGCGAAAGTGCAGGTGCACGACGACACGGTCGCCCGCCACGATCATCTGTTCGATGTCGCAATGCAAGTCCGGGCTGGCTGCGCGCATCGTGCTGGACGCCGCGAGCGGTCCCGCTACACCTTGCTCACGGCCGGCCGGCAATGTCCGGTCGATGAAATCGGCCGCGAGCGCGGTGCGGGCGAGGGTCGCATCGCCGGTATTCCAGAACGTGCCGTAGCGACGCGCGGCGAGGATTTGATCACGTGCCTGCTTAGCCGGCACGTCGGCCGCGACGGTCAGGCTGTGCGGATCGAGAAGGTCGGCGGCGCGGGACGCTGCAGGCAACAGTGCAACGACGCAGGCCGCTGCAGCGATGACGTGGGTAATCGGGCGTGCAATCGAAAAAGGAAAGTGAATCGACATGGTGGCGGGTGTCCTGTGGATTGCGTCGTGAGGCGACGCGCTACAGGTATGGTAGGTTTCCATTTCGAGATTAAATACGGGCAAAAAGCGAATGGATTCTTCGACAAAAGGAAATGTCGACGCTGGACAGGTGCCGCGATGCTGATCGACGATCTCCCGGCGCTCGATACATTCGCCAGAATCGTGTCGGCCGGCAGCCTGTCCGCGGCGGCGCGCGAGCTTGACTTGTCGCTGTCCGTCGTCAGCAAGCGGCTGGCGCATCTCGAGTCGCAACTCGGCGTGCGTCTGCTGCACCGGACGACGCGGCAGCAGACGCTGACCGACGACGGTGCGCAGTTCCATGCGCAGGTGCTGCGCATCCTGGCCGAGGTCGATCGCGCCGAAACGCTGATGAGCGATCGTCGCGGCACGGTCAGCGGCGTGCTGCGCCTGACGGCGCCCGGCGAGCTCGGCCGGCTGCGGATTGCGCCGCTCGTCGCGGCGTTTCAACGGCAACATCCTGAGTTGACCGTGCAACTGATGCTGACCGACACGATCGTCGATCTGCTCGCGCACGACATCGACGTTGCCGTGCGGATCGGCAGCCTTGCCGATTCGACGATGATCGCGCGCGAACTGGCGCCGAATCATCGCGTGCTATGCGCGTCGTCGAGCTATCTCGCCGTGCAAGGGCTGCCGGCTCATCCGGCCGAACTTCGTGCACATCGATGCATCGTGATGGGCGACCAGCCTCGTACGGAGTGGCGGTTCGACGGTGCACAGGGGGCAGTGGCGGTCGAAGTGACGGCCGCACTGCTGACGAACGACGGCGGTGCGGCTCGTACGTTGGCATTGGAGGGCGCGGGAATTGCGCTGAAGTCGATCTGGGACGTCGGTGCCGATCTCGAGGCCGGCCGGCTCGTCCGTGTGCTGCCGACGTTCGCGGCGCCTGCGGCACCGCTTCATGCCGTATACCCCGGCGGCCGTCACGTGCCGCTGCGCGTGCGGACCTTCGTCGATTTCCTGCGCGACCAGTTGCGCGAGACGTGGCGCCGCAGTGCGTGAGCGGTTGCGAACGATGTAGCGGATGACTGCGGCCGCGTGACGGCCCGTCGTTGCGAAGCGGTTTACAATCGTTCGCATCGGGCGGCGCGAGGGTTGCCCGCCGCACCGCCCCCGTTCGACAGGATGCCAACGATGCCATCAACCTCAGCGAATCCTCCGGTTCCCCGTCAGCGACGTGTGCAGTGTGCGAGCGCCGCCGGCCTTCACCACGTCGCCTATACCGAATGGGGCGACCCCGCCAATCCGCGTGTGCTGGTCTGCGTGCACGGGCTGACCCGTTCGGGGCGCGACTTCGACCGGCTTGCCGCCGCGTTGTCCGATACGTATCGCGTCGTCTGCCCCGACGTCGTCGGGCGCGGGCGTTCCGACTGGCTCGCCGATCCGCGGCTTTACGCGATCCCGCAATATGTGGCCGACATGGTCACGCTGATCGCGCGGCTCGACGTCGAGTCGGTCGACTGGTTCGGCACGTCGATGGGCGGGCTGATCGGCATGGCGCTCGCGGGGCTGCCCGGCTCGCCGCTGCGCCGGATGATCGTCAACGACGTCGGCCCGCGCATCGAGCCCGATTCGCTGACGCGCATCGGCGAATACCTCGGCGTGCAGCCGTCTTTCGCGACCGAACAGGAGGGCATCGACTATCTGACGTCGCTGTCGCTGCCGTTCGGTGCGTTGACCGACGACGAATGGCGCGAGATCAATGGGCCGTTGCTGCGCAAGCTGCCCGACGGGCGCTGGACGATGCGCTACGATCCGCGCATCGCCGAGCCGTTCAAGGCGACGACGCCCGAGCTGGCCGCGCTCGGCGAGGCCGCGCTTTGGCATGCGATCGAGACCACCGATGCGTCGCTGCTCGTCGTGCGCGGCGAGCGTTCCGACCTGCTGTCGCGCGACACGGTGGCGGAGATGGTGCGTCGCGGCCGGCACGTGACGCAGGCCGAGATCCGGGACGCGGGTCATGCACCGCCGTTCATCGGCGTCGACCAGATTGCGCTCGCCCGCCGGTTTTTCGTCGAAGGCGGCGCATAAACGCGTCATAATATGCGGTTCGGCGGCACGCGGGCCGCGTCGTCGCCGATTCTCACCCACTCACACGACCGGAACATTCCATGGCAGTCATTCGTCACCACGTCGGAGCGCGTCTCTCCGAAACCGCGATCCACAACGGTACCGTGTATCTGGCCGGCCAGATCGCCGAAGACACCACCCAGGACATCAAGGGCCAGACGCGCGAAGTGCTCGGCCACATCGACCGCCTGCTCGCCGAAGCGAACAGCGACAAGGCTCATCTGCTGTCGGTGCAGATCTACATTTCGGATCTCGCGAACTTCGAAGGCATGAACGAGGAGTGGGACGCGTGGGTCGCGCAGGGCAACACGCCGCCGCGCGCGACCGTCGAGGCGAAGCTCGCGGATCCGGCGCTGCTCGTCGAGATCGTCGTCGTTGCCGCGCAACGGAGCTGAGCGAAGCAAAGTATTCCGATGACCGCGATACGCCTGGCCGTGCGATGACCGAGTCCGTTTCCGCTTCTTCCGTCACAGCGCCGTCGTTCGACGACGTGCTCGCGTTCGTGCGCGAGCGTGCCGGTGACGCGCGCCTGTCTTCGGGCGAACTGCTCGCCGATCACTCGGCGGGCACGGCGTCGATCATGCGCACGCTGAACGTCGACCCGCACGCAATGCAGGCGGCCGCGCTGTTCGTGCTCACACCGCACCTGAACGATCCCGAGCGGGAGCTGACCGAACGGTTCGGCGAAGAGGTCGCCCGGCTCGTATCCGACGTGCGCAAGCTGCTGCGGCTCGGCACCGTCAGCCTGCGCGCCGCGCAGAACATGATGCCCGATGCCGGGCGCGACGCCGCGCAAGAGCGGCGCACGCAGATCGAGGCGTTGCGCAAGATGCTGCTCGCGTTTGCGCAGGACATCCGCGTGGTGCTGATCCGGCTGGCGTCGCGGTTGCAGTCGCTACGTTACTACGCGGCGGCGAAGATCGATCCGCCTCCCGACGTCGCGCGCGAGACGCTCGAGATCTATGCGCCGCTCGCGAACCGTCTCGGTATCTGGCAACTGAAGTGGGAGCTCGAGGACCTCGCGTTCCGCTTCGAGGATCCGGTCACCTACAAGCGCATCGCCAAGCTGCTCGACGAAAAGCGCATCGAACGCGAGGCGTACGTCGCGCAGGCGATCGAGCGGCTGCAGCACGAGCTGGCGGAAGCGCACATCACGGCCGATGTGAGCGGGCGGCCGAAGCATATCTACAGCATCTGGCGCAAGATGCGCGGTAAGGAGCTCGACTTCTCCGAGCTGTACGACGTGCGCGCGTTCCGCGTGATCGTGCCGGACATCAAGGATTGCTACTCGGTGCTCGGCATCGTGCATCACCTGTGGCAGCCGGTGCCGAAGGAATTCGACGATTACATCTCGCGTCCGAAGCCGAACGGCTACAAGTCGCTGCATACGGTCGTGATCGGCGACGACGGCCGTGCGTTCGAAGTGCAGATCCGCACGCAGGAAATGCACCGTTTCGCCGAATACGGCGTCGCCGCGCACTGGCGCTACAAGGAAGCGGGAGCACGCGGCTACGGCGGCCAGTTTTCGGCGAGCGACAAGTACGACGAGAAGATCGCGTGGCTGCGCCAGCTGCTCGCGTGGAAGGACGACGTCGAAGATGGTGCCGAAGTGTCGGGCGACCAGGCGTGGGCGCAGTTGCGCGAGACGTCGCTCGACGACGACCACATCTACGTGCTGACGCCCCAGGCGCGCGTGATCGCGCTGCCGCAGGGCGCGACGCCGGTCGACTTCGCATACCACCTGCACAGCGAACTCGGCCACCGTTGCCGCGGTGCGCGTGTCGACGGTGCGATGGTGCCGCTGAACACGCCGCTCGCGAACGGTCAGACGGTCGAGATCGTCGCGGTGAAGGAGGGCGGGCCGTCACGCGATTGGCTGAACCCGCAGCTCGGCTACCTGAAGAGTCCGCGTGCGCGGCAGAAAGTGCGTGCGTGGTTCAACTCGATCGAGCAGGAAGAGAACATCGCGCATGGTCGCGCGCTCGTCGAAAAGACGTTGCAGCGCGAGGGCAAGACGTCGGTCAATCTCGACAACCTCGCCGCGAAGCTTGGCTTCAAGTCGCCAGAGGAACTGTTCTCGGTCGTCGGCAAGGAAGAATTCAGCCTGCGCAACGTCGAGCATGCGCTGTCCGACGCGCCGCCGCCCGAGCATGCGCCCGAGGCGCCTGCCGATTTCGAGAAGCGCAGCAGCGGGGCGAGTGTCGCGCACGGCGCGTCGACCGGCGTGCTGGTGGTTGGCGTCGATGCGTTGCTGACCCAGCTTGCGCGCTGCTGCCGTCCGGCGCCGCCCGACCCGATCAGCGGTTTCGTGACGCGCGGCAAGGGGATGTCGATTCACCGCAGCGACTGCCCGACGTTCCGGCGGATGGCCGAACGGGCGCCGGAGCGCGTGCTGCAGACAACGTGGTCGGCCGACGTGCTGGGCGGCCGTGGCGTGTCCGTCTATCCGGTCGACCTGATGATCGAGGCGAGCGACCGGCAAGGCTTGCTGCGCGATATCTCCGAAGTGTTCGCGCGCGAGAAGATGAACGTGGTGGGCGTGAAGACGCAGAGCCGCCGGAATGCGGCATTCATGCAGTTCACGGTGGAGGTGTCGAATTCCGCGCAGGTGCAGCGTGCGTGCACGCTGCTCGGCGAAGTGCCGGGCGTGGTGCGGGCGGGGCGCAAGGCGTGACGCCCCCGTAAGTGGGGTTGGGGCGCGATCATTTTGCTGCGGCCGCATAAAAACGCTTGCCAAGTGAACGATAGCCCCATATAATCTTGGCTTCTTTAGGCTCGTAGCTCAGCTGGTTAGAGCACCACCTTGACATGGTGGGGGTCGTTGGTTCGAGTCCAATCGAGCCTACCAACGAATTGAGAATGCCCGGTTTTCGGGTGTTTGATGCAGTAAATAACTCAACGCGAACAAGGCGAATACGGTTATGACACCGCGAACGTTGACCGAAACCTTTTCGGAGCGACGCTAGTCGAGGAACGTTTTCGCCCTTTCAGTTTGAGTGAAGTATCGAATGCGGCCCCTCGAAAGCGGGGCCGCATTTTTTTTGTCGCGAAATTTTCGCGCGTGACTTTGATATCGCGTGCTTGGTTTGCCGCCCACTGTCGGCATCACGGAGATTGCTATGGTTTCGATACGCTTGCCTGACGGCTCAGTTCGACAATACGAGCATCCGGTGACAGTTGCCGAGGTTGCGGCCTCGATCGGTCCCGGCCTTGCGAAGGCTGCGCTTGGTGGCAAGCTCGATGGCGAGCTGGTCGATACGTCCACGGTCATCGATCGCGATGCATCGCTCGCAATCGTCACGGACAAGGATGCCGACGGTCTCGACATCATCCGTCACTCGACCGCGCACTTGCTTGCCTACGCGGTGAAGGACCTGTATCCGGATGCGCAGGTGACGATCGGCCCGGTGATCGACAACGGCTTCTACTACGACTTCTCGTATAACCGCCCGTTTACGCCCGAAGATCTGGAAAAGATCGAAAAGCGCATGCAGGAACTCGCGAAGAAGGATGAGCCGGTGACGCGCCGCGTCGTGTCGCGCGACGAGGCGGCCGGTTATTTCCGCAGCCTCGGCGAGAAGTACAAGGCCGAGATCATCGAATCGATTCCGCAAAGCGACGAAATCAAGCTGTACTCGCACGGCGGCTTCACGGACCTCTGCCGTGGTCCGCACGTGCCGTCGACCGGCAAGCTGAAGGTCTTCAAGCTGATGAAGGTCGCTGGCGCGTACTGGCGCGGCGACTCGAAGAACGAGCAGCTGCAGCGCATCTACGGCACGGCCTGGACGAAGAAGGAAGACCAGGATCAATACCTGCACATGCTCGAGGAAGCGGAAAAGCGCGACCACCGCAAGCTCGGCAAGCAGCTCGACCTGTTCCACATGCAGGAAGAGTCGCCGGGCATGGTGTTCTGGCATCCGAAGGGCTGGGCGCTGTGGCAGCAGGTCGAGCAGTACATGCGCCGCCGCGTGAACGAAGCCGGCTACCTCGAGATCAAGACGCCGATGATCATGGACCGCTCGCTGTGGGAAGCGTCGGGTCACTGGCAGAACTACCGCGAGAACATGTTCACGACGGAGTCGGAGAAGCGCGACTACGCGATCAAGCCGATGAACTGCCCGGGTCACGTCCAGGTGTTCAAGCACGGCCTGCGCTCGTACCGCGACCTGCCGCTGCGTTACGCGGAATTCGGTTCGTGCCACCGCAACGAGGCATCGGGCGCGCTGCATGGCCTGATGCGCGTGCGTGGCTTTGTGCAGGACGATGCGCACATCTTCTGTACGGAAGACCAGTTCATCTCGGAATCGATCGCGTTCAACACGCTGGCGATGAGCGTGTACAAGGACTTCGGTTTCGATCACATCGACATCAAGCTGTCGCTGCGCCCGGACCAGCGTGCGGGCACGGACGAGACGTGGGATCGCGCCGAGCAGGGCCTGCGCGACGCGCTGACGGCCTGCGGCCTCACGTGGGAAGAACTGCCGGGTGAAGGCGCGTTCTATGGCCCGAAGATCGAGTACCACATCAAGGATGCGCTCGGCCGTTCGTGGCAGTGCGGCACGCTGCAGCTCGACATGGTGCTGCCGGAGCGCCTCGGTGCCGAGTATGTCGCGGATGACAGCAGCCGCCGCCGTCCGGTGATGTTGCACCGTGCGATCGTCGGTTCGATGGAGCGTTTCCTCGGCATTTTGATCGAGCACCACGCTGGTGCGATGCCGGCCTGGCTCGCGCCGTTCCAGGCAGTTGTGCTCAATATCGCCGAAAGTCAGGCCGAATATGCGCAATCTCTGGCCCAATCGTTGCAAAAACAAGGGGTTAGAGTGACGGCCGATTTGCGCAATGAGAAGATTAGCTATAAAATACGCGAGCACACGCTGGAAAAGGTGCCTTATCTCCTCGTCGTGGGGGATAAGGAGCGTGATGCGCAAACGGTAGCCGTGCGTGCCCGTGGCGGCGTCGATCTTGGCGTGATGCCGGTCGAAGCCTTCGTTGAGCGTCTGCAGGAAGACCTGCGCTCGTTCAAGTAACCGCCCTGGCAGCGCGGCTCGTTTTTTTAATTTTTAGAGGAAACGTAACATCGCTACTGATAAGTCGTCGCATCGCATCAACGGTGAAATCACTGCGCCGGAAGTGCGTCTGGTCGGGATCGAGAACGAACCGCTCGGTATCGTAAAACTCGCTGATGCTTTCCGTAAATCGGAAGAACTGGATGTTGACCTGGTGGAAATCGCGCCGCAAGCGGTTCCCCCGGTTTGCCGTCTGATGGATTACGGCAAGTTCAAGTACCAGGAATCGAAGAAGCAGCACGAAGCGAAGCTGAAGCAGAAGGTCATCCAGGTCAAGGAAGTCAAGTTCCGCCCGGGTACCGATGACGGGGATTACAACGTCAAGCTCCGCAATCTCGTGCGCTTCCTCGAAGAAGGCGACAAGACGAAGATCACGTTGCGTTTCCGCGGCCGCGAAATGGCTCACCAGGAAATCGGTATGCGGATGCTTGAGCGTCTGCGCACGGATCTCGAGGAAGTCGGCCAGGTCGAGCAGATGCCGAAGATGGAAGGGCGCCAGATGATCATGGTGCTTTCGCCGAAGAAAAAGAAGTAACGGGCCCGCGCGCATGCCGCGCAGGTTCGAAAGTGGTTCGGTGCGTCGCCCGGTCAGGGTGGCGCGCCAACAATGACGGCAACTGCGCAAGCGGTTTGCCGTACACAAGTGGACTGGGTTTCGAAGGGCGGGTCAAGGGCGCAAGCCAACCGCACACCCATCGCCATCAAATAAACTGGAGTTGTTCGTCATGCCTAAGATGAAGACCAAGAAGAGTGCTGCAAAGCGCTTCGTGGTGCGTCCGGGCGGTACCGTCAAGCGCGGTCAAGCCTTCAAGCGTCACATCCTGACCAAGAAAACCACGAAGAACAAGCGTCACCTGCGCGGCGCAACGGCAGTTCATGATTCCGATCTGAACTCCGTCCGCGCAATGCTGCCGTTCGCGTAACCCCTCAACTGATACTCCAAGGAGAGAAACATGCCTCGAGTCAAACGTGGGGTAACCGCACGGGCCCGCCACAAGAAGATCATCAACCTGGCCAAGGGTTATCGCGGCCGTCGCAATAACGTCTACCGCATCGCCAAGCAGGCGGTGATGCGCGCTGGTCAGTACGCGTACCGCGATCGCCGCAACAAGAAGCGTGTGTTCCGCGCACTGTGGATCACGCGTATCAACGCGGCAGTTCGCCAGCACGACATGACCTACAGCGTGTTCATCAACGGCCTGAAGAAGGCGTCGATCGAACTCGACCGTAAGGTCCTGGCCGACATGGCGGTGTTCGACAAGGCTGCTTTTGCTGCGATCGTCAAGCAGGTGAAAGCCGCCGTTGCAGCCTAATTGCGAAATTAGCACTGCGTGGTTAGTTGCAGCGACGTTCCGGTAGTCTCGGCCGCTGCAGCGAAAACGGGGCTCTTCCGAGCCCCTTTTTTGTTTGGATGGGCGATTTCGCTCGCCAAGACCGAATGACGTTGGAAATGATGGGATCTATGGATCTGGACCAGATTGTCGCCGACGCGCAGCAGTCCTTCGAACAGGCTGCCGACATCACCACGCTCGAAAACGAGAAAGCACGATTTCTCGGCAAGTCGGGTGCGCTGACCGAGTTGCTCAAGGGCCTCGGCAAGCTCGATCCCGAATCACGCAAGACCGAAGGCGCACGCATCAACGTCGCGAAGCAGCAGGTGGAAGCCGCGCTGACCGCACGCCGCCAGGCGCTCGCCGATGCGCTGCTGAACCAGCGCCTCGCCGCCGAGGCGATCGACGTCACGCTGCCGGGCCGCGGCGCCGGTGCAGGCAGTCTGCACCCCGTGATGCGCACGTGGGAGCGCGTCGAACAGATTTTCCGCTCGATCGGCTTCGACGTGGCCGACGGTCCCGAAATCGAGACCGACTGGTACAACTTCACGTCGTTGAACAGCCCGGAGAACCATCCGGCGCGTTCGATGCAGGACACCTTCTACGTCGAAGGCAAGGACGCCGACGGCCGCCAGCTGCTGCTGCGCACGCACACGAGCCCGATGCAGGTGCGTTACGCGCGCATGAACCGCCCGCCGATCAAGGTGATCGCACCGGGCCGCACGTATCGCGTCGACAGCGATGCGACCCACTCGCCTATGTTCAATCAGGTCGAGGGGCTGTGGATCGACGAGAACATCAGCTTCGCCGACCTCAAGGGCGTCTATACCGACTTCCTGAAGAAATTCTTCGAGCGCGACGACATCCTCGTGCGCTTCCGTCCGTCGTATTTCCCGTTCACGGAACCGTCGGCTGAGATCGACATGATGTTCGAGCACGGCAAGAACGCCGGCAAATGGCTCGAGATCTCGGGCTCGGGGCAGGTGCATCCGACCGTGATCCGCAACATGGGCCTCGATCCCGAGCGCTACATCGGCTTTGCGTTCGGCAGCGGCCTCGAGCGCCTGACGATGCTGCGCTACGGCGTGCAGGATCTCCGGCTGTTCTTCGAGAACGACCTGCGTTTCCTGCGCCAGTTCGCATAACGCACGCGCCGCGCCGACATGTGCCTGCGCACGCCCCGCCGGACGTTTCCGACGGGGGTCGGGCACCGATCTAACCTGTTTCGAACGTAGACATCCATGCAATTCCCTGAATCCTGGTTGAGAACCTTTGTCGACCCGCAGCTGACGACCGACGAACTGTCGCACGCGCTGACGATGGCGGGGCTCGAAGTCGAATCGCTGAGCAAGGCTGCGCCGCCGACGTCGAAGATCGTCGTCGGCCGCGTGCTCGAAGTCGTCAAGCATCCGGATGCGGACAAGCTCAATGTCTGCCAGGTCGACGCCGGCACCGGCGCGACGCTGAACCTCGTGTGCGGCGCACCGAACGTGGCGCCCGGCATCAAGGTGCCGGTCGCGCTGGTCGGCGCGGAACTGCCGCCGGCGGAAGAGGGCGGCAAGCCGTTCGCGATCAAGCTGTCGAAGTTGCGCGGCGTGGAGAGCCAGGGGATGCTGTGCTCGGCGCGTGAGCTGAAGTTGTCCGAGGACCACAGCGGCCTGCTGATCCTGCCGGAAGACACGCCGGTCGGCCAGGACATTCGCGACACGCTCAATCTCGACGACACGATCTTCGAAATCAAGCTGACGCCGAACAAGGCCGACTGCCTGTCGGTGTTCGGCATCGCGCGCGAGACGGCCGCGATCACCGGCGCGCCGCTGACGCCGGTCGACATCCGTCCGGTGCGCGTCGAACTCGATGAAACGCTGCCCGTGCGCATCACCGCCCCCGATCTGTGCGGCCGTTTCTCGGGTCGCGTGATCCGTGGCGTGAACGCGCATGCGAAGACGCCGCAATGGATGGTCGAGCGCCTCGAGCGTTCGGGCCAGCGCAGCGTGTCGGCGCTTGTCGACATCTCGAACTACGTGATGTTCGAGCTCGGCCGTCCGTCGCACGTGTTCGATCTGGACAAGATCCACGGCGGCATCGAGGTGCGCTGGGGCAAGCGCGGCGAGTCGCTGAAGCTGCTGAACGGCAACACGGTCGAACTCGATGAAACGGTCGGTGTGATTGCGGACGACCGTCAGGTCGAAAGCCTCGCGGGCATCATGGGCGGCGACAGCACGGCCGTCACGCTCGACACGACCAACATCTACCTGGAAGCCGCTTTCTGGTGGCCGGACAGCATCCGTGGCCGCGCGCGCAAGTACAACTTCTCGACCGATGCGGCCCATCGCTTCGAGCGCGGCGTCGACTACGCGACGACCGTCGAGCACGTCGAGCGCATCACGCAGCTGATTCTCGAGATCTGCGGCGGCAAGGCCGGCCCGGTCGACGACCAGGCGGTGAACCTGCCGCAGCGCGCGCCGGTGAAGATGCGTGTGTCGCGCGCGAACCGCATCATCGGCGTGAAGATCGACGCCGACGAGATCGCGAACATCTTCACGCGCCTGCGCCTGCCGTTCGAGCGTGACGACGACGCATTCCTGGTCACGCCGCCGCCGCACCGCTTCGACATCGAGATCGAGGAAGACCTGATCGAGGAAGTGGCGCGCATCTACGGCTTCGAGAAGATCCCGGCGCGTCCGCCGGTCGCAACGAGCGAGATGCGCGCGACCAACGAGACGCGACGTTCGATCCACGACATCCGTCACGCGCTCGCGGCGCGCGACTATGCCGAAACGGTCAACTTCAGCTTCGTCGATGCGGAATGGGAGCACGACTTCGCCGGCAACGACACCCCGATCCGCCTGCTGAACCCGATCGCGAGCCAGCTGTCGGTGATGCGTACGACGCTGTTCGGCAGCCTGATCTCGGTGCTGCGCCACAACCTGAACCGTCGCGCGGATCGCGTTCGCGTGTTCGAGACGGGCCGCGTATTCCTCGCCGATCCGTCGGTGAAGGCCGGCGAACTGACCGTCGAAGGCTACACGCAGCCGAAGCGTGTCGGCGCGCTCGCGTACGGCCCGGCGGTCGACGAACAGTGGGGTGTCGCGACCCGCGCAGTCGATTTCTTCGACGTGAAGGGCGATCTCGAGGCGCTGCTCGCGCCGGCCACCGCGCGCTTCGTGAAGGCCGAGCATCCGGCCCTCCATCCGGGCCGCAGCGCGCGCATCGAGGTCGATGGCCGCGCGGTCGGCTGGATCGGCGAGCTCCATCCGCGCCTGATGCAGAAGTACGAGCTGCCGCATGCGCCGGTGATGTTCGAAATCGACGCGGATGCGCTGATCGCACGTGCGCTGCCGGCACCGACCGACGTGTCGAAATTCCCGCCGGTGCGGCGCGATATCGCGGTCGTGGTCGATCAGGCGGTCGAGGTTCAGGCGCTTTTCGACGAAATGAAGAAGGCGTTGGCCGAAGACGCGTGCCGATTCGTTCAGAAGGTTGTACTCTTCGACGAATTTCGTGCAAAATCAAATACTTCCGGTGGTCTCGCAGCGCACGAGAAGAGCCTTGCCTTCCGCGTGACGCTGCAGGACGCGGCTGGCACGCTACAGGACGAGGTCGTCGATCAGGCGATCCGGACGCTGGTCGAGCGGATGGCTCGTGCGGGTGCCCGCCTGCGCGGCTAAGGAGACGGGCCGCCCCCTCGCGGGCGGCTCTTCCCCATCGTAAGTTTTGGTTTAACGCGCTGTATGGCAGATATGAACGACATGACCTCGAGTGAATTCGAAGCCCTCCTGACGGCGCAACGCAGTGCCATGAACCGCGACGCTTCCGCGCCGGCGTCCCCCGAGACGCCGACGCTGACGAAAGCGGAACTGGCAGAGCTGCTGTTCGACAGCGTCGGGCTGAACAAGCGTGAAGCGAAGGACATGGTCGAGGCGTTTTTCGAAGTGATCCGCGACGCGCTCGAAAACGGCGAAAGCGTCAAGCTGTCGGGGTTCGGCAACTTCCAGCTGCGCGACAAGCCGCAGCGTCCGGGCCGCAATCCGAAGACGGGCGAGGCGATTCCGATCGCGGCCCGCCGGGTGGTAACCTTCCACGCGAGCCAGAAGCTGAAGGCGCTGGTCGAAAACGGCGCGGAGTAACGCCCGCGCGCTGACGTCTCCGCGCGGCCGCCGCGCACCCTTTACCGACGGTTAACCGACGATGACCACTACGGTTGAAAAAGTCGTCTTGCCTCCGATTCCCGCGAAGCGCTACTTCACGATCGGTGAAGTCAGCGAATTGTGCGGGGTCAAGCCGCATGTGCTGCGTTACTGGGAACAGGAATTCACTCAGCTTCGGCCGGTGAAGCGGCGCGGCAATCGTCGGTATTACCAGCATCACGAAGTGCTGCTGATCCGGCGGATTCGCGAGTTGCTGTACGAACAGGGTTTCACGATCAACGGGGCACGCAACCGGCTCGATTCACCGAGCGGCGAGCGCGCTGCTGCCGGCGCACCGGTCGAGCCCGACGTGGTGGCAGCCGATGCGCGTGCATCGGGCAAGCCGGGGGCAACGGTCGACGTGATCGCGCTGCGGCAGGCACTCCTCGACGTGATCGACGGACTTAAGCACGACTGAGCACAACGCTCGGATCGATATGAAGCCCGGTGTGCGAAGTGCCACCGGGCTTTTTTCATGCACGCGGGCCCGCCCGGATCAGCGCGACGCGAGCGGATTTGGCTTGCCCATGTCGACGACCAGCGTGCCATCCGGCAGCATCCGCACCGAGCCTTGCGCGACCTGGCTGCGGTAGCCGTACAGGTCGAAGCGCATCGGGCCTGCCTCGGCCGAGTTCCGGATCAGCGCGCGCACGTTCAGCTCCAGCACGTTGAACATCTTCATGTCCCCGCCTTCCATCCACATGTAGCTCGGTGCGTCGATCTGCGGCCGCTTCGGCGCGGGGGCGTCGGCAACCCGCCGGAACGTCAGGCGTAGTCCGTCGCGTTCGACGGTGGCCTGGCCGAGCTTGCCGTTCAGCACGGGAGGCGGAAAGACGGTGTACTGGTCGAGCACGAGCGTGTCGCCGCGCAGTTCCGCGCCGCGGCGCTGCAGCGGCGTCAGCGACGCGAGCTCGATGCCGAGCGAGCGCAGCAGCTTCGCCTGCGGGATGCCGAGCACCGACACCTGCGACGGACGGAACGCGAGGTGCCGGTCGTCGAGCACCGAAAGCGAGCCCTTCATGTCGGTCGGAAGCCACACGCCGGGCACGTGATTCCAGAGCTTGATGCCGCCCTGGACGCGCAGGTCCTGGCCATCCGCACTCAACTGCAGGTCGTTCAGCGAGCGCGGCGAGTAGTCGAGCAGGTAGTTGTTGAAAAGCGCCGACATCGCCTTCCACGATTCGACGACCGTCCCGCCGAGAATGCGGATGTCGTACTGGTTCGGATCGTCGAGGTCGACCGGTTCGCCCGGCCGTTTCGCGATGAGCTGGACGTCGAGATCCTCGACGTGGAAGCCGATGTCGCCGGACAGGTTGAAGTCGACATTGTGCAGATGGATCGTCGGATTGCGGTTCGACACGTGCCGTTCGTTGAACGGGATGGCCGACGAGCGCCGCATCGCAACTTTCTGCATGCCGGGCTGCGTCGCGCCGGCCGCGAGTGCAAACGCTTCCCAGTGCTGGCGCGAGTCGTGCAACGCAGTCTGCTGCGCGGCGAGGAAGCTGTCGTTCAGGCGAGCAGCCGTGTTGCCGAGCGCGGCACCGCTGGCGGGGCCCGCGTACGACGGCATCCGGATCGCCATCGCGCCGCTTTCGTCGAAATTGAAATAGCCGGCCGATACCTGGTCGCGATAGTGATACAGGTCGAACACGAAATTCTGGTCACGCTTCGTCGGATCGACGGGGCTGATCAGGATGTCCGCGTTCATCGGCATCGAGCGCATGAACTTCACGTCGCCGCCGCGGATGTACATCGCCTGTTGCGGCGCGTTCGCGGGCAGCGCGAAGCCGGCGTGCGAGCCGTCGTCGAGCTTCAGGTCGAGGCCGGCCGGCGTCACGCGCAGCGCGGTGATCCGGATCTTCAGCCGCGGCGGCGGCATCAGCTTGTCGACCGACATCACGAGGTCGTCGCCGGCGAGCCGTGCGATCGGAGTCTCGATCTTCAACAGATCGGCCATCTTCACGTTGGCCGCACGCATCACCGGCTGCGCGTTGATGCCCGACACGCGCACGCCGGTCGGGTGGAATACGAGCTGGCTGCCGTCGCGAATCGTGAGCGTGCCGGTCAGCGAGAACGGCACCCAGCCGTCGCGCTGCATCTCGCCCTGCAGATGGATCACGCCGTCGCCTGCCGATACGGCGAGGTTGCGCAGCGGCGCGTTGCGGTAACCGAAGATGTACGTGTTGAAGAGGGCGGTCAGCTTCGCGTTGTCGAGCGTGACCGTGCCTTCGTGCACGTCGATCTCGAAACTCGTCGGATCGTCGAACACGATCGGTGCGCCGGCCTGCGTCGGCACGAGTGTCGCGGACAGTTGATGGATGAAGAAGCCAAGGTTGTTGACGATACGGAAATCGACATCGCGCAGGAATGTCATCGCACCGTTCTGGCCCGAGTCGCGCAGCGTAAACGGGCGCGGCTGCGTGAGGCTGAGCGACGCGAGCGACGGCACCGTGCGGGCGATCTGCTGTTCGCGGGCGAGGCGTTCGGCCTTGGTGCGCTCGATCTTCGTCGACGAGACCGACGCGTTTCCGTCGCGCTGCGCGCCCGGTTCCGCGCAGCCGGCGCAGAGCAGCGCGAGCGCAAGCGCGCCGCAGCCGAGCGCACGAGAGGTGCCAAGTGAAACCGACGCGGCTGCGCGTCGCGGGCCGCTCATCCAGTCGAAAAATGCCAAAGGCGTGCGATGGCCGCGCCGGACCGCATTCCGCATCGTCTGTCTCCATGTCTTGTCGTGCTCGACGAGGGCGCGCGGCCGATGCGCGGCGCGGACGTCGATGCCGTGCAGTGTGGCATAGCGTGCTAGAGCGGCGTAACCAAACAGCGGGCGGCCGGGCAGGACCGGCCGGCGCGCGACGGGACAATGGATTCGCGGCGGCGGGGCGGAAAAATCAAACGCTCGTTTGGTTTTGCGGCCGAAGCGGGCGGCGCGCGTTGCGCCGGATCGGCAAACCCGGCGTCGGCGTTGGCTGACGCGAGGTACATGCCGGATGAAGGCGGTGTCCGATCCGGGGTGCAGGCGGCGGGCGGGGGTGACGGACGCGCCAGCGCTATTGCCGCCTGCCTGCGGACCGATCAGACCAGCATGCTCTGCCGGATTGCATTCTGCGTCGTCTGATCCAACTGCAGACCATTATCGATGTACGACGCCATCGAGCCGTATGACGCGACGACCTGATCGAATGCCGCCTGCATATAGGCGGCTTGCGCGCCCTGCAGCGCGGCCATCATGTCGGCTGCATCCTGCCCGCCGCTCTTGCGCGCCTGTGCGACATAAGCGGCGATTTCCGACGCGCTGTAGATGTTGGTCAGCAGATAGTCGGCGAGGATCGTCTGCCGCGGGACACCGAGAATCGTGTGCAGAATGGCCGTCGCCCAGCCGGTGCGATCCTTGCCGGCCGTGCAGTGGAAGACCAGGTTGCCGCCGGACGCGGCAAAGCCGGCAAATAGCGTGTGGAAGCTCGCCCGTGCCGTTTCCGACGTCACGAACGCCCGATACATGCTCTGCATGAAGGCCGTGGCAGTCGCGCCATCGGTCGGAAGCGGACCAATACCGGCGACGCCGAGCACGTTGAGGTTCTGCCAGGTGGCGCCGGCCAATGGCACATCCGGCTGCGCGTGGATCTCCGCGGTCGTGCGCAGGTCGCACACGTGCCGGATGCCGAGCGTATCGACCGTTGCGAGGTCGGCCGCGGACAGCGCGAGCGCGGACGACCGGTAGATCATGCCTTTCTTCATCGCTGAACCACTCGCGGTGGCATAGCCCGTTCCGTCCGGTCCCCCGGTGTCGCGAAAGTTCGCTGCCGAAGCGAGCCTGGGCGTCGTGACGGGAGCGACCGCGATCGAGTCGCCGCCGCACGCGGACAGAAGAGACGCGTCTCCCAGCATGATGCCGATCGTGCCGGCACCCAGCCGGAGAAAGTGTCGACGGGACATGTCGTTTTTCTGAGTCATTCACTGGCCTTTGTCTGAGACGGTGACGGGACGTCGCGACCGCCGTTGCGATCGAAACAGCCGCCGGCGTGTCGCGCAGCGCGGCAAAGCGCAGATGTGCGATATCGATCGGCATGCAGTCGGACGATGTGCCGTGCGCGTTGATCTCGCGCCGGGCAAGCGCACGGTAGCGATCCGCGACGAATCGGCCATCGTCCTTTTCGATTAAGGCGCGACACAGGTTGCCCGTGCGAATCGCGCAACTTGCCGTACGTGCGACGGCGGCGGCGCGGTAAGATCGGCGTCAGTGGCTGGATGGATCAAAGCATGGTGGCCGACACGGGGGAGGCGTCATGGATCTGAAGGAGCTCGACGTATTGGGCGCGGATGTAGGCGATCACTGGTACTACGCGTCGAAGGCGAGCGCGATCCGTCGGTTTCTGGGCACGTCGGACGCGAACCGCATACTCGACGTCGGTGCCGGCTCGGGTTTCTTTTCGAAGCATTTGCTCGAGCGCACGCGGGCGACGGAAGCATGGTGTGTCGATACGAGCTATGCCGACGATACCGACGGGGAGACGGCCGGCAAGCCCGTCCATTTTCGCCGTGCCGTCGATCGATTCGATGCCGATCTCGTGTTGCTGATGGATGTCCTCGAGCACGTCGACGACGATGTCGGGTTGCTTGCCCGCTACGTGGCGGGGGCGCCGCAGGGCAGCCGGTTCCTGATCACGGTTCCCGCGTTTCAGTTCCTCTGGAGCGCGCATGACGATTTTCTCGAACACAAGCGCAGGTATACGCTCGCCGGTCTCGAAGACGTCGCGCGTCGTGCGGGGCTGGAGGTCGAGCGCAGCGCGTATTACTTCGGCCTCACGTTCCCGCTCGCGGCGGCATTGCGATTGAGCGAGCGGGCGCGTCGGCAACCGCGCGAACCCGCGTCGCAGTTGCGCCGGCACCATCCGGTCGTCAACGGTTTGCTCAAGCTGATCTGCCGAGCCGAGCTACCGATGTTCCGGTTCAACCGGGTGGCGGGCCTCACGGTCATCTGTGTCGCGCGTCGACGGTAAGCATGCGGCGGATCGCATGGCCGGAGCGCGACGAGCGGGATGCACGTTGCCGCCCGTATCGAAGCCGTCTTGTCCCGTTTGGTCATGTCGCAAAAAATTTCGCAGGAATATGCACAAAATGCATGCGACCCGTTCTAAACCGGCGAACTGTCTGTTATAATTTTTTTCTTTCGGGGCGTAGCGCAGCCTGGTAGCGTACCTGCATGGGGTGCAGGTGGTCGGAGGTTCAAATCCTCTCGCCCCGACCAGACAAAAAAACCCGCGTCAGTTCAGGCTGGCGCGGGTTTTTTCTTGCCGGTCGCTTTTTTGCACATCCCGGCGCGGCCCCGGTAAAATGCAAGGTTGATCCACGGAAAGCGCCGTGATTTAGCGGAAGAGGATTCCCCGAACATGACTGATCTTCGTCTTACCATGCGGTTTGCTGCAGTGCTCGCCACCGGCGCGCTCGTTGCCGGTTGCGGTACGTCGTCGCCCACGAAAGTGGACTACAAGAGCGATTCGAAATCGAAGGAAGCGTCGCTCGCAGTGCCGCCCAACATGCTCGACGAGACGGCCGATCAGCGTTCGCTGCCGCCACAGGGCGGCGCGACTTCCCTGTCCGCGCTTCAGCAGGTTCAGCACGCGGCGCCCGTGACGGACACCGTCGCGCCCGCCGTGACCGGCATGCATATTCAGCGCGATGGCACCGAGAGCTGGCTCGTGATCGACGGCAAGAAGCCCGCCGACATCTGGCCGCAAGTGCGCCGTTTCTGGCAGGAGCAGGGCTTCCTGCTCGTCGTCGACCAGCGCGACAAGGGCGTGATGGAAACCGACTGGAACGAAACCCATCCGCAGATCAACGACGGCCTGATCCGCAGCGTGATCTCCAAGGCGATGGGCAATTCGTACGTGACGGCCGAGCGCAACAAGTACCGCACGCGCCTCGATTCGGCGCCGAACGGCGGCACCTACGTGTTCATTAGCCAGAAGGGCATGCGCGAGGCGATCACCGGCGCGAACAACGATTCGAGCAAGTGGGAAGCGAAGCCGAACGATCCGGCGCTCGAGACCGAATACCTGAAGCGGCTGATGGCGGTGCTCGCACAGAACGAGCAGCGCGCGAAGAACGGCGAGCCGCCAATCGCGAACATCAACGACAACACGGTGCCGAAGGACAAGAAGGCGGATACCGACGCATCGAAGGCCGCCGCCGCTGCAATCGCTGCGCAGAACGTCGCGCGCACGTCGTCGCAAGCGAACGACGTCGATTCGGCCGCGGTGCCGTCCGAAGTCACGCTCGGCGAGCCGTACGACCGGTCGTGGCTGCATGTCGGCCTCGCACTCGATCGCGCGAACTTCACGGTTGACGATCGCGATCGCACGAAGGGTCTGTTTTTCGTGCGTTATGTCGATCCGAAGGATCTCAGCTCGGCCGAGCAGGGCTTCTGGAGCCAGCTGTTCCACGGCAAGAAGGAAAAGCAGGCGAAGCAGTATCGCGTCAACGTGAAGGCGCTGACGCCTGACCAGACGCGTGTGGCAGTCGTCGATGACTCGGGCGCGATCGATACGTCGGGGCCGGCCCGGCAGATCATGGGGCTGCTCGTGAATCAGTTGCGCTGATCGCGGTACGCTCCCGCTCTTCGAAAAGCCCGCCTTCCGGCGGGCTTTTTTTATGGTCGCGCGCGCCTGCCGATTCTGGCGTGTGTGGGACGTTCGTGTCCCTCTCTCGTGACGTTACGTAACACTCGCGCGTTACGGCGGCAGAACGGGTGTTACATCGTCGTGACCACGAAAAATATCCTTATGGATCAATGGCCTGTTTTCGAAAGTGCACCTGGCACGCAAACTGCTTTATAAGTGGGAATCGTTAGGACAGGGAGGATGGCGTCAGAGACCGGGCGAGCGTCGCGAGCGCCCGAACAACGGTTTCGACGTCTTCAGATGCCAGCGCTGCGAGCGCTGGCGTAACCGATGACGACCCGCGCCGCGCGCGGGTCTCGATGGCCCCGTCGCCTATCCTCGTAGGGCGACGGTTTCGCCCGCGCTTCTTCTGAAGCGCGGGCAATTTTTTTGCTGCGTCCGAAATGCGAGGCATGGCGATCCGGCGGGTGCTGGATTCGCTGATTCGCAATCTTTTCTGAATTGGCGGCGTTGGCGCGTGTTCGTCGAGCGCCGCGACGGCGAGGTCGCTTTGGCCGCGCATGCGCGTTCCGCGCACATTCCGGCTCGTCGCGAAGCAGCCTTGGACTGGATCGATCGGCCCGGGATCCGTGTGTGTCGAAGCTCGCGTGAGCAGGGTGGTGCGGCCGGACGTGTTGCCGGCCGCCGCGACGCGTCAGTGCGACGTGTCGGGTACGTCGAGAATCAGGATGATCGTCCAGTCGGCGTCGCCGTCGTGGTGATACTGGCGTTCGGCGACGATGAACGGTTGCTGCTTGCCTTGCGGGCCGAGGAACAGCACGTCGCCCTCCATCGGCAGGCACTCGATCGGCGGCAGCGCGAGGAAGGCGTCCTCCGAGCCGCGCGGCATCAGTTGCTTGATCTTGCGAGTGGCTGCTTCGGTCCACTCGATGTCGAGTTGAATGTTGCTCATGCTGTCCTCCGCACCGGGGTGCGCACGGGTGGAAAATTTCGGTGCGCGACTTTAGCACAGCGCGCAGGCGCCGCAACCAAAAAAGCCGAACCCGGTTGCCCGGATTCGGCCTTTCGCTTGTGCGGTGCCGCCGAACTTACTGGCTGGCAGCGTCTGCCGGAGCGGCCTTGGCGGCCTTCTTGCCAGCCTTCTTCGCTGCCTTGTGGTGAGCGGCCTTCTTGGCATGGTGCTCTTCCTGCGCCGCCGGCTGTGCAGCCTCGGCTGCTTGCTGCTGTTGCAGTGCCTGTGCGCGCTGCTCGATCTCGGCGATCTTGGCCGGGTCGGTGATGGTCTGGATTTGCGTGCTCTCTTGCGCATACGCTGCGCCAGTCAGCGCCGACATCGCGACCAGAATAGCCAGGGACGTCTTCTTCATTGCTTTACCTCCGCTAAGTGGTGATGAACCCGAATGTTGCCGTTTTGTCTGGCGACTGCAATCGAGTGCGTGTCGAGTGTAACAAAAGTGACGGATCAATGTGCACCGGATCGCCGTGCAGCGCAAGGCCCCGTTGAAGTCGCGCAACACTTCGTGCATTCCGTCATGCGCATGCCATCCAGGGGGGGGGCGCCGTCGTTTTTGCACGCGTTGCCATCAGAACCAGCCGAGCCATCGGTAGACGTGGAACTGCGCGATGCCGATCAACTCGTGCAATACCAGATCCGCGTCTTCCAGGTTCTGCCAGCGGGGAAGCCAGCCCGTTTGCGCGCGCCGGTGGGTGGAATAAACGGGCTGCGGATCGATGCCGAAGCGGCGGAAATCGAGCAATGCGCGGCGCATCTGGTAGGACGACGCGACGAGAATGCGCGAGTCGTCATGTTGTGAGCGTAGTATAGAAGCGGTGAATTTCGCATTTTCATAGGTGGTGCGGCTGTTCGGCTCGAGAACGAGGTCGTCGCGAGCGACGCCTTCCGCGATCAGCAGGCGTCCGTAGACGGCCGCCTCGGTTTCGCCGTGATGTTGCGGGTCGCCGCCCGACATCACCACGGTGCAACGGGTGGCCTGCTCGCGGCACGTGCGGTAGAGCGCCGCGGTCGTGCGGATGCGTGCTTCCCCGTCGGGCGGCGGCCGCAAGCCGGTGTCGCTGCGCCGTGTGCCGATGCCGATGATGATCAGCGTGGTTCGGCCGTGCATGTCGGGGTGCTCGACCGGCGTCACGCCCGCCTCGGTCCATGCGATGAGCGGCGCGGTGAGCCAGCCTGTCGCGAGCAGCCAGAGCAGCGCGACGCTGACGATCGCGATGAGTTTTCGCCGCTTGCGGAAGAACATGAAACCGATGAAGAGAAGTACAAATGAATCGAACAGAATCAATTTGATTGGGGTATGGTGTCTTTTTATGGACGGCTGACGATCCGGCCCTGACGCGAAGCCGAACGTCAGCCCCCAGAATCGGTGGCGGTATCGGCGGGTGGAACTCCCGCCCGGCGCGCCGCTTCGCATTGTCGCTGCACTTTAAGAAAGAATCGAGATGGCCACGTATTCCAACGAAGCGGTGCTCGACGCATTGAGACGAGTGCAGTACCGCCAGGTACCGTGGGCGCGCCGCCCGGGCGTGTTCGAGTATCTCCGGTCACTGGGGCTGATGGACACGGTCAGGCAGAAGACGGTTGCCCCCGCGCCGGGTTTCCATGCACCGGTCGACATCGCGGTGCTGACCGATAGTGGTCGGGCCGAATGCGCGCGACTCGAGCGCGACGAAAAATTACTTTCCTGGACCGATCGCCGTATGGACGACTACGCGTTAAGCGAAGCGAGCGCCGTGGCGATTCTCGAAAGCCGCCTGTAGCGGCACACTCCTGACCTCGCGCCGTCGCCGGCGGCACTCAAAAAAAAGCCCGTATCGCGAGGATACGGGCGTACCGGATACTTTTTGCTGTTGCCACGCTGTGCTCATGGCAACGGATGTGACTTGTCGTATGCCGAGCAGTTCCCGAATTCGGGAATTTTCTTTGACGAAATCCTGTGGACTACGGATGACGCGGCATGTCCGTCGGTTGCGAGCCGATGCGCGCACGCGCGTTGCTGGCGATGTCGCCGCGCAAATCGCCGCGCGGCACGGTCTGCCGATTGAGCGGCGTGGCGGGCGGTTGCGGGCGCGGGGTGTTTCGGTGATCCTGCTGGCGGTGCGGTGGCTTCGTGCGATCGTCGGCGTGAGCGGGGGCGGTCGACGCCAACGAAATGACAATGCCGCATGCGACGAGCAGTGACATTGGTTTCATGGCGGGGCTCCCTTCAAGCCATCGACGCGGCTTGTTGATATGTCGCTAAGGTAAGCGCGGGAGTGCAGGCTTGCTGTAAATAATAGTAAATAGATGTATCGCGGCACGACAGCGGTGATCGACGACGCGGGCGCCGCGCAAAGCGCGCTTGGCGCCGAAAGAAGCCGGGCGGCCGAAGCCGCCCGATCGAGCATGCGTTACGCCATCTTCACGGGGGCGCGCCAGGATTCCGGATTGGTCCAGAAGGCGCCGCGCAACCGGTCGCGGCTCGGCGGTGCAGGCGGCTTCGCCGCGCTTGCCCCGATGCGCCCGCGCAGCGAGATCTGGCGGCCGCTCGTGCCGAGGCGCTTGACGATTTCGGCGAGCGTACCGTCTGCCTGCCATTCGTCGAAGCGACGGCGGCAGGTCGGCGGCGACGGATAGCGACCTGGCAGCTTTGACCAGCCTTCACCCGTCGACAGTACCCACAGCACGGCGTTTACCACCGCGCGGGCCTCCACGCGGGGACGGCCGCGCCGTTCACTGCGTGCGGGTTCCGAGCAAAACAGACCTTCGACCAGCGCCCACTCGTTATCTCTCAAATCGTCGAACAGCATCATGTCCTCACCTCAGCGAAGCTAACTCCGGTGCGCTGCCCTGCGCCGCGCACTCTTCAAGCACTCGAGCGTCGAGTGCCGGGTGGGGGCGTCCGGTTAACCGGCAGCGGCGTTTCTGCCTTCCGTCCGACTAAACCTGCGCCCTGTGCGTCAGGTAAAGCACGATGCGTGCCATGTCGGAGGCGATTCCCTCGAAAGCCGCTTGGCAGCGGGCTAACGGCTCAGTCAGCTAGGGGCGTATAAGACGCCAAAATAACCCGCCAGCAAATCAGGACAATCACCAATCTTGTGCAACTCGCCCGTGCCACGTGCGTTTCCGCGCATATTGCACCGCAGCGAGACATGGGTGGCCGGTGCCGGATTCGCAAATCGAAGCCGATTCGCGCATTAAAATCGTGCATCGGTATCGACGATTGATGAGGTGAGGAGATGAACGTTACGCTGCGCCAGCTTCGCGTATTCATCGAGGTTGCGCGGCTGCGGAGCTTCAGTCGCGCGGGTGACGAGATCGGACTCACGCAGTCTGCGGTCAGTCGTTGCGTGCGCGAACTCGAGGCCGAGCTCGGGCTGAAGCTGATCGACCGGACGACCCGCGACGTGCAGTTGACCGACGTCGGGGTGAACCTGATCGCGAGCGTGTCCCGCCTGATCGGCGATCTCGACGACACGCTGCGCGAGATTCGCGAGATCGGCGAGCAGCGGCGGGGGCGCGTGATCGTCGCCGCGAGTCCGACGATCGCGTGCCGACTGATGCCGCGTGTCGTCGCGGCCTGCGAGCGCCAGTTTCCGTTCGTCACGCTCGGCCTGCGCGACGACGTGCAGAGCGATGTGCTGCGAAAGGTGAAGTCGAGCGAGGTCGATTTCGGCGTGGTCATCGGGCCGCTCGCCGTTGCGGACCTCGTTTGCGAACCGTTGATGACCGACTCGTTCTGCCTGGTCGCGCGCGCCGATCATCCGCTCGCGGCGCGGGCCGAGGTGCCCTGGACGGCGCTCGACGGCGAGCGCCTCGTCCTGCTTGACCACGCGTCCGGAAGCCGGCCGTTGATCGACGCCGCGCTGGCCGCCCATCGGGTGAACGCGACGGTCATGCAGGAACTCGGGCATTCGGCGACGGTATTCGCGCTCGTCGAGGCTGGTGTCGGCGTGAGCGTGCAGCCGTGGCTGTCGCTGCCGCTGCCGGCGGGATCGTCGCTGGTTGCGCGGCCGCTGACGCCGCGTACCGAGCGCACCGTCGAGCTGGTGCGCCGTCGCGACCGGTCGCTGTCGCCGGCCGCGCAGGCGATCTGGGAACTCGCGCGCCAGATGCCGGCGCGGGCGGAAGACCTCGATTGAGGGGGCTGATCCGGCGCGCACACCGGTACACTGCGTGGATCGTGTTCCTCGGTGGCGGTGCTCGATGACGCATTCCGCAGATGTCGGCCCGGCGACGGGTGAGCCGACGGCACGCAGCGCGGTCCAGGCGCTGCGTCCGTCGCTGATCAGGGAAGTCGCGAACGCGGGCTTCGGCGTGCCCGACGTGCTGCCGTTCTGGTTCGGGGAATCCGATCGCGTGACGCCGGCATTCATTCGCGACGCGGCTGCCGCTGCGCTGCGCGACGGCGCAACCTTCTACACGCACAACCTCGGCACGGTATCGTTGCGCAACGCGATTGCGGCCTATGTGAGCGCGCGTCACGGCGCGACCGAGGCCGATGCGATCGCCGTGACGAGTTCGGGCGTGAGCGCGTTGATGCTGGCCGCGCAGCTGCTGGTCGGCCCGGGCGATCGCGTCGTCGCGGTCACGCCGCTCTGGCCGAACCTCGTTGAAATCCCGAAAATACTCGGTGCACAAGTCGAGTGCATACCGCTCCGCCATGGTGATGCGGGCTGGGGGCTCGACATCGACCGGCTGCTCGCGGCGCTGACGCCCGGCACGCGAATGCTGTTCGTGAACTCGCCGAACAATCCGACCGGCTGGGTGATGTCCCGTGACGACCAGCGGGCCGTGCTCGCGCATTGCCGGCGTCACGGCATCTGGGTGGTCGCCGACGAGGTGTACGAACGGCTCGCGTTCGGCGCAGACGGCGCGCCGTCGTTTCTCGACATCACGTCGCGCGACGAGCGGGTCATCGTCGTGAATTCGTTCTCCAAGGCCTGGGCGATGACGGGCTGGCGGCTCGGATGGCTGGTCGCGCCGGCGTCGATCATGGGCGATCTGTCGAAGCTGGTCGAATACAACACGTCGTGCGCGCCGGGTTTTATCCAGGCCGCGGGGGAAGTCGCGCTGCGCGACGGCGAGCCGTTCGTGCAGTCGTTCGTTGCGGCGCTGCGTGGCGCACGTGACCATCTGGTTGCCGCGCTGCGCGCGTTGCCGGGCGTCGATGTGCCGCCTCCGCCGGGCGCGATGTACCTGTTCCTGCGTTTGCCGGGCGCGGACGACAGTCTCGCGTTTTGCAAGTCGCTGGTGCGCGAGGCCGGGCTTGGGCTGGCGCCGGGGCGCGCGTTCGGCCCGGAGGGGGAAGGGTTCGTGCGCTGGTGCTACGCGTGCGATCCGGTGCGGCTCGACGCGGGCGTCGAGCGCTTGCGGGCGTTCGTCGCGCGCGGCGCGGGCCTGCGTTGAAGCGGGACGGCGCTGCGGCGGCGGGCCATTCGGCTCATCTTTACGCACCGCGCAATTTTGCGTAAGATGGCGCTCAGTCACGCGGTTCCGTCGTTGAGCCGTGCTGTTCCGTCCGGTTTGGGCCTGGCTTGAAGTTGGTTCGCCGCCCCCGGTTCGTGCTCCCATCAATATGACCGATCAGAATCGGGCGAGCGCGTCTTCCGTTCCTTTCGTCTGTTTGTTGATCCGGTTCGTTTGACCACAGGGTCTGGCCTAGCTGCATGAATACCCAAGAGGCGAAGATCGTCCTCGAGACTGCCTTGATCTGCGCGCAAGAACCGCTGAAGCTCGGTGATTTGCGCAAGCTCTTTGCCGACGTCGTGTCGGCTGACACGATCCGCACGTTGCTCGAAGATCTGAAACAGGATTGGTCCGGCCGCGGTGTCGAATTGGTGGCGCTGGCAACCGGATGGCGCTTTCAGAGCAAACCGGCGATGCGCCAGTATCTGGATCGGCTGCATCCCGAGAAGCCGCCGAAATATTCGCGCGCGGTGCTCGAAACGCTCGCGATCATCGCGTATCGGCAACCCGTGACGCGCGGCGACATCGAAGAGATTCGCGGCGTCACGGTCAATACGCAGGTGGTGAAGCAGCTCGAGGACCGCGGCTGGATCGAGGTGATCGGGCATCGCGACGTGCCGGGACGTCCGGCGCTGTACGCGACGACCAAGCAGTTCCTCGACGATCTCGGCCTGAAGGCGCTCGACGACCTGCCGGCGCTCGAGGAGCCGGCCGCGAACATCGAGGCCGCGTTGCTCGCGCAGCAGGCGATGGACTTCGACGGCGATGCGTCGGTAGCGGACGGGGTGCCGGAAGCCGGCGAAGCGGCGGCCGACGTGCCGCACATGCTGCCGGATGAAGTGCCGGGCGACGCCGCGGCGGAAGGTACGTCGACGCAGGAAATGGCGAACCGCGATACGCTGGGAGCTGATCGCGTTCAGATGGAACAGGACGGCGCCGACGCAGCGCCGGCCGGCGTGCAGCCCGAGCCGCTGCGCGCGGAAGGGAACGAGGAAGATCGCAAGGCGGCCGCCGACGCGGTTGCCGGAGACGGAGCGGAACCGGCCGGCCACATGCCGGGCGAGGCTGGCCAGGCCGACGCCTCACGCGCCCGTCCCGCGGATGGTGAGCTGCTGGACGATACGTCCGACAGCCTCGCCGATGCCGTACGCAGTGCGAGCGCGCCCATCGGCGCCGACGCACTGCCGGACGACGAAGCAGAACCCGAACAGCGCCGCGCCTGATTGCGGCCGACTTCTTGCCGCGCCCGAGCCGGGCGCGAGACCTGACATTTTGAGGTTGTTTTGACTGATATCCACGATATTGAATCGTCCGCGCCTGCCGTGCAGGCCGCGCGTGCCGACGATGCGCCGGAGCAGGATGCTCCGGCCACGGGTGGTGACGAGCGTCCCCGCCGCGGGCTGCGGCGCGGCCCGCGCAGCCTGATCGCGCGCCGCCGCGCGGCGGCCAAGTCGAAGGGCGATGGCGAGTCGCAGGGCGGCGAGGGCGCGGACGCGCAGCCGGCCGCGGCTGCGGAAGCTCAGCCCGCACGCGCGCCGCGCAAGGAAGGCGCGGCCAAGGGCGGCCGCAAGCCGGCCGGCAAGCGTGAAGGTGCGGCCAAGGGTGCCCAGGGCGCGCAAGGCGGCCAGGGGCGGCGCGGCGGTTCGGCGAAGGCCGAGGGCGTCGCTGCGAAGGCCGACGGCGACGCAGCGTCGCAGGACGACCTGTTCGCCTATGTGACGTCGCCGGCGTTCGATGCGGACAATTCGGCGGGCGGCAGCGGCGTACGTGCGCCGATGCTGCGTCGCGGCCGCACCCAGCCGACGAACAAGCGCGTGCTGTCGCCGGACGACGACGCGCCTAAGCTCCACAAGGTGCTCGCAGAAGCGGGCATGGGCTCGCGCCGCGAAATGGAAGAGCTGATCGTCGCCGGCCGCGTGTCGGTGAACGGTGAGCCCGCGCACATCGGCCAGCGCATCATGCCGACCGACCAGGTCCGCATCAACGGCAAGCCGGTCAAGCGCAAGCTGCCGAACAAGCCGCCGCGCGTGCTGCTGTACCACAAGCCGACAGGCGAGATCGTCAGCCACGCGGATCCGGAAGGTCGTCCGTCGGTGTTCGATCGCCTGCCCCCGATGAAGACGGCGAAATGGCTCGCGGTGGGTCGTCTCGACTTCAACACCGAAGGTCTGCTGATGCTGACGACGTCGGGCGATCTCGCAAACCGTTTCATGCATCCGCGCTACAGCGTCGAGCGCGAGTATGCGGTGCGTGTCGTCGGCGAACTGTCCGAAGGGATGCGGCAGAAGCTGCTGCACGGCGTCGAACTCGATGACGGTCCGGCAAACTTCCTGCGCATCCGCGACGGCGGCGGCGAAGGCACGAACCATTGGTATCACGTCGCGCTGGCAGAAGGCCGCAACCGCGAAGTGCGCCGGATGTTCGAGGCGGCCGGTCTGATGGTGAGCCGCCTGATCCGTACCCGTCACGGTCCGATTCCGCTTCCGCGCGGCCTGAAGCGCGGTCGTTGGGAAGAGCTCGACGAAGCGCAGGTGCGCAAGCTGATGGCGACCGTCGGCCTGAAGGCGCCGTCCGAGGAAAAGGGCAAGCGTGGTGGTGGCGGGCAGGCCGAGCGCCGCCAGCCGGATCCGATGCAGACATCGATGGGCTTCATCAGCCGCGAGCCGGTGCTGACCACGCATGGTCAGCTCGATCAGCCGCGTCGCGGTGGCGGTCGACGTGGCGCCCCGGGCTTGCCCGGCCTGAGCGGCTACGGCAGCCTGCCGGTTTCGCCGTCGGGCTATGGCAACCGCTCGGGTGGTGGTCGCGATGTCGATGGCAATCGCGCGTCGTATGGCGCCGGCCCCAAGCGTGAAGGCGCGGCCGGCAAGCGCGGCGGCGGCAAGGGCGGCAATCGCAATCCCAACGGCAACCGCACCGAAGGCGCCGGCAACGGCGGTGGTGGCGCGCGCGGCGGCCAGCGTCCGCAGCGTAGTCGCTCGCGCAGTCGCTGAGCGATTCCGGGCGGCCGGCGGCGTGAAGCCGCCGGTGTGCCGGCAATATCGCTGTGAGTCCGGGCGGGTCGGCACTTCGCCTTGCGCGGTTTGCTTTTGACTGTATATATATCGCGCTGCCGGATTGTGCCGCCTGGTCGGACAGTCCGGTTTCGCATTTTTGGTCGGTAAAGGCGGTCTGGGCGCTGCTTTTACCGGCTGGCTTGGCGTTTGCGCCAAAAATCGCTATAATCGCGGAGTCGCTGGGCGTACGGATTCAATGTGCGGCTCAGGTGCGACCACCAGTAAGAAGATGGGCGTTCCGCCCATTTTTTTTTGCTGAAACGGTTAGGCATCTCGGGTAGCGCTTCCTGCGCCGGCTAAGGCGCGCGCCCGCGGGTGAATCGCGAGCGGCGGGCGCGAACACCTGAGAGGACACTGTGCAACTGACGGAACTGATAGAAACCACGGTCACCGGGCTCGGCTACGAGCTGGTGGATCTCGAGCGCACCGGGCGCGGCATGCTTTGCATCTATATCGATCAGCCTGCCGGCATCTCGCTCGAAGATTGCGAAAAGGTCACACGTCAGCTCCAGCACGTCTTGACGGTCGAAAACATCGATTACGAACGGCTCGAAGTCTCGTCCCCGGGGCTCGACCGCCCGTTGAAGAAGCTGGCCGACTTCGAGCGCTTCGCTGGCAGCGAAGTTTCCGTGACCTTGAAAAAGCCGCTGGACGGGCGCAAGACGTACCGGGGCATTCTGCACGCGCCGAATGGCGAAACGATCGGTTTGGAATTTGAGAGGAAGAAGGGCGAGGCAGCCATGCTGGATTTCACGCTGGCCGATATCGACAAAGCCCGCCTGATTCCGCAAGTTGACTTTAGGAGCCGCAAATAATGAGTCGCGAAGTGTTGATGCTGGTGGATGCGCTGGCGCGCGAGAAAAACGTCGACAAGGATGTGGTGCTGGGCGCCCTCGAGGCTGCGCTCGCGTCCGCTTCCAAGAAGCTGTTCGACGAAGGCGCCGAAATCCGCGTCCATATCGATCGCGAAAGCGGCGAGCACGAAACCTTCCGTCGCTGGCTCGTCGTGCCCGACGAGGCAGGCTTGCAGGAGCCGGATCGCGAGATCCTGCTGTTCGAAGCGCGTGAGCAGAAGCCCGACGTCGAAGTCGGCGAATTCATCGAGGAGCCGGTGCCGTCGATCGAGTTCGGCCGGATCGGCGCGCAGGCCGCCAAGCAGGTGATCCTGCAGAAGGTGCGCGATGCCGAGCGCGAGCAGATCCTGAACGACTACCTCGAGCGCGGCGAAAAGATCATGACGGGCACGGTGAAGCGCCTCGACAAGGGCAACTTCATCGTCGAATCGGGCCGTGTCGAAGCGCTGCTGCGCCGCGACCAGCTGATCCCGAAGGAAAACCTGCGCGTGGGTGACCGCGTGCGTGCATACATCGCGAAGGTCGACCGCACCGCGCGCGGCCCGCAGATCGAACTCTCGCGCACGGCGCCCGAGTTCCTGATGAAGCTGTTCGAGATGGAAGTGCCGGAAATCGAGCAGGGCCTGCTCGAGATCAAGGCAGCCGCTCGCGATCCGGGCGTGCGCGCGAAGATCGGCGTGATCGCCTACGACAAGCGGATCGATCCGATCGGCACCTGCGTCGGCATCCGCGGTTCGCGCGTGCAGGCCGTGCGCAACGAGCTCGGTGGCGAAAACATCGACATCGTGCTATGGTCCGAGGATCCCGCCCAGTTCGTGATCGGCGCGCTCGCGCCGGCAGCCGTCCAGTCGATCGTCGTCGATGAAGAAAAGCACTCGATGGACGTCGTCGTCGACGAGAACGAGCTGGCTGTCGCGATCGGCCGCAGCGGTCAGAACGTTCGCCTTGCCAGCGAGCTGACCGGCTGGCAGATCAATATCATGACGCCGGACGAATCCGCCCTGAAGCAGGGTGAAGAGCGCGATCGACTGCGTTCGCTGTTCATGGCGCGTCTCGACGTTGACGAAGAAGTTGCCGACATCCTGATCGACGAAGGCTTCACGAGCCTCGAAGAGATCGCTTACGTGCCGCTCAACGAAATGCTCGAAATCGAGGCGTTCGACGAGGACACCGTGCACGAGTTGCGCAACCGCGCACGCGACGCACTGTTGACGATGGCGATCGCGAACGAAGAAAAGGTCGAAAACGCAGCGCTGGATTTGAAGGGCCTCGACGGCGTGACGCCGGAGTTGCTCGCGAAGCTGGCCGAACATGGCATGCAGACGCGCGACGATCTCGCCGAGCTGGCTGTGGATGAACTGGTCGACATGACCGGGATGGAAGAGGATGCCGCTAAGGCGTTGATCATGAAAGCACGTGAACACTGGTTCCAGTGAGAAATGACCATGGCGCACTGATTTGATGGCGGCCTTATGGCCTGACCCGATGCTAACCGCAAGGAATCGGTCCTTGCACTAAGAGGAATGAATGGCGAGTAACAACGTAGCCCAATTTGCCGCGGAACTGAAAATGCCTGCTGGTGTGCTGCTCGAACAGCTGCAGGCAGCGGGCGTCCAGAAAGCGAGTGAAGACGATGCGCTGTCCGAGGCGGACAAGGCGCGTCTGCTCGATCATTTGCGCAAGTCGCACGGCGCAACCGACGGCGACAAGCGCAAGATCACGCTGACCCGCAAGCATACGTCGGAGATCAAGCAGTCTGACGCGACGGGCAAGGCTCGCACCATTCAGGTCGAGGTCCGCAAGAAGCGTACGTTCGTCAAGCGCGACGACGTGGCCGAGGGTGCGGAGCAGGGTCAGGCGCAGGTCGCCGAAGCGGATGACGATGCGGATCTGAAGCGTCGCGAGGAAGAAGCGCGCCGCGAGGCCGAGCTGCTCGAAAAGCAGGCGCAGGAACTGCGCGAGCGCCAGGAACGCCTCGAGCGCGAGGAAGCCGAGCGCCGTGCCCGCGAGGAAGCGGCCGAAGCCGAGCGCCGCCGTGCCGAGGAAGAAGCAGCAGCGAAGCGCGCCGCGGCCGAAGCCGCAGCGGCACAGCAGGCTGCGGCCCAGCAGGCCGCTGAAGCCAAGCAGGAAGCAACCGGTGCGCCGTCCGCGCAGGACGAAGCACGCGCGGCCGCCGAACGTGCGGCCCAGCGTGAAGCGGCGAAGAAGGCCGAGGACGCTGCCCGCGAGGCAGCCGACAAGGCGCGGGCCGAGCAGGAAGAGATTCGCAAGCGTCGCGAGGCGGCCGAGGCCGAAGCGCGCGCGATCCGCGAAATGATGAACACGCCGCGCAAGGCCGTGGTCAAGGCAGTCGAGCCGCCGAAGCCGGTGGAACCGCCGAAGCCCGCCGAAGCGAAGGGCACGCTGCACAAGCCGGCCAAGCCGGCAGGCGCAGGCGCGCAGGCACGTCCGGCCGTGAAGAAGCCGGCCGGCGCAGCGCCGGCGACGACGCAGGCACCGGCAGGCGCGGGCGACCGCAACAAGAAGCCGGGCGGCGGCAAGGGCGGCTGGCAGGACGACGCGGCCAAGCGCCGCGGCATCAAGACGCGCGGCGATTCGAGCGGTGGCGTCGACCGCGGTTGGCGCGGCGGCCCGAAGGGTCGCGGCCGTCACCAGGACAGCGCATCGACGTTCCAGGCACCGACCGAGCCGATCGTGCGTGAAGTGCACGTGCCGGAAACCATCTCGGTTGCCGATCTTGCGCACAAGATGTCGATCAAGGCCTCCGAAGTCATCAAGGTGATGATGAAGATGGGCCAGATGGTCACGATCAACCAGGTGCTGGACCAGGAAACGGCGATGATCGTCGTCGAGGAACTGGGTCACCGCGCGGTTGCGGCGAAGCTGGACGATCCGGAAGCGCTGCTGGTCGAAGGCGAGACCGGTACCGATGCGGAGCAACTGCCGCGTCCGCCGGTCGTCACCGTGATGGGTCACGTCGACCACGGCAAGACCTCGCTGCTCGACCACATCCGCCGCGCGAAGGTTGCAGCGGGCGAAGCGGGCGGCATTACGCAGCACATCGGCGCATACCACGTCGAAACGCCGCGCGGTGTCATCACGTTCCTCGATACGCCGGGTCACGAGGCGTTCACGGCAATGCGTGCACGCGGCGCGAAGGCGACCGACATCGTCGTGCTGGTGGTGGCTGCCGACGACGGCGTGATGCCGCAGACGAAGGAAGCCATCGCTCACGCGAAGGCGGGTGGCGTGCCGATCGTCGTGGCGATCAACAAGATCGACAAGCCGGAAGCGAACCCGGACCGCGTCAAGCAGGAACTGGTCGCGGAAGGCGTCGTGCCGGAAGAATACGGTGGCGATTCGCCGTTCGTGCCGGTGTCGGCGAAGACGGGTGCCGGTATCGACGACCTGCTCGAGAACGTGCTGCTGCAGGCCGAAGTGCTGGAACTGAAGGCACCGGTCGAGGCCCCGGCCAAGGGCATCGTGATCGAAGCGAAGCTGGACAAGGGCAAGGGCCCGGTCGCGACGATCCTGGTGCAGTCCGGTACGCTGAACCGCGGCGACATCGTGCTGGCAGGCACGGCTTATGGCCGCGTGCGTGCGATGCTCGACGAGAACGGCAAGCCGACGAAGGAAGCCGGCCCGTCGATCCCGGTCGAAATCCAGGGTCTGTCGGAAGTGCCGGGTGCAGGCGAGGAAGTGATCGTGCTGCCGGACGAGCGCAAGGCGCGCGAAATCGCGCTGTTCCGCCAGGGCAAGTTCCGCGACGTCAAGCTGGCGAAGCAGCAGGCCGCGAAGCTGGAAAGCATGCTCGAGCAGATGGGCGAAGGCGAAGTGCAGAACCTGCCGCTCATCATCAAGGCGGACGTGCAGGGCTCGCAGGAAGCACTCGTGCAGTCGCTGCTCAAGCTGTCGACCGACGAAGTGCGCGTGCAGATCGTGCACAGCGCGGTGGGCGGCATCAGCGAAAACGACGTCAACCTCGCGACGGCATCGAAGGCGGTCATCATCGGCTTCAACACGCGTGCGGATGCACAGGCGCGCAAGCTTGCCGAAGCGAACGGTATCGACATTCGCTACTACAACATCATCTACGACGCAGTGGATGAGGTGAAGGCCGCGATGTCGGGCATGCTGGCGCCGGAGAAGCGCGAAGTCGTGACGGGTATGGTCGAGGTGCGCCAGGTGTTCAAGGTGCCGAAGGTCGGTACGGTTGCCGGCTGTATGGTCACCGACGGTATCGTCAAGCGCTCGTCGTCGGTTCGCGTGCTGCGCAACAACGTCGTGATCTTCACGGGCGAACTCGAATCGCTGAAGCGCTTCAAGGACGACGTGAAGGAAGTCAAGCAAGGCTTCGAGTGCGGTATGTCGGTGAAGAACTTCAACGACATCATCGAAGGCGACCAGTTCGAAGTCTTCGAAGTGACTGAAGTCGCACGTACGCTGTAATCATCGCGTATCGGCTCTTGGGCGGGGCAGGCTTGAGCCTGTCCCGCCCATTTTCATGGTGGCGTGCCAACGGCGCGCCGCTTTATCCTGATAAACGGATCACGGATCGATCATGTCCAGGAAACGTACTTCCCCCAATCGCAACGTTCAGATTGCAGACCAGATTCAACGCGATCTGTCCGAACTCATCATGCGCGAGGTCAAGGATCCGCGCATCGGCATCGTGACCATCCAGAGTGTGGAGCTCACGCCGGACTACGCGCACGCGAAGGTCTATTTCACGGCGCTCACCGGCGATCCGGAGAAGACGCAGGAAGCGCTGAACCACGCATCGGGTCACCTGCACAACCTGCTGTTCAAGCGCCTGCACATCCATACGGTGCCGACGCTGCATTTCCATTACGATCAGACGATCGAAAAGGCGGTGGAAATGTCGCGCCTGATCAAGGAAGCCAACTCGACGCGCGCGAAGGACGACGATGAAGCCGACGCGCCTGCGAACGGCGAGTGAGCGCGCGTGCCCCAATGACGACTGCAGCTCCTCAGCGTCCACGCGTGCCGCGGCGCGCGCTGGACGGCGTCCTTCTGCTCGACAAGCCGGTCGGCCTGTCGAGTAACGATGCCCTGATTCGCGCGAAGCGCCTGCTTCTCGCGAAGAAAGCCGGCCATACCGGCACGCTCGATCCGCTGGCCTCGGGGCTGTTGCCGCTGTGCTTCGGCGAGGCGACGAAGTTCTCGCAGGACTTGCTGGAAGCGGACAAGACCTACGAAGCGACGATGCGTCTCGGCGTGCGCACGACCACCGGCGATGCTGAAGGCGACGTGCTCGACACGCGCGCCGTCGAATGCGACCGGACTGCGGTGGAGGCGGCACTCGCTCGCTTTACCGGCGAGATCGTGCAGGTGCCGCCGATGTATTCGGCGCTCAAGCGCGACGGCAAGCCGCTGTACGAATATGCGCGCGCGGGCCAGACCGTCGAACGGGAAGGCCGCAACGTGACGATTCATGCGCTCGACCTGCTGGCCTGCGAACTGCCGGACGTGACGTTTCGCGTGACTTGCAGCAAGGGTACGTATGTGCGTACGCTGGCGGAGGATATCGGTGAAGCGCTCGGCTGCGGCGCGCATCTGACGATGCTGCGTCGCACGGGCGTCGGCGCTCTGACGCTCGAGCATGCGGTGACGCTGGACGCGCTGTCCGACGCCGCCGAAACAGCGCGCGATGCGTGGCTTCAGCCGGTCGACGCGCTGCTGTCGACGTTTCCGCTGGTGCGTCTCGACGAAGCCTGCGCGAAGCGGTTCCTGCATGGCCAGCGTCTGCCGTTGTCGGCGCTCGATCCGATCGACGCGGCAGAAGGCGAGCGGGTGCGCGTGTACGACGCGGTGCGGCTGCTTGGCGTCGCCCGCAGGGCAAACGGCGTGCTGGCGCCTGAACGTCTCGTCGTGACGGCTCAATGATGCACGGCGCGCTGGCGCCCATCGAAACGAAAAAAAGCCCGGTCTCGACCGGGCTTTTTGCTGCGTGAGCGTGTGGGCGCGGGCTGGCTCAGTGGGCAGCCGACGCGGCCGCACCCGCATCGCCGCCGCCCGCGCGTTCGGGCTTCGTGATCCAGATCAGTCCGATCAGCAGCACGAAGATCGCCGCCGAGATGTAGAACAGGTCGTTCACGCCAAGTTGCGCGGCCTGCTGCGTGGCCATGTTGTTGATGAGGCCATGCGCCTGGTCCTGCGTCAGCCCGAGGTTGCCCATCTGCGTGACGGCCTGGTTGAACGTCGGGTTGTACACGTTGGTCTGCTCGACCAGTTGCGCGTGGTGGAAATTGTTCCGGTGGTCCCACGCGGTCTGGAAGATCGACGTGCCGATACCGCCGCACATGATCCGCACGAAGTTCGACAGGCCCGATGCCGCGGGAATGCGGTGGCCGGGCAGGCCGGACAGCGTGATCGACACGAGCGGAATGAAGAAGCCCGCCATCGCGATGCCTTGCACCAGCGTCGGCAACGTCAGCGACCACTCGTCGACGCCGGTCGTGTAACGCGAGCGCATCCAGAAACACAGTGCGAACGTGAGAAACGCGGCGGTCGCGATGTAGCGTGGATCCGTGCGCGGCAGGAACTTGCCGGTAAGCGGCGACAGCAGGATCGCGAACAGTCCGACCGGCGCCATGACCAGGCCTGCGTCGGTTGCCGTGTAGCCGATCTGGGTCTGCAGCCAGAGCGGCAGGAGCACGAGGTTGCCGAAGTAGAGGCCGTAGCCGACCGCGAGCGCGATCGTGCCGCCGGTGAAGTTGCGCATCCGGAACAGCGACAGGTCGACGACCGGGTGTTCGGCGGTCAGCTCCCAGATCACGAAGAACGCGAACGAGATGAGTGCGATCAGCGCGAGCGCGATGATCGTCGTCGACGCGAACCAGTCGAGATCCTTGCCCTTGTCGAGCATGATCTGCAGCGAGCCGACCCACAGCACGAGCAGCGCGAGACCGACGCCGTCGATCGGCGCGCGGCGCACCGTCGATTCGCGAGTCCGATAGATCGACCACGTGGCGAGCGCGGCGGCGATGCCGACCGGGATGTTCACGTAGAAGATCCACGGCCACGAATAGTTGTCCGAGATCCAGCCGCCGAGAATCGGCCCGGCGACCGGCGCGATCAGCGTCGTCATCGACCATAGCGCGAGCGCCATCGGCGCTTTCGCGCGTGGGTAGCTCGACAGCAGCAGCGATTGCGACAGCGGAATCATCGGCCCGGCGACCGCGCCCTGCAGCACGCGCGACGCGAGCAGGAACGGCAGGCTGGGTGCGAGGCCGCACATCCACGACGAGATGACGAACAGGATGATCGACGCGAGGAACAGGCGAACCTGTCCGAACCGGTCGGTCAGCCAGCCCGTGAGCGGCACGGAGATCGCGTTCGCGACCGCGAACGACGTGATGACCCACGTGCCCTGGTCGGACGACACGCCGAGGTCGCCCGAGATGGTCGGGATCGCGACGTTCGCGATGGACGTGTCGAGCACGTTCATGAACACCGCGAGCGATACCGCGATCGTCCCGAGCACGAGTTGCCCGCCTTGCAGCGGCGGGTGGGAGACAGGAGCCTGTGCCATGTCGGTAGTTTTCCGGAGTCGGAACCGTTACATCATCTTGGCGGCGTTGGTCGATTTCGCCGCAGCCGCGGCCGGGGCCGGTGCGTTGCCGCCGGCGTTCGCGGCGATGATGCGCGCGATCTCGGCGTCGGCTTCGTCGCCATACTTCGCGAACACATTCGTCTCGTAGACGGTGTTCTGCGCGTTCGCAAGCTGGTCGCCGCGCTCGTCCTTGATGTCGACGTCGACCTGCATCGACAGGCCGATGCGCAGCGGGTGCTTCTCGAGGTCCTTCGGATCGATCTCGATGCGCACCGGCAGGCGCTGCACGACCTTGATCCAGTTGCCCGTCGCGTTCTGCGCCGGCAGCAGCGAGAACGCCGAGCCCGTGCCGGCCGAGAAGCCGACGACCTTGCCGTGGTAGACCGCCGACGAGCCGTAGATATCGGCCGTCAGCTCGACCGGCTGGCCGACGCGCATGTGCTTGAGCTGGACTTCCTTGAAGTTGGCGTCGACCCACACCGCGTTCAGCGGCACGACCGACATCAGCGGGTTGCCGGGCGACACGCGCTGGCCGACCTGCACCGAGCGCTTCGCGACATAGCCGGTGACCGGCGCGGGCAGCACGTTACGCGCGTTCGCGAGGTATGCGTCGCGAACCTTCGCCGCCGCGGCCAACACGTTCGGGTGCGATGCGATCGTCGTGTTCGCGGTCAGTGCGCGGTTCGATGCGAGCTGCTGTTGCGCCGCGTCGACCGACGCCTGCGCGGCGCGCACCGCGTCGCGTGCATGGGAGATTTCTTCCTGCGATACGGCGCCCGTCTGCGCGACGGCCATCCGGCGGCGCAGGTCGTCCTGCGCCTTCGACAGGTCGGACTGGCGCAGCGCGACTTGCGCACGGTACTGGTCGTCGTTGACGAACAGGCCGCGCACCTGGCGCACCGTCTGCGCGAGGTTCGCCTCGGCCTGCTGCAGCGCGACCTGCGAATCGGCCGGATCGAGGACGACGAGCGGATCGCCGGCCTTGACCGTCTGCGTATCGTCCGCCTTCACGGCGATCACGGTGCCGGTGACCTGCGGCGTGATCTGCACGACGTTGCCATTCACGTATGCGTCGTCGGTCTCTTCATGGAAGCGCGCGACGAGGAAGTAGTACAGGCCGTACGCAATGGCCGCGATCACGATGACCGCGATCAGCAGCGTCATCATCCGCTTGCGCTTCCCGTTGTTCTGCGGCTGGGCGCTGGCGGCATTTTGTTGGGGGTCGCTCATGGCGATTTTCTCCGTCCGTTATTTCGAGTGTCTGCGTAGTGGTGGCGCCGGATCAGTTGGCGGCCTGTTTCGTGTGCTGGTCGGCGTCGGGCGCGGCGAGCCGCGTGCCGGTCGCGTCGAACCCGCCGCCGAGCGCCTTGATCAGCGCGAGCTGCATGTCGCGCCGGCGCATCTTCAGGTTGGTCACGGTCTGTTCCGACGCGAGGCGGTTGCTGTCCGCGGTCAGCACCTGCAGCTGCGGCGACAGGCCGGCCTTGTAGCGGATCACGGCGAGGTCGTACGCGCGCGTCGACGCGTCGAGCGCACGCTGCGCGTCGTCCATCTGGCGATCGACCGCGCGGATCGACGCGACCTGGGTGGCGACGTCATTCAGCGCGTTGATCAGCGTCTGGTTGTAGTTGGCGACCGACAGGTCGAAGTCCGCATAGCGGCCCTTGAGTTGCGCGCGCAATGCGCCGGCATCGAAGATCGGCAGATGGATGGCCGGGCCGAACTGCGCCTGGCGGCTCGCGAAGTTCAGGAATTTGCCCCAGCCGAACGCATCGAAGCCGAAGCCTGCCGCGAGGTTCACGTCCGGGAAGAACTCGGCCTTCGCCTCCTTCACGTCGTGCATCGCGGCCTCGACCTGCCAGCGCGCGGCGACGATGTCGGGACGGCGCGACACGAGGTCGGCCGGCAGGTTGCCGGGCAGTGCGATTTCGCCTGTCGGGTTCATCACCGGCGCGGCGATCTGCAGCCCGCGGTCCGGCCCCTTGCCGAGCAGCGCGGCGAGTTGGTAGCGCACGGTCGTGATCTGGCCGTCGAGGTCGGACAGCGACGCCTGGGTCGTCGCGATGTTGCCGCGCGCGGTCTGGCGTTCCACGTTGGTGTCGAGGCCGGCCGACACGCGGCCGTCGGTGATCTTGCCGACCGTCTGGCGGTTGGTGATCTCGCGTTGCGCGATGTCGCGCAGCGCATACAGTTGCGCAAGCGAGTTGTAGGTGCGGGCGACCGACGATGCGAGCGTGATGCGCGCCTGCTGCATGTCGGCTTCGGCGGCTTTTTCCTGCGACACGGCCGTATGCAGGCGCTCGCGGTTCTTGCCCCACAGGTCGAGATCCCACGACGCGCTCGCGAGCGCGTTGTTCTCGCTGTACCACTGGCCGCCGTACGGGGGCGGAAACAGTGCGTTCGACGAATACAGCTCACGCGTCCACGAGTAGCTGGCTTCGGCCTTCGGCATCAGGTTCGAGCGCGACGATTCGATGTACGACGACGCCTTCGCGATGCGCGCCTGTGCCTGCGCGATCGACGGGCTGCCCTGGAGCGCCTCGTCGATCAGTTTCGGCAGCTGCGGATCGCCGAACTGGTTTGCCCAGTCGAGCGCCGGCCACTTGCCGCCCTGGGCGGGCAGGCTCTGGGCGGTTTCGAATTGCGACGCGGGAGCGATCTGCTTGTCGCTCTTGATGCCGATGTAGTTTGCGCAGCCCGCCAGCGCCAGCGCGGCGACCGCAGCGGCGACGGCGGCGCGGCACGACCCGGCGCGCAGGGACAACGGGGAGGGTTTCATCGCGCTGTTTTCTGACTCGGAATGAATGATGGACACTGCAAGGATTTCCTTACATTAATCTGTCAAAAGTAATTGTTATGGCAACTATTACGTGATGGTGCCGCCGGCCGTCTCGCAATAGTTGCTGAGAATGCGGCGCAGCATGCTCTTCAGGAAACCGACTTCTTCCGGCGTAAACCCGTCGAGCAGTTCGTCGAGCACGCTGCGAAACACCGGCGGCAGCCGCTCGGCCAGCGCGCGGCCTTCGTCGGTCAGCTCGAGGCGCACGACCCGCCGATCCTCGATGCTGCGCACACGGGACAGCAGGCCGCGCTTCTCGACCCGATCGAGCAGGCGCGTGACCGCGCTCGCGTCGATCCCGTATTCCCGGGCGAGCTCGGCGGCCGTCGAGCATTTGCCGACCGCGATCATGAACAGCATGCTCGCCTGCGTGCCCGTGATGCCGAGCTCTTCCTGCGTGCGCTGCGTGACGAGGTTGGTCATCACGGATTTCACGCGCGACATCAGATAACCGACGCTGTCGTTCATCTGATACGAAGACAGCGGCGAAACAGGCGATTGGGAAGGAGAATCCGACATAAAACTCTGAAGCTGCAATAGTTGACTAGGCAGCAGTATAGGCACAATTGCTTGCCGCGGCAAATGTTAATCGAACAGGTGAGGGCGCGCTCCGTGCCCCAAAATTCCCTTGTCGACGTCAGGGTTTTCGGCGTGCCGCCGGGCCCGTTGGTCGCGAGCGGGGCGGCGGCAGAGTCGGGCGTTTGTTGCGCTGCAACGAACAGCCCGGCTCTCGCCACTCTCACGTGCTATAATTTGTGGTTTCCAAGCTGCAACGCGCGCGCACGTGTCCCGGTGACTGACGAGCGTGCGCGTTTGCGCGTTCAACGATTTCCAGGTTTCTATGACCCGCGCCCTTCGCAACATCGCCATCATCGCTCACGTCGACCACGGCAAGACCACGCTCGTCGACCAACTGCTCCGCCAGTCCGGCACTTTCCGCGAGAACCAGCAGATCGCCGAGCGAGTGATGGACTCGAACGACATCGAAAAAGAGCGCGGGATCACGATTCTCGCGAAGAACTGCGCGGTCGAATATGAAGGCACGCACATCAACATCGTCGATACGCCGGGGCACGCGGACTTCGGTGGCGAGGTGGAGCGCGTGCTGTCGATGGTCGACTCGGTGCTGCTGCTCGTCGACGCCGTCGAGGGCCCGATGCCGCAAACGCGCTTCGTCACGAAGAAGGCGCTCGCGCTCGGCCTGAAGCCGATCGTCGTCATCAACAAGATCGACCGTCCGGGCGCGCGGATCGACTGGGTCATCAACCAGACGTTCGACCTGTTCGACAAGCTCGGCGCGACCGAAGAGCAGCTCGACTTCCCGATCGTCTACGCATCGGGCCTCAACGGCTACGCGTCGCTCGATCCGGCGACCCGCGAAGGCGACATGCGTCCGCTGTTCGAGGCGATTCTCGCGCACGTGCCGGTTCGCCCGGCCGATCCGGAAGCGCCGCTGCAGCTCCAGATCACGTCGCTCGACTATTCGACGTACGTCGGCCGGATCGGCGTCGGCCGCATCACGCGCGGCCGCATCAAGCCGGGTCAACCGGTCGTGATGCGCTTCGGTCCGGAAGGCGACGTGCTGAACCGCAAGATCAACCAGGTGCTGTCGTTCAAGGGCCTCGAGCGCGTGCAGGTCGAGTCGGCGGAAGCCGGCGACATCGTGCTGATCAACGGTATCGAAGACGTCGGCATCGGCGCGACGATCTGCGCGGTCGATACGCCGGAAGCGCTGCCGATGATCACCGTTGACGAGCCGACGCTGACGATGAACTTCCTCGTCAACTCGTCGCCGCTGGCCGGCCGCGAAGGCAAGTTCGTGACGAGCCGCCAGATCCGCGATCGTCTGATGAAGGAACTGAATCACAACGTCGCGCTGCGCGTGAAGGACACGGGCGACGAAACGGTGTTCGAAGTGTCGGGCCGCGGCGAACTGCACCTGACGATTCTCGTCGAGAACATGCGCCGTGAAGGCTATGAGCTGGCCGTGTCGCGTCCGCGCGTCGTGATGCAGGAAATCGACGGCGTGCGGCACGAGCCGTACGAGCTGCTGACCGTCGACGTCGAGGACGAGCATCAGGGCGGCGTGATGGAAGAGCTTGGTCGCCGCAAGGGCGAAATGCTCGACATGGCATCGGACGGCCGCGGCCGCACGCGCCTGGAGTACAAGATCTCGGCGCGCGGCCTGATCGGCTTCCAGAGCGAATTCCTGACGCTTACGCGCGGCACGGGCCTGATGAGTCACATCTTCGACTCGTACGCGCCGGTCAAGGACGGTTCGGTCTTCGAGCGCCGCAATGGCGTGCTGATCTCGCAGGACGACGGCGCTGCCGTGGCCTACGCACTGTGGAAGCTGCAGGATCGCGGCCGCATGTTCGTGAAGCCGGGCGACGCGCTGTATGAGGGCATGATCATCGGCATCCACAGCCGCGACAACGACCTCGTCGTCAACCCGATCAAGGGCAAGCAGCTGACCAACGTGCGTGCGTCGGGTACCGACGAAGCCGTGCGTCTCGTGCCGCCGGTCCAGATGTCGCTCGAATACGCGGTCGAATTCATCGACGACGACGAGCTCGTGGAAGTGACGCCGCAGTCGATCCGTCTGCGCAAGCGCTTCCTGAAGGAGCACGAGCGTCGCCGCGCGAGCCGCGAAGGCGCGGTCGACTAAGTATCGGCTGTTCCCGTGCATGACGAAAAGGCTGCCCTTTTGGGCGGCCTTTTTTGCATTTGCGCAGGGTGCAATCGGGCGGGTTGCAAAACACTGTTCCCGCGCGTCGTGGCAATCCGGAGAAACACCGCCACGCGGTGCTTTCAGGCACATTTCGCCGTGAACTCCGGTATCGGTTCTGTGATATGCTGCGCGCACGCAAGTTTTAGGTCCTTCCAAGCAAGACTTGATTCGCAATCCGCTAAACGGTCAGGCCGTGTCGCGGAAGGTTGAGCAACCCGCTATTTCTCGAGAAGCTCGAAGAAAGGTGAGCGTAAAATGTCAGATGTAATGAAGCAGTTTCAGCTGAACTCCTATCTGTTCGGCGGCAATGCTTCGTACGTTGAAGAACTGTACGATGCATACCTCAACAATCCGGCGTCGGTGCCGGAGAATTGGCGAGAGTATTTCGACGCGCTGCAGAACGTGCCTGCAACCGACGGCTCGAATGCCAATGACGTCGCTCATTTCCCGATCGTCGAATCGTTTGCCGAGCGTGCGAAGGCCAATGCCTTCATCCCGCGCGAAAGCACGAGCAATCTGGCGACCGCACGCAAGCAGGTCCACGTCCAGTCCCTCATCAGCGCATATCGCTTCCTCGGCTCGCAATGGGCCAATCTGGATCCGCTGAAGCGTCGCGAACGTCCCGCCATCCCCGAACTCGAACCTGCGTTCTACGACTTCTCCGAAGGCGACCTCGACCAGACGTACAGCGCGAGCAACCTGTATTTCGGTTTCGACCAGGCTTCGCTGCGCGACATCGTCAAGGGCCTGCGTGACACGTATTGCGGCACGATCGGCGCCGAATACATGTACATCAGCGATCCGGAGCAGAAGCGCTGGTGGCAGGAGCGCCTGGAATCGATCCGCGCGACGCCGTCCTTCTCGGTCGACAAGAAGAAGCACATCCTGAATCGCCTGACGGCAGCGGAAGGCCTCGAGCGCTATCTGCACACCAAGTACGTCGGCCAGAAGCGCTTCTCGCTCGAAGGCGGCGAAAGCTTCATCGCGGCGATGGACGAAGTCGTCCAGCATGCGGGCAAGCGCGGCGTGCAGGAAATCATCATCGGCATGGCCCACCGCGGCCGTCTGAACGTGCTGGTCAACACGCTGGGCAAGATGCCGGCCGACCTGTTCGCCGAATTCGAAGGCAAGCACGTCGACGACCTGCCGGCAGGTGACGTGAAGTACCACAAGGGCTTCTCGTCGGACGTGTCGACGGAAGGCGGCCCGGTCCACCTGTCGCTCGCGTTCAACCCGTCGCACCTCGAAATCGTGAACCCGGTGGTCGAAGGTTCGGCGAAGGCACGGATGGATCGTCGCGGCGACGAAGACGGCCTGCAGGTGCTGCCGGTTCAGATCCACGGTGACGCGGCCTTCGCTGGCCAGGGTGTCGTGATGGAAACGCTGAACCTCGCGCAGACGCGCGGTTACGGCACGCACGGCACGCTGCACATCGTCATCAACAACCAGATCGGCTTCACGACGTCCGACCCGCGCGACGCGCGCTCGACGCTGTACTGTACCGACGTGGTCAAGATGATCGAAGCGCCGGTGCTGCACGTGAACGGTGACGATCCGGAAGCCGTGGTGCTCGCGACCCAGATCGCGATCGACTACCGGATGCAGTTCCACAAGGATGTCGTGATCGACATCGTCTGCTTCCGCAAGCTGGGTCACAACGAGCAGGACACGCCGGCGGTCACGCAGCCGCTGATGTACAAGAAGATCGCGCAGCACCCGGGCACCCGTGCGCTGTACGCCGAGAAGCTCGTGCAGCAGGGCGTGATCACCGCGGAAGACGCCGACAACTACGTGAAGGCGTACCGCAAGGCGATGGACGACGGCCACCACACCGTCGATCCGGTTCTGTCGAACTACAAGAGCAAGTACGCGGTCGACTGGGTTCCGTTCCTGAACCGCAAGTGGACGGATGCAGCCGATACGGCCGTGCCGCTCGCCGAACTGAAGCGCCTCGGCGAACGCATCACGACGGTCCCGGAAAACTTCAAGGTCCACCCGCTCGTCGAGCGCGTGATCAACGACCGCCGCAACATGGCGCGCGGCGACCAGCCGCTCGACTGGGGCATGGGCGAACACCTCGCATTCGCGTCGCTCGTCGCATCGGGCTACTCGGTGCGCCTGACGGGCCAGGACTCGGGCCGCGGCACGTTCACGCACCGTCACGCGGTGCTGCACGACCAGAACCGCGAGCGCTGGAACGACGGCACGTACGTGCCGCTGCAGAACATCGCCGACGGTCAGGCGAAGTTCACGGTGATCGACTCGGTGCTGTCGGAAGAAGCGGTGCTGGGCTTCGAATACGGTTACTCGACCGCCGAGCCGAACACGCTCGTGCTGTGGGAAGCCCAGTTCGGCGACTTCGTCAACGGCGCGCAGGTCGTGATCGACCAGTTCATCTCGTCGGGCGAAGTGAAGTGGGGTCGCGTGTCGGGTCTCACGATGCTGCTGCCGCACGGCTACGAAGGCCAGGGTCCGGAACACTCGTCGACGCGTATCGAGCGTTTCCTGCAGCTGTGTGCCGATCACAACATGCAGGTCGTTCAACCGACGACGCCGGCGCAGATTTTCCACCTGCTGCGTCGCCAGATGATCCGTCTGTTCCGCAAGCCGCTGATCGTCGCAACGCCGAAGTCGCTGCTGCGCCACAAGGAGGCGGTGTCGGACCTGTCGGAACTCGCGAAGGGTTCGTTCCAGCCGGTGATCGGCGAAACCGACGGCGGCATCGACGCGAAGAAGGTCAAGCGCGTGCTGGTGTGCTCGGGCCGCGTGTACTACGACCTCGTCGCGCATCGCCGCGAAGCGAAGGCGAACGACATCGCGATCATCCGTATCGAGCAGCTGTATCCGTTCGCGCACAAGCAGTTCGAAGCCGAAATGAAGAAGTACGAGAACGCGACTGAAGTGGTCTGGGTGCAGGACGAGCCGCAGAACCAGGGCCCCTGGTTCTACGTCGAGCACCACCTGAAGGAAGGCATGAAGGAAGGGCAGAAGCTGGCATACAGCGGCCGTCCGGCTTCGGCCTCGCCGGCGGTTGGCTACTACGCGAAGCACTACGAGCAGCAGAAGGCCCTCATCGAAGGTGCGTTCGGCCGCCTGAAGAGCGCATCGATCGCGAAATAACCGACGTCAAGCGAAACGGGAAGGCGCGCTGCGCTTTCCCGTGTCTTTTGGCCCGCCGGGCGCGTCGCGCGCCGCACCGGCCGAAGGAATCGCACGAACCTCGTCATTACCCAGATTAAGCATCCAGGAAAATCACATGGCTATCGTAGAAGTCAAAGTCCCCCAGCTTTCGGAGTCGGTTTCGGAAGCCACCATGCTGCAGTGGAAGAAGAAGCCGGGCGAAGCAGTCGCGCAGGACGAAATCCTGATCGAACTCGAGACCGACAAGGTCGTGCTCGAAGTGCCGGCGCCGGCCGCGGGCGTGCTCGCGCAAGTGCTGCAGAACGACGGTGACACGGTCGTCGCCGACCAGATCATCGCGACGATCGACACCGAAGCGAAGGCAGGTGCTGCCGAAGCAGCGGCAGGCGCCGCCGAAGTCAAGCCGGCAGCAGCCCCCGCTGCAGCCGCACCGGCAGCGCAGCCGGCTGCCGCAGTTGCATTGAGCTCGGCCGCTGCATCGCCGGCCGCAGCGAAGCTGCTGGCCGAGAAGGGCCTGTCGGCAGGCGACGTCGCAGGTTCGGGCCGCGACGGCCGCGTCACGAAGGGCGACGCGCTGGCCGCAGGCAGCGCACCGAAGGCTGCTCCGGCCGCCGCACCGGCGAAGACCGCCGCTGCAAAGCCGTCGCTGCCGGAAGTGAAGGTGCCGGCGTCGGCCGCGACGTGGCTGAACGACCGTCCGGAACAGCGCGTGCCGATGTCGCGCCTGCGTGCGCGTATCGCCGAGCGTCTGCTCGAGTCGCAGCAGACCAACGCAATCCTGACGACGTTCAACGAAGTCAACATGGCTCCGGTCATGGAGCTGCGCAACAAGTACAAGGACAAGTTCGAGAAGGAACATGGCGTGAAGCTCGGCTTCATGTCGTTCTTCGTGAAGGCGGCCGTGCATGCGCTGAAGAAGTTCCCGCTCGTGAACGCGTCGATCGACGGTAACGATATCGTCTACCACGGCTACTTCGACATCGGTATCGCCGTCGGCTCGCCGCGCGGCCTCGTGGTGCCGATCCTGCGCAATGCCGATCAACTGAGCCTCGCGGACATCGAGAAGAAGATTGCCGAATTCGGTCAGAAGGCGAAGGACGGCAAGCTGTCGATCGAGGAAATGACGGGCGGTACGTTCTCGATCTCGAACGGCGGTGTGTTCGGCTCGATGCTGTCGACGCCGATCATCAACCCGCCGCAGTCGGCCATCCTCGGCGTGCACGCGACGAAGGAGCGCCCGGTCGTCGAAAACGGCCAGATCGTGATCCGTCCGATCAACTACCTGGCACTGTCGTACGACCACCGCATCATCGACGGCCGCGAAGCCGTCCTGTCGCTCGTCGCGATGAAGGATGCGCTGGAAGATCCGGCACGCCTGCTGCTCGACCTGTAAGCCGAGTCTCACTGCATTGACCCGCTCCGCACGGTCGCGTACACGCGCGACCGTGCGGGCGTACAAGTAGAAAGGATTGTCATGTCCAAGGAATTTGACGTCGTCGTGATCGGCGCCGGCCCCGGCGGCTACATCGCCGCGATTCGCGCTGCGCAGCTCGGCAAGACCGTTGCCTGTATCGAGAAGTGGAAGAACCCGGCCGGCGCGCTGAAGCTCGGCGGCACCTGCCTGAACGTCGGCTGCATCCCGTCGAAGGCGCTGCTCGCTTCGTCGGAAGAGTTCGAGAACACGTCGCATCACCTGGCCGACCACGGCATCACGGTCGACGGCGTGAAGATCGACGTCGCGAAGATGCTCGGCCGCAAGGATGCGATCGTCGAGAAGATGACGAGCGGGATCGAGTTCCTGTTCAAGAAGAACAAGATCACCTGGCTGAAGGGCCATGGCAAGTTCACCGGCAAGACCGACGCCGGCGTGCAGATCGAAGTGAGCGGCGAGGGTGAAGCCGAAGTCGTCACCGCGAAGAACGTGATCATCGCGACGGGCTCGAAGGCGCGTCACCTGCCGGGCATCCCGGTCGACAACAAGATCGTGTCGGACAACGAAGGTGCGCTGACGTTCGACTCGGTGCCGAAGAAGCTCGCCGTGATCGGCGCAGGCGTGATCGGCCTCGAACTCGGCTCGGTGTGGCGTCGCCTGGGCGCCGAAGTGACGGTGCTCGAAGCGCTGCCGGCGTTCCTCGGCGCAGCTGACGAAGCGCTCGCGAAGGAAGCGGCCAAGCTGTTCAAGAAGCAAGGCCTCGACATCCATCTCGGCGTGAAGATCGGTGACGTGAAGACGACCGCGGACGGCGTGTCGATCGCCTACACGGACAAGGACGGCAACGCGCAGACGCTCGACGCCGACCGCCTGATCGTGTCGGTCGGCCGCGTACCGAACACCGACAACCTCGGCCTCGAGGCGATCGGCCTGAAGGCGAACGAGCGCGGTTTCATCGACGTGGACGACCACTGCCGTACCGCGGTGCCGAACGTCTATGCGATCGGCGACGTGGTGCGTGGCCCGATGCTCGCGCACAAGGCGGAAGACGAAGGCGTGCTGGTCGCGGAAGTGATCGACGGCCAGAAGCCGCACATCGACTACAACTGCATTCCGTGGGTGATCTACACGTACCCGGAAATCGCGTGGGTCGGCAAGACGGAGCAGCAGCTGAAGGCGGAAGGCCGCGAGATCAAGTCGGGCAAGTTCCCGTTCTCGATCAACGGCCGCGCGCTCGGCATGAACGCACCGGACGGCTTCGTGAAGATGATCGCGGACGCGAAGACCGACGAACTGCTCGGCGTGCACGTGATCGGCGCGAACGCGTCGGACCTGATCGCGGAAGCCGTGGTGGCGATGGAATTCAAGGCGGCGTCGGAAGACATCGCCCGCATCTGCCATCCGCACCCGTCGATGTCGGAAGTGATGCGCGAAGCGGCGCTCGCCGTCGACAAGCGCTCGCTGAACAGCTGAGCACGGTGTAGCGCCTGCCGGCCATCGGCCGGCACAGCCGTCTCATGACGAAGGCGGGCGGGGTTTCCCGCTCGCCTTCGTTCTTTCCGGTTTGCCCGATGAACGTCACCGAATACTACACGCGCGAACTGACCACGCGCGGCTATCAGTCCGATCCCGCCCAGCGCGCGGCCGTCGATCGCCTGCAGTGCTGTTTCGACGAGTGGGTTGAATACAAGGCGCGCCGCTCGAACGCATTCAAGAAGCTCATCAATCATCCGGACCTCCCGCGCGGCGTCTACATGTGGGGCGGCGTCGGCCGCGGCAAGAGCTTCCTGATGGACAGCTTCTACGCGGTGGTGCCCGTGCAGCGCAAGACGCGCCTGCACTTCCACGAATTCATGCGTGAGGTACACCGCGAACTCGAGGAACTGAAAGGGCAGGCCGATCCGCTCGACGAGCTCGCGCGACGCATCGCCAAGCGCTACCGGCTGATCTGCTTCGACGAATTCCATGTGTCGGACATCGCGGACGCGATGATCCTGTACCGGCTGCTCGATCGCCTGTTCAACAACGGCGTGCAGTTCGTGATGACGTCCAACTACGATCCCGACGATCTGTATCCCGACGGCCTGCATCGCGACCGCATGCTGCCGGCGATCGAGCTGATCAAGCAAAAGCTCGATGTGCTGAACGTCGATGCGGGCGTCGACTATCGCCAGCGCACGCTCGCGCAGGTGCAGATGTACCACACGCCGCTCGGCGCGGATGCCGATCGCGAACTGCGTCATGCATTCGCGAAGCTCGCCGCGGTGCCGGACGAAAGCCCGATCCTGCACATCGAGAAGCGCGAGTTGAAGGCGCTGCGCAAGGCCGACGGGGTCGTCTGGTTCGATTTCGCGACGCTGTGCGGCGGCCCGCGTTCGCAGAACGACTATCTCGAGCTTGCCAGCCGCTTCCATGCGATCGTGCTGTCGGAAGTGCCGCAGATGTCGCCGCGAATGGCGTCCGAGGCTCGGCGCTTCACCTGGCTCATCGACGTGCTGTACGACCACAAGGTCAAGCTGCTGATGTCGGCGGCGGTGCCGGCGGAGCAGTTGTACGTCGAAGGGCCGATGGCGAACGAATTCGCGCGCACGGTATCGCGGATCGTCGAGATGCAGTCGAAGGAGTATCTCGAAACGCCGCGCCGCATCGTCGATACTTCGCTAACCTGATCGCAGTTTTTCGACAAGCGACGGACTTCAAACGTCAATTCCGGTCAAATTCCCGCAATCTCGGGGTATTTTCGGACTTGTCTTATGTTCACGGTTGAGGGCAGTCGATATCGTGTGCCATGGTTACTAAGGCTGGAGATGTCCATGACACCGTATCGCGATCTGACCGACCATGAGTGGCGCTGCGTCGTGCCGCTTCTGCCCGAAATGCGGCCGCGCACCGAGTTGCGCGGCCGTCCGTTGGCCAACACGCGCGCCGTCCTGAACGGCGTACTCTGGGTGATTTACAGCGGCGCGACCTGGTCCGCGATGCCGCGTCGCTACCCTTCGTACCAGACATGCCATCGCCGCTTCAAGGTCTGGCACGAGACCGGCACGTTGATGCAGGTGATGCGCGAGCTGTACGGCGACGCCGGCGAGAATCTGTGCAAGGAACTGTCCACGCGCATGCGCAAGCACGCGCAGTCGAAGGCGGCGGAGGTGCGCAGTGCTGCGGCGCCGGCGTATCGCGCACCCGGCGGCTATGCACCGGACGCGCTGAAGCATGCAGCGTGATGTCGATCGATTGCATTCACGCCCGTATCAAAACAAAATCGGCCTGCGACGTCGTCGTCAGGCCGATTTTTCATTGCGTTGCGCGTATCGACGCGCCTCGCGTTATTGCGCGCGAACCCAGGTCTGCGATCGGCCGAGCAGCGACACGCCGATGTAGCCGCGCACGACGAGCTTCTGGCCGCCGTCTTCCAGCGACATCTTGCACTTGTAGACCTTGCCGTTTTCCGGGTCGAGGATATTGCCGCCGTCCCAGTGGTCGCCTTCCTTCTTCATCGCCTTGATGATCGTCATGCCCTTGATGAGCTGATCCTTGCGCTCGTCCGTGCATGCGGTGCAGCGGCGATCGGGCGTGTCGTTGGCGCCGAGGCCCTTGACGACCTTGCCCGACAGCGAGCCGTCGCCGTCATCGGCGATCTGCACGAGCGCCTTCGGCTGATGCGTGTTGTCGTCGATCGTCTGCCACATGCCGATGGGGCTATCGCCTTGGGCGAACGCAGGTGCGGCGCAAGCGAGCAGCGCGCTTGCGATTGCCAGCGTGCGCAACGGGCGGGTCAGTTGAATCATCGTCTTCCTCCTTGTTTCATTTCGTATTCGATGCGCCCGCACGACCGTCTGCATGGGGCGGTGGCATGTTGCGAGCTTCATCAGAATACGTGAAACCGCGCGCTGCGTTTGATAGAGGGGGTTCTAATCCAAACAGCCTGCGAGACGCAGGCTGTTTGGTGACCGATCAGTTGAGCTGATACGAGAACGCGGCATTCACGCGCGGGCTGCGCGACGCGCTTTCAACCGGCGCATCGCCCACCGGCTTCGCGATATTCAGGTCGAGACTGTAGTAACGGCTGTCCGTAAACCGCACGCCGATACCGACCGACGACAGGCGGCTTGGCGACGGCGTGCCGGTATGCAGATACACGCGCGCCATGTCGTACGCGATGTAGGGCGTGACGGATTTCATATACGTCCAGCCCGGCGTGAAGCCACGGTTGACCTCCAGCGACATCCCCCAGCCCGAGTCGCCCGACGTTTCGCCGGGCTGGTAGCCGAGCGCATAGCGCGTCGAACCGAACGAGATCTGTTCCGACGTCGGCAGCGAGTCGGGGCTGTACTGGCCGGTCAGCGAGACCGACGTGCCGATCTTGAACGGCCATTCGTTGGTCTGCGTGAAAGTTGCGCCGGTGCGGACGAACGTCAGCGAGATCGGGCTATCCACCGATGTCGTGTTCGAGCCGATCGTGATGTCCTGCGATTTCGACGCGCCGAGAATGTTGAAACCCTTCGCGACGTTGACGCTCAGCTTCTGTATCTGCTTGGCCGACACGCTCGTGTAGTCGAGCTGCATTTGCAGCACGCGGACCTGCGAGCGCGTGTCGATGCTGTTGCCGGAAATCTTGTTCTGGTAACGGTCCTCGTTGTGCGACGCATAGCCCGACACGGTGCCGAGCAGGCTGCGCTGGTTGTTCAGCAGCAACGGATAGGATGCCGAAAGACCGAGCTTCTCGTTCTTGACGGTGCGCTCGACGGTCGACGGCAGCCCTGGATTGTCGGTCGGCTTGCCGCGATACGTGCTGGCGTCGAGGCGCGTGACCAGGCCGCTGCTGCCGACCGGCACCGCGCCGCTGAACGCGACGTAGGTTTGCTTGTCGCGTCCGGGCGGCACCAGCGCGGAAATGCTCAATTGCTCGCCAAACGACGTGAGGCCGTTCTCCGTCGCGGTGATGAGGCCTTGCACGCCCGGGTGATTGAAATCGATGCCGGTGCTGATGTTGAATGCCTTGCGGTCGACGGCCAGTTCGAGCGTCGTTGCGCCGTCGGTCGTCTGCGGCGGCGGAACATTGGCCTTCACCGTCACGCCGGGCAGGAGGCCGAACGTGTTCACGTAGCGTTCGAACGTCGCGCGGCGCAGCGGGCGATCGGCCGTGATGTGCGCGGCGATCGCGCGGATCTTCGATTCCATCGCGCCGGGCTTGCCGGTGACCTTGACGTCCGACACATAGCCTTCGACGACCGTGACGCGCACGACACCGTTTTCGAACGTCTGCGCGGGAATGAACGCGAACGACAGCGCATAGCCGCGATCCTGGTACAGCTTGGTCACGCCGTTCGCGGTTTCGATCAGCTCGCCGATCGTGATGTCCTTGCCGACGAGGGGCGTGAAGCGACGCGAGATTTCGTCGAACGGCACCGACTTCACGCCTTCGACCTGGAACGTCGCCGGCGTCAGGTGCCGCGACAGCAGTTCCTGCAGTTGCGGTGCCTGCGGCGTGACCTGCACGGTGACGCTCGGGCCTTTCTGCGGCGCGTTGATCTGGGGGAGCGAATCGAGCGGGTTACCTGCGGCGCGCGTCTGTGCATGTGCCGTGCCTGCCGCCGTGATGGCGAGCAGCATCATCCATCTGTCGAGTCTGGATTTCATTGTTCTTCCTCGTAGGCCTTGCTTTTCGTCTTCTTTCTAATGCAGGCGCGCGACACCAGGGTGTCGCGCGTCGCGTGCCGCATTGCCGGTTGTGTTTGTACGGTCGCGCCTCTTGTTCCGGCTGCAAAGGCGCGAACGTCTTCCTTACTTGCCAACGCTACCCAGCGTGCCCAGCAACCCCGTTACCGGCGCGAGGAGCCCCGTCGAGCTGCCCGACGATGCCGTCCCCGTCACGCCGCCGACGAGCGACGTAACCGGTGCGAGCGGATTCGACGAAGCCCCGGATCCCGCTGCACCGCCGACTGCTCCGGTGACAGTATTCAGCAAACCGGTGACGGGCGCGAGAGGGTTTGCACCGCCTGCGCCACCCGTTGCGCCGCCGAGCGTGCCCGTCACCGTCGACACGAGACCGGTGACCGGCGCGAGCGGGCCGCCGCTGGTGCCGCCCGCTGCACCGCCGAGTGCACCGGTGACGGTGGAGACGAGGCCAGTAACCGGCGCGAGCGGGTTGCTGCCCGAGCCGCCCGTTGCGCCACCGAGTGCGCCGGTGAGCGAACCGAGCGGCGTCGAACCGAGACCGGACAGCAGGCCGCCGAGCGGGTTCGTCGAGCTGGAGCCCGACGACGAGCCGTTTTGTACGGTAGCCGTCGAGCCGCCGACGAGGCTCGTGATCAGGCCGGGGATCGGCGCCGCGCCGTTCGGCCCGTTCGGGTTCACGAGCCCGCCTGCGTTGGTCACGGTGTTGCCGACCGCGGTGACGAGCTGGCCGACGTCGCCGACGAGCGGCTGATTCGACGTGCTGCCGACCTGCTTGCCCGCCGAGCTGATTGCGCCGCCGATCTGGCCCAGCAGGCCCGACACCGGTTGTCCGAGACCCGTGGTCGTGCCGACCTGCTGCGTGACCTGACCCGCGGTGATCACCAGCGGCGTGATTGCCGAACTGAGCGGCTGCGTCACTTGCTGCACGGCGCCCGACGACAGCGTCGAGCCGATCGTCGTGCCCGCGGCCGACAGCCCGTTGGCGACCGTGTCGAGCACGGTGCCGACCGGCGTCGTGACAGGGGCGAGCGGTGCGAGCGGACCCGTGCCGAGCGCCTTGACCGTCGAGCTCAGTCCGGACACGGTGTTGCTCGTTGCGCCGACGACATTCCCGAGGCCGGCGACCGTCGTTCCGACGGGATCCTTGATCGAGCCGGTCTGTCCCAGCCCGTTGCTCAACGCATCGGCTGCCGCGTTGATGATCGTGCCGGTGCTCGAGACGGTGCTGCCGACGCCCTTCGTCACGCCGTCGCCGAGGCCCGGCACGCTGACGTTGCCGATCGTGCTGCCGAGATCGGTTGCGGTCTGGCCGATCGTGCTGACAGCACCCTTGGTGCCGCTGGACGAGCCACTGGTGCCGCTCGTGCCGCTGGTACCGCTCGTGCCGCTGGAACTGCCGCCGTTGTTGCTGACCGGCGGCGTGCTGACGCTGTTGCCGCCGCAGGCAGCCAGCAGGCACGCTGCGGCGAAAGCGGTGAGGGGCGCGCGCCACTGGCGCAGGACGGCCGTCGTCATGGAACGTTGCTGGGACATGATGGACTCCTCGCTGTCTTGTCGATGAATGGATGTTCGATTACTTGCCGTGCGTGCCGCCGAGCAGGCCGCCGATCAGCGACGTGACAGGCGCGAGCAGATTCGAGCCCGAGCCCGAATTCGTGACGCCGCCCGTGGAGCCGCTCAGTGCCGGCACGCCGACCGTGCTGGTGACGGAGGACACCGCGCCCGTCACGGGGGCGAGCGGGTTGCCGCCTGCGCCGCCCGTTGCGCTGCCGAGCGCGCCGGTGACCGTGGAGACCAGGCCCGTGACCGGGGCGAGCGGACCGCTGCTGCCGCCGGCTACGCCGCCGAGTGCGCCCGTGACTGTGGAGAGAAGGCCGGTGACCGGAGCGAGCGGTCCGCCGCTGGTGCCGCCCGCTGCACCGCCGAGTGCGCCGGTGACGGTCGAGACGAGGCCAGTAACCGGAGCGAGCGGGCCGCCGCTGGTGCCGCCCGCTGCGCCGCCGAGTGCGCCGGTGACGGTCGAGACGAGGCCGGTCACCGGGGCGAGCGGTCCGCCGCTGGTGCCGCCCGTTGCGCCGCCGAGCGTACCGGTGACCGTCGTGAGGAGGCCCGTGAGCGGCGCGAGCGGGTTGGTTGCGCCGCCGGTGCCGCCCGTGAGCAGGCCGCCGACGGACTTCACGGTATTGCCGGCCGACGAGACGGTGTTGCCGAGGCCGGTCGTGACGGGGTTGCCGCCCGTCGATGCGATCAGCGCGCCACCCTGGTTCAGGCCGTTGCCGATCGTGCCGAGCAGCATGTTGAGCGGGGCGCCGAGGCCGGTGGCCATCCCGACCGTCTGCGTCGTCTGACCGACCATCGTCGTGATCGGCGTGATCGCCGAGCTGACCGTCTGCGTGACCTGCTGGATCGGACCGGTCGACAACACGTTGGACAGCGTGGTGCCGCCGTTCGATACGGCGTTGCCGACCTGCGTCACGAGGCCGCCGACGGCGCCGGTGACGGGAGCGAGCGGCGACAGCGGGCCGCTGCCGAGGCTCGTGACCAGGTTGCCGGTCTGCGTGACCGCGCCACCGAGCTGGTTCACTACGCCGCCGGTGCTGGCGACCGTGACGCCGACCGGGTCCTTCGTCGAGCCGAGCTGGCCGAGGCCGTTGCCGAGGCCATTGCCGAGCGCAGTCACCGCGCCGCCGACGTTCTGAACGATGCCGCCTGTGGCCTGCGTCGTGGCCGGGTTGACGCCGGGCAGCGACTGGCTGCCGATCATGGAGCCGAGGCCGGATACGGCGCCGCCGAGATTCGTGATGAGATCGCCGCTTCTTGCGAGGACAGGTGCTATCGCGTTTGACGACACGCCGGAGGTGCCGCTCGTGCCGCTGCTTGTTCCACTCGTGGTGCCGCTCGTGCTGCCGCTGGTGCTGCCACTCGTCGAGCCGCTCGTGCTGCCGCTGGTCGAGCCGCTGGTGCTACCCGACGTGCTGCCGCTCGTTGAGCCGGACGTGCCGCCCGAGGTGCCGCCGCCCGACGTGGAGATCGAATCGCCACCGCCGGAGCTGGAGCCCCCGCTGAGCCCCTTGCTGATGGAACCGGAACCGCCGCACGCGGAGAGGGAAAGCATGGCTGCTACGGTGGCCGCGATCATAGTCGTCCGGAGCGTGCCATGGGGGATAACCTGAATGTCCATTTCGTCCTCGCATTGAAGCTGATGTTGTGTTGAGTGATGCGGGGATTACTCTGCAACTGTCGTGCCATTTCGATGGCCGGCGGGTCGACGATTGGTTTCAAACGAGCCAATTCCTTGTTGGAAAAAGGAATTAGGCAAAATGAAAGATTGTTGAATCTGTTTAAGAACAGTCGAATGGGAACGGTTTCGTCCGTTTCGTAACGTAACGTCACAACATTGGCGTTACGCGTGCGGCGTAACGTGAGGGGCGACGAGGGCTGGCGGGCGGTCTGAATGTTTTACTGGTGGACTAGGTGTGCACATCTAACCTATCGTAAATCCTATGTGTAAGTCGTACCGAAACGCCGTACAAATACGATGTGCTCCCGGAAAGTTTTTTCGACCCGGTCTTAAAAGAGGTTGGAAGTTAAATAGGAACGGATATAGAATCCGGAGCAGGTGTAAGCAAATGTACAGTTCCGTACACGACGTTCGAGGAGGGTCGCTATCGCGAATGTTAACTTGCATCAAATGTTGATACATACCCTTCGGGGTGGCATATAAAGAAGGCGCACTCGGCTGTCGTTTCGCATGTGTAACGAACGGCGCGAGGCAAGGGCCAGATATACGGGGACGCACAACGTATAAAAGGCCAAAGAACGTACATACAGGCACGAGGAATTAAAAAATGAAAGCACTCATCAAGCGCTTCCTGAAGGAAGAAGACGGGGTTACCGCGATCGAGTATGGCCTGATCGCGGGGCTGATCGCGGTGGCGATCATCGCAAGCGTTTCGACGATCGGTACCAGTCTCGGAACCATGTTCTCGACTATCTCAAGCTGCGTAACCACACCCGCTTCCTGCAACAAGGCCGGCTGATATTACTCTCTGCTGGGTAGGCAGCGAACGCATTACGTTCGCTGCCTACCCGTTAGCAGTCGGTTGTTGCTATGGCGCACCTATTGTTTACCGGGATTTTCCTGGTATGGGCTACGCTGGTCGGGGCCACTGATATTCGGTATCGACGTATTCCGAATTCGCTCGTTATTGCGGGTTTGGCAAGTGCATTGATCGGTACGGCCATCAGTGGAAATCCGTTCGGGGTTGCCATGGGTCAGTCAGCGATCGGCGCGTTTGCGGGCCTGGTCTGCTTCTCCCTTTTCTTCGCATTACGTGTAATGGGCGCGGCCGACGTCAAGGTATTCGTCGTGCTCGGTGCTTGGTGCGGTGTGCAAGCGTTGCCGTGGTTGTGGCTCATCGCAAGCATAGCCGCTGCTTTCCATGCGCTCTGGGTAATGGTGTTGTCACGGACTTCAATTTCTGCGCTATGCAAGCGCGATACGCCGGCGATGACGCTTGGTGGCCGCCGAGCGACGCCTTACGCAGCGTTTCTGGTGATGCCGGCTGCTGTTTGGCTTCTGCATCTTATGCATGTGAGGGGAGTGTGATGGCTCGGTGGATGCAAGCGCGCCAGTCGCCCGCATGGCGGCGGCAACGGGGAGTGGCGGCTATCGAGTTCGCGTTTGTATTTCCCTTGTTCTTCCTCATGTTTTACGCGATCGTCACCTTCGGGATGGTTTTCATCATCCAGCAAAGCCTGACGTTCGCGGCAACCGAAGGTGCACGTGCCGCGTTGAACTACGCGTCAACGCCGTGCGACCGGCTGCAGGTCAATGCTCGGAATGCCGTGGCGCGAGCGCTGGCCGGCGCACCGTGGTCGCAGAACGTCAGTTTTGCCGCACAGGTTTCCACGTCGGTGCCGGCGCCCACCACGACGCCCGGCGTCACCTGTAGTGGAACGTTCACTTCGACGTCCACGTCGACATTCAACGTGATGGTGACGACGAGTTATTCGTACGCGGCGAATCCGCTGATCCCGTGGATATTCATATTCAGTGCGCCGCAGTTGCAGAGTAGCGCGACCGTGCAGGTTCAGCCGAGCATGCTTTGAATTGAATCCCAGTTGAACCGAGTCATCCCACCGTTGCCACGCTCCAGAACCGAATCCGGCATTTTCATATCAACATGGCCAACAATCTGACAAAAATCGTCGCGGGGTTGCTGATTGCGATCGCTATTCTGCTCGGAATATACGCGTGGATGCTTGGACGCAGTACGTCGCGCCCCGTCCCCGCACAACAGGCCATCACCGCGAGTTCCGTGCCGGTGCCGGTGGTCTTCGCGACGCGCACGCTCCCGGTCGGCCAGCCGATTGCCGCTGATGCATTGAAGGTTCAACCGACCGCCTCGGCGCCAGCGGGTGCATTTGCCGATCCTGCCGTCCTGGTCGGCCGTGTTCCTGCGAAGGACATTCCAGCGTCAGCGCCGGTCGTGTCGGACGCCCTGGTATCAGGGCTTGCCGAGGACATTCAGCCCGGCGAACGTGCGATTGCGGTTCGCGTCGACGAGACCAACGCCGTCGGCAACCGCCTGCGGCCCGGCAACTTCGTCGACGTATTCGTGAATCTGAAGCGCGAACCGAGCAGCGCGATGCTCGACGGTGAAGTTTCGCAGACACAAGCGCGGCTGCTGATGTCGAAGGTGCGCGTGCTGTCGTTCGGCGACGCGACGCCGGAACGTGACAGTGGCAGCAACACTAACGGCAACAACGGACAGCCGAGCAACGCGCGCATTGCGGTACTTGCGGTACCGACAGCTCAGGTCGACGCGCTGACGCTCGGCGAATCGAGCGGCCGGCTGACGCTCGCGCTGCGTAACCCGCGGGACGATGAACTCGCGACGCAGACGGTGGCCATGCGTACGGACAACAAACTGTCGCCGTCGGCGCTTGCTGCGGCCGGTGTGTCGCTGCAACAGTTGTCCGGCACGTCGAGGACCGCGGTGGCCAGTGTGAGCGTGCCGCCGCTCCCGTCGCGCCTGCCGCCGTCGGTGCGTTCGGGCGGGAGCGGAAGCGGGGGCAGCATCGAGGTGATTCGTGGCGGCCGGTCAGAGACGGTTTCATATTGAACAGCATCGATGGCCATCGACATCAGCGACGACAAGTAACGGCCGTGCGACGGTCCAACAAACAATGAAAAACACACTGATTGCATTCGCGATTGCACTCTGGGCCCTGACATTCGCTTCCATTGCAAGCGCGGGCGGCACGATCGAACTCGCAGTCGGCGCGCAGCGGCAGCTTTCCGCCGGCCGCGCGCTGCAACGGGTCGCCGTTGGCGATCCGGTGATAGCCGACGTGCTGATCATGAAGGGCAGTCGTTCCGGCTCCGTACTGCTGACCGCGAAGGCGCCCGGTGCAACGAACGTGATGTTATGGGAGCGCGGTCGCGACGAGCCGACGGTCTGGCGCGTCGAAGTCGTCGATGCAGCTGCGCATGCCGTACTCGACGGTTCGACGCCGCAGGTTAAGGCGTACGGCGGGACGTCGGTACTCCAGGGAACGGCGACTTCGCTCGATGCGCACGAACGGGCTGCGGCCGTCGCCAAAAACATGAGCCCGAAAGGCACAGTGATCGATCGCTCAACGCTGGCCGGCAAGAATGTCGTGCAGGTCGACGTGCGCGTCGTCGAGTTCAGCCGCTCAGTGCTCAAGCAGGTCGGGTTCAACTTCTTCAAGCAGAGCAACGGTTTCTCGTTCGGCTCGTTCTCGCCGGGCGGCGTGCAGTCATATAACGGCGGATCGGGGCCGGGCACGGCAGGATACATCCCGACGCTTGGCGCACCGGTTGCATCGGCATTCAACCTGGTTGTTAACGCAGCTGGGCGTGGCATCTTTGCCGACTTGTCATTGCTCGAGGCGAGCAACCTGGCGCGCGTGCTCGCGGAGCCGACGCTTGTCGCGCTGTCCGGTCAGAGCGCCAGCTTTCTCGCCGGCGGCGAGATTCCGGTGCCGTCGCCTCAGGGGCTCGGCTCGACCGCGATCCAGTGGAAGCAATATGGCGTCGGATTGTCGCTGACCCCGACGGTGCTGAGCCCGAACCGGATTGCGCTGAAGGTTGCGCCGGAGTCGAGCCAGCTCGACTTCGTCAACAGCGTGACGATCAGCGGCGTTGCGGTACCTGGCATCACGACGCGCCGCGCAGATACGACGGTCGAACTCGGCGATGGCGAGAGCTTCGTGATCGGCGGCCTGATCGACCGCCAGACCATGTCGAATGTAAGCAAGGTGCCGCTGCTCGGCGACCTGCCGATCATAGGCACGTTCTTCAAGAACTTGAATTACCAGCAGAGCGACAAGGAATTGCTGATTATCGTGACACCGCACCTGGTTGCGCCGATCGCGAAGGGCGCGGTACTGCCGGCGACACCCGGCGAGTTGTCCGAGCAGCGCGACGGGCCGGTGTGGCGATCCTATCTGGGCGGTGCGGCGTCGCCGGACGCCGCGCCGGGATTTTCCAAATGAATGTGAAGCATGGCGCGTTGCGACACGTCGCGACGCCTTGCGTAATCGGGGGTGTTCGACATGAACGCACGAATCCAATCATTGTGTGAACCCGCCGTGATCGACTATTTCGTTTGTGCATCGACAAAGGAAGCACATGTGCGCTGGCTGGCCGATACATTGGTGTCCGCCGGTGCGGTCGAGGCTGCGTCGCTGGAACCGGGCATGCTTGCGCAGCGCATCACGGGGCTGAATCCGGCGCTGGTCTTTATCGATTTCTCCGAGCGCAGCGAAGTGGCGAGCGCCGCGGTTGCCGGGGTGCGCGCAGCACATCCGGGGTTGCCGATCGTCGCGCTCGGCTCGCTCGCGCAGCCAGAGAGCACGCTTGCCGCGCTGCGGGCGGGCGTGCGCGACTTCATCGACGTGTCGGGTACCGCAGAGGATGCGCTGCGGACCACGCGCGGATTGCTGTCACACGTCAGCGAGCCGGCGAGTCGGCACGGCAAGGTCGTTGCGTTGCTCGGCGCGCGTGCCGGCATGGGAGTCAGCACGCTCGCCGCGAATCTCGCGGTCTGGCTGCAGAAGCGCGCGCTCGGGCCCGGCGCGACGGGCAACGCGAACGGTGGCGCGCCAGCCGGCCGGCAGACCGCTCTGATCGACCTCGGGCTCCCTGCCGGAGATGGCGCTTTGTTCCTGAACACGCGCTGCGAATTCCACTTTATCGATGCCGTGCAGAATCTGCGTCGCATCGATCGCACGTTCGTGAACACTGCACTGACCCGCCATCACAGCGGTGTTGCGTTGACGACGCTGCCACCTGACCTCAGTGGGTTGCGCGACGTGTCCTACGCGTCATGCATCGGACTGCTGAACCGTTTCCGTGCATTCTTCGACCAGCAGGTCGTCGATCTCGGCGGGTTCTCGAATCGCGAGTTCGTCACGCAGATCGCCACCTCGGCCGACGAGGCATGGCTCGTCTGCGATCAGGGCGTCGCGTCGATCGTTTCGGCCGCCGACCTGCTCACCGGTCTGCGCGATGCGGGCGTCGATACCGATCGCGTCAAGCTCGTGGTCAACCAGTACGATCCCGCGCTGGACCTGATGCCAGGGCAGATCGCCGAGCGTCTCGGGTTGTCGCTGGTCGGCACCTTGCCCGCACGTCGCGTCGCGATCGGCCATGCGGCGAACCAGGGGCGACTCATCGTCGACGCGGCGGAGCGCGACCCGTATGTGCGCGCACTCGAATCCCTCGCCACGCGGCTGCCGGGTATATCGGGCATGGCGGGCGCGTCGCGCGCGGCGCCCGGCCTGTCGGCGCTCAAACGTTTCATTCAACCCTCGTCCAAGCGGTCATAACCGATGGCACACGACATTCAATTTGCCGACGGCTCAGCGCCGTTCTCCCAGACGCAGCAATTCCACGACATCAAGAATGCCGCGCATGAACACCTGCTGACGCGGATCGAGGAACTGGGCGCCGAGTTCGGCCGATGGTCGCGTCAGGCGATCAATCAGTTCGTCGATCTCGAGATCGACAGCTTCGTCCGCCTGCGCCGCATTCCGCTCAACGAGAACGAGGTGCGCGCGATCGCCGAGGCGCTGACGAAGGAACTCGCGGGCTTCGGGCCGATCGAGGATCTGCTCGCGGATCCTGCGGTCGAGGACATCCTGATCAACGGCTACAACGACGTGTACGTGTCGCGGCACGGGATCCTCGCGAAGTTGCCGGTGCGCTTTACCGACAATGCGCACTTGCTGCGAATCGTGCGCCGGATCCTCGCGCCGATCGGGCGCCGTCTCGACGAATCGAATCCGATGGTCGACGCGCGACTGCCCGATGGCGGCCGCGTGAACGTCGTGATCGAGCCGTTGTCGATCGACGGTCCGATCGTGTCGATCCGGAAATTCCGCAAGGATCCGCTCAAGCCCTCGGACCTGCTCGGCAACGGCACGTACAACGAGGAGATCGGCGCGCTGCTCGAGGCGGCGGTCGAGGCACGCTGCAACGTGCTCGTGTCGGGCGGCACGAGTTCGGGCAAGACGTCGCTGCTCAATGCGCTCGCATTCCACATTCCGGAGGCCGAGCGTGTCGTGACGATCGAGGATACGGCGGAGCTGTCGCTGAATCACCCGCACGTCGTGCGGCTCGAAAGCCGTCCGGGCGGATTCGACGGTAGCGGTGTCGTGACGATTCGCGACCTGTTGCGCAACACGCTGCGGATGCGTCCGGACCGGATCATCGTCGGCGAAGTGCGCGGCGGTGAAGTGCTCGAAATGCTGCAGGCCATGAACACGGGCCATGACGGCTCGATGGGCACGGTGCACGCGAGTTCGCCGCGCGAGTGTCTGTACCGTCTCGAGATGCTCGCTGGCTTCGCCGGCTTCCAGGGGACCGAGTCGAGCTTGCGTCGCCAGATCGCGAACGCGATCGACTTCATCGTGCAGATCGGGCGGCTGTCGAATGGACGCCGCCGGATTCTGTCGATCACCGAGGTGACCGGGCTGTCCGACAACATCATCGCGACGCAGGAGCTGTATCGCTACGAAGCGCGCGTGACGCCGGAAGGCGAGGAAGTCGATCACTGGGAATCGCTCGGCATCCATCCGCATTCGCCGAAGCTCGCGCGCTTCCGCCAGACGCTGACGAACAGCGGATCGGGTGGCAGCGGGTTCGGCGGCGGCGGATTCGGCCGCGGCGGGGGCTTCAATGTATAGCGCAATGATCTGGGTGCTCGCGGTCGCGATGCTGTGCGCGGCGTCGGCGCTGATGCTGTGGCGACATGCGGAAACCCGGCGCGTGCGTACCGATGCGAAGCGCTTCATCGATAGTCGGCTCGAACCGGGCGCGCGCGGAGTGGCGCAGGCCGCCAGGCCGGCGGCGTCGACTGCGCCTCGCGCCTCGTCGTCGACCAGCGTGCGCAACGCGGCATCGAGTGCGTTCTGGATACACTGGTACGGGGCGGTAAAAGAGCATCTGACCAATCTCGTGAGCCGTGCCGGGATCGAGGGTGCGCGTGGCAAGGCTATCGGCGCGCTTGCCGTGCTCGTCGCAATCGCGGCGATGGCGGGTAGCCGCGGTGGCGCGCTCGCATCGTTCGCCGCGCTTCTCTGCGGGAGCACGATTTTCGGCATCTGGCTCACTTCGCGAATTCAGCGGCGGCGATTGAAGATCGTCCGGCAGATCCCTTCGTTTCTCGACGGAATCGTGCGGCTGGTGACGCTGGGCAACAGCGTGCCCGCGGCATTTCAGGCAGCGTTGCTGACGACGGAGGAGCCTTTGCGGGGGTGTCTCGATCATGTTTCCCGGATGTTGCGGACGGGTGTCGAGATCGATCGCGCGATGCTTCATATCGCGAAAATTTATCGGACCCAGGAATTCGAACTTCTCGGTTCGGTGCTGCGTTTGTCGGTCAAGTACGGCGGTCGGGCGGACGTGATGCTCGATCGCATGGCCGTGTTCATGCGTGACCTCGAGCAGGCGGAGCGTGAACTGGCAGCGATGTCGGCGGAGACGCGATTGTCGGCCTTCGTCCTCGTGATGCTACCTATCGCGATTGGCAGTTTTGTCGTGATGACCAACCCGAAGTATCTGGAAGGCATGTGGAACGATCAGAGCGGTCGAATGCTCCTCATGTTCGCGTTTCTCGCGCAAGTGGCGGGCAGCGTATGGTTGTATCGAATGGCTCGACTCAGGTGATGCGATGACGGCAACTCAGATCGGATCGGTTGCCCTGGCGCTCGGCGCGCTGGGCGTGCTGTTGTTCGGAATGGTCGCGTTGCTGCGTGCGAGCGCCGCCTCGCGTGCCGAACGTGCGCTTGTCGATGCGCTCGACCGGCACATGGCAGCACTCGAGGCGGCCAAGGTGCGGCCGGCGACCGACGGCAGTACTGACACGCAACCGGCTACGCGTAATCGCCAGCGCCTTCAACGTGTGCTTGCACGCGTATCGGAGGCGGGGATGCGCTGGCTCGATACCGGTTTCGGCAAGCACATCGTCGCGGAAGAAGATCGCCGCCTTCTTGAGCAATGCGGCTACATCGACACCCGCACGCGCGGACTGTTCCTGAGTGCGCGGATCGCGTGCGGGGTTGGGCTGCCGCTTCTCTTCGCGATTTTCGCCAGCGGGCGAATGACGGGCGGATACTGGACGACCGGGATGTTCGCTGCGTTCGCGTTTGGCTTCATGCTGCCGAAGATGTTCTTGCAGCGCCGTGCCGCGGCGCGTCGACAAAGCGTGGTCGATGAACTACCGTTGTTCGTCGACATGCTACGGCTGTTGCAGGGCGTCGGACTGTCGCTGGATCAAAGCTTGCAGGTCGTGACGAACGATTTTCGCGGAATGATGCCTGTGCTGTCGTCGGAAGTCGGGATCGCGCAGCGCCAGTTTGCGGCCGGCCGCACGAGAGACCAGTCGATGCAACGGTTGTCAGGCGGATTCGACAACGAGGACTTGCGCGCGATTGTCCGTTTGATGGTGCAGGTCGACAAGCACGGCGGCGCGGTGCAGGAGCCGCTCAAGCAGTTCGGCGACAGGCTACGCGAGACGCGTCGTGCGATGCTTCGCGAACGCATCGGTCGACTGACGGTGAAGATGACGGGGGTCATGATCCTGACGCTGCTGCCCGCACTGCTGATCGTGACTGCTGGCCCCGGATTTCTGGCAGTGATGCATGCGCTGTCGGCGCATCATTAATACGTGGAAGGAATGACGATGAATCGGATCAGCAGAGCAGCAAGGCGCGCAGGTATGGCGACAGCGGTGCTGCTGCTTGGCGCTTGTGCGACCAAGGAGAGCGGATACGGCGTCGGCGTGCAAACTGAACGAGCGGCACTGATTCAGGCGGCTGAGCAGAAACAGGCGGTGCCGGACACGCCCGCTATGTATCTCGGTTTGATCCAGCGAATGCAGGCCCAAGGTCTCTATTACGCGTCGCTTGCACACATCGACGCCTATGACAAGGCATACGGCATCTCGCCGGATACGATTTTGCTTCGCGCGGACGCGTTACGCATGACGGATCAGCCCGCCGCGAGCGCTGCCGCCTACACGCAGTTGCTGAAGACGCCGCTCGCCGCTCGCGGGTATCGCGGACTCGGATTGATCGCAGGCGCGGCTGGGGATTTCGATCAGGCGGTACGGGCTCTCACACAGGCGTCGGAGCTTGCGCCGACGGACGCGCCGCTGCTGTCCGATCTCGCCTATGCGAAATTGCGTAACGGCGACGTGGTCGGCGCGCGGGTGCCCTTGATGAAGGCCGCGGAACTGGACCAGCGCAATCCGAAGATCGTCAGCAACCTCGCTTTGTATCTGATCGCTGCCGGGCGTACACAGGACGCGCAGCGGCTTATGAGCCAGCAGCGACTACCGGCAGATATCCGCAAGGACATCGCGAGCGATGCTGCGAAGATTGCGGCCGCGGGACGAGCGCAGCAGCGTGCAGTTGCGATGCCATCGGTGGTGTCGCGGCACGCGCCGAACGCGCCCATCACACCGATGGCAAACAATTTCGGCTATGACCAGACCGTGCCGCTGCTGCAACGGTTTGCACAATGAACAAGAATGCGGGGATCGACATGAACAACAAACATTATCGAAACGCGCGTGCGAATCGCATCATGATGCTTGCCGCGATCATGACGATGACGATGGGCACCGCAGTCGCGCAGGTACGGCAGGAAGTAACGCCGGCCGCTTCCGATGTTGACCGTTCGACGAAGGAATGGCTCTCGATCCAGCGAGACAACCGTGCTGCGGCACCAGCACAACCGATGCTTGGCGACGTCGCGTCGCTGGTCTATCAGCGCTATCTCGATTCATTCAAGAACAAGATTCCGGTATCGATGAGCACGCAGCTGGGCAGTTCGTCGGGCGGCATGTCCGGTAGCGGGCAGAGTGCGCAGTAGGCGAGATGACGATGCGCGTAGATCAGACACTTGAGTTCCCGCGGCGCGGCGCTCGCTGGTTGGGCAAGCGGCGTCAACGTGGCTCCATTGCGGTCATGGCAGCGATCTGGGTCATGGTAGCGATCGTGGTGCTCGGCGTGATCGACGTCGCGAATCTGTATTTGCAGAAGCGCGATCTGCAAAGGGTTGCGGACCTGGCTGCGTTGGCGGCAGTGCAGCCGATGTCGAGTGATCCGACCAATTGCCTGAGCGATGCAAAGAACAATGTGACGACGAGCGCGAATATCAATGACAAGGGTTATGCTTTCACGCTGATAAGCGCCACGGCGACCCCAAGTCCGACCGTGGGAAACGACCAGATCGCCGTTAGCTGCGGGAAGTGGGACTCCTCGACCGCTTACGTGACGCCGGCGCCGACTGCTGCGAATGCCGCTCAGGTTACGGCGTACCGGCAGGTGAACTACTTCTTCCTGGGGCTGCTGAACCAGTTGAGCGGACGGCGGGCGGTGATCTCCGCGACGGCGACCGCACGTGCGGCCGCAATCGACACGTTTAGCGTGGGTTCGACGCTTGCGAACCTGAATACCTCTTCGTCCGCAATACTTGATCCCCTGTTGACCGGATTGCTGGGCGCTTCGACCAATGTCAATGTGGGTTTGGCCAATTACCAGGCGTTGGCCGGGGCCAACGTCACGCTGGGACAATTGGCGAACGTCGCGACTCAACTCGGCACGGCAGGCATGTCGAGTCCAGCCAGCGTCGGGAAGTTGCTTGGTCTTAACCTGACTGTATCGGATCTCCTGAACCTCACCGCTACGGCGGTGGGCAGCAATACCACGGTCGGCACGGTCCTCACCGTACTGAAGAACAGCGTTGGCGCAAACGTCAATGTGAACAAGATTGCTTTGGGCAGCCTCCTGCAATACTCGGGCAGTAATCCGGAGGCGGCGGCGAATGCGAGCATCAACGTGCTTCAGTTGCTGCTGGCGACGGCGCAGATCGGCGCATACAACAGCGCGCTGACTGTATCGGTTGGGCAGGCCAACTGCCCCGGCAGTGCGTTCTGTCCGCTTATTTCAGCGGTGTCGTCGCTGGTTCGAGTCAATAGCCTGCAATTGCAGGTGCTCGCGCCGCCGTCGATCGGAATTGGCGAAGCCGGACAGCTGAACGGCATCTGGCGCACGCAGGCGTCGCAAGCGGAGATCGGGCTTTACGTTGATGTGCAAGCGCTGTCGGATCCGCCGCCGCTGGGTATTCCCGGTCTGTTGACGCTTCAATTGACGGGACCGCATTTGCCCCTATATATCATCCTTGGTGGCCCCGGTCGGGCATGGCTGGCCAACACGAGTTGCCAATCGACGCCTGCATCGAGCACCGCGACGTTCGGTGCGTTGCCGGGTGTGGCTATGATTTGCGCCGGACAGAATACCGGCGGCACGGTGAACCTCAATTCCCCGAGCTGTGCGTCCAGTTCTGCCACGATTCCTGTTGCGAAATTGTCGGCGTCCGGAATACTCGGAAACTTTAGCGCCCTGCAAGTTGCCTTGTCGCTGTCGAACCCCGTTGCGTACGTGGGGAGCAGTACCAGCACGCCTATCTATAGCGGGCCGCCATTGCCTTCGACTCCGGGGGCACTGAACGCCAGCCTGCCATTGACCGGGACGGGGATCGTTTATCCGAACAATTCGCAATACTCGTTCTGCAATACCAAGCCGAGCAATGGTGCGTGCGCGTCATCCGCATGGTCTCCGGGACCTAACTGGACCACGTCGTCGACAGCAACCAACTCGCTCAACGTACAACTGACCAATCTGTTGAACGGAACGTTGCTCCAGCTCAATGTTTTAGGGATGGATCTATCAATTTTGACTCAGATTCTTCAGCCGCTCACGGGGCAGCTCATTCCTTTGCTGCTCGGTCTCGTCAATCCGTTGATCAACGTGTTAGTGACGCCATTGCTGACGGCACTAGGATTGCAAATCGGGCAACTGACCGTGATACAACACAGCCTGACTTGCAACGCCCCGCAAATCGTTCATTGAAAGCATTAGCAATGAGAACCACCTCCGCAATCGCAGAACTCGACCTGTACGTCTGGGAAGGCAAGGCGGACATCGTCGACCGCGTTGCCCGCTGCATGGCGAGCTTCGACGTCGAAGTGATCCGCGCCGACAATGCGGAAATCTCGCCGGAGCGCGCCGCATTGCGGCCGTCGCTCGCGATCATCAGCGTGACGATGATCGAAACCGGCTCGGCATTCCTGCGCGACTGGCAGGCCAACATCGGCATGCCGGTCGTCTGGGTCGGCGCCGCGCGCGACCACGACGCGTCGCAGTATCCGCCCGACTATTCGCACATCCTGCCGCTCGACTTCACCTGTGCCGAACTGCGCGGGATGATCGGCAAGCTCGTCACGCAGCTGCGCGCGCATGCAGCCGATACGCTGCAACCTTCCGAACTCGTCGCGCACTCGGAGTCGATGCAGGCGCTGCTGCGCGAGGTCGATACGTTCGCCGACTGCGACACCAACGTGCTGCTGCACGGCGAAACCGGCGTCGGTAAGGAACGTATTGCGCAATTGCTTCACGAAAAGCATTCGCGCTACCGGAACGGCGAATTCGTTCCGGTCAACTGCGGCGCGATTCCGGATGGCCTGTTCGAATCGCTGTTCTTCGGGCACGCGAAAGGCTCGTTCACCGGCGCGGTTGTTGCGCATAAAGGCTATTTCGAGCAGGCGGCGGGCGGCACGTTGTTCCTCGACGAAGTCGGCGACCTGCCGTTGTACCAGCAGGTCAAGCTGCTGCGCGTGCTCGAGGACGGCACCGTGCTGCGGGTCGGCGCGACGACGCCGATCAAGGTCGATTTCCGTCTCGTCGCGGCCAGCAACAAGAAGCTGCCGCAACTCGTGAAGGATGGCCTGTTCCGCGCGGATCTCTACTATCGGCTCGCGGTGATCGAGCTGAGCATTCCGTCGCTGGAAGAACGGGGCGCGGTCGACAAGATCGCGCTGTTCAAGTCGTTCGTCGCAGAGGTGGTGGGCGACGAGCGGCTCGCGCAGTTGTCTGACCTGCCTTACTGGCTCGCGGACGCGGTAGCGGACAGCTATTTCCCCGGCAACGTGCGCGAACTGCGCAACCTGGCGGAGCGGGTCGGGGTGACGGTGCGGCAAACGGGCGGCTGGGATGCCGCTCGACTGCAGCGGCTGATCGCCCATGCGCGCAATTCGGCGCAGCCGGTGCCGGTGGAGAGTGCGGCAGAGGTCTTCGTCGACCGCAGCAAGTGGGACATGAACGAGCGCAGCCGCGTGATCGCTGCCCTCGACGCAAACGGTTGGCGGCGCCAGGATACGGCTCAGCAGCTCGGCATCAGCCGGAAGGTCCTGTGGGAAAAGATGCGCAAATATCAGATATTCGACGAAGAGCCCGAGACCCGCGAAAGCGATTAATTAATGAGATAAAATCGCGCTGAATTACAACGACACGGGCGGGGAATTGAAATTCATGAGCCAGATGACGAGGTTGGGGCGGGCGTGTGTGTTGCTCGCCATGATGGGAGGCATGCAGGGCGCGTTCGCGCAGGGGTTGGCCGGCAACGCATCGCCGGCGGTACAGCAGGCGTCGGCACCGGTGGCGGCGATTCCGGTGATCGATCAGCAGGTTCAGACGTCGGTGCAGCCGCAGGCGGGCGAGACGACCGGGCAGAGCACGGTCGACGAGCTTCAGCGCCAGATCCAGGCGCATTCGCTGACGGAAATGCGCACCAGCTATAACGGCAGCTACGGCGCGAGCATGCTGTTCAGCGTGAAGGACGGTTCCTATTTCGTCGCGCTGTTCCAGCAGAAGGCGTTCTGGCGTGTGATCAAGACTTACGACGAGACGCGGGCGGAAACGATCTATCGCGATTTCTCGCGTCAGGCGGAACGGCTGGCCGTCAACGAGCTGCGTGCGGCGAAGCTGGAATCGCAGAAGGCGCAGATGGACCGGCAGATCGAAGTCACGCAGGAGCGGGCGCGGCGTCTGCAGGCGGACATCTCGATCGCACGCGAGCAGCAGGCAGCGGTCGCGGATCGCCAGAAGAGCGTCCGCGCCGAAACGGCGGCGTTGCAGGCGCAACAGGCGCAGCTTCAGTCGCAATTGCGCGCATTGCAGCAGCAGGTGCGTTCGCTGCAGCGCGAGGCCGACGCAGGCTTGCCGACGACGGCACACTGAGCGACCACGGCACGGGCGGTGCGGCGACATGCCGCGCCGACCCACCAGAAAAAAGGGCAAGCCATTTGGCTTGCCCTTTCGTTTTACTGGCCGTCCGGCACGATTCGCCGGCGGCGCGTAACGATCACCGGCCCATTGCCGCCGCGTGTGTCGGACGGTGACGTGTTGCCCGATGCGTCGCCGGCGTCGCGGGGTGCGCTGTAGCTTTCGCGCGGGGCGCCGTAGCCTTCGCGGGGCTCGCGCGGCGCGCCATAACCGTCGCGCGGTTCGCGCGGGGCGCCATAGCCTTCGCGCGGTTCACGGGAGCCATAACCTTCACGCGGTTCGCGCGAGCCGTAGCCGCCGCCGTCGCCGCGCGATTCACGGGCGCCACCGTGCGAGCCGTACGGGCTGTGGCCGCCGCCTTCGCGGCCGCCCGGCCGACCACCGGTGCGCGGGCCGCGGGGGCCGCCGCCGCCCGGGCGCGAACCGCCCGTGTCGAGCTGAATCGTGGAAATCGCACGCTTGTAGATGCCTTGCAGACCCACGGGGGTGCGCAGCATCACCAGGTACTGGTCGAACGACTCGATACACCCCGTCAGACGAATGCCGTTGACGAGATAGATTTCAACACGCTTACGTTCCTTGCGCGCCGAATTGATGAAGTCGTTTTGCGGATGGGATTCTGCGGGATTGGCCATTGAGGTGCGGCAGGAGCCTGCGTCAGAGAATATGTTGTGCGTGTGTGGCGTGGTTGCCCACCAAGTGTTTGGCGGGATTTTACCCTGTTCGTTCCACCAGTGCGCAGTCGCGATTGTGTCGAACCGTAACCCACTATAGACGTTCCCGTGCATTTGCGCGATTCGGTCGAATGGCTAATGCCGTTTCGTTACGTCGCGTTACGACTCTCGCACCGGCGTAGCACCTGATGGCGCGCGGCGCGATTACCTTCGACGCGCATGCCGGGCTGGCCGGCGGATCTGGGAAGGGGAACATGAACAAGCAGGGATTGGCAATGTGGATCGGGAGTGTGGCGTTGCTCGCTTCCGGCAGTGCAATGGCGGGACACGTCGACCTGTCGGTGGGCATCGGCGTGCCGGTCGCACCGGTCTATGCCGAACCGGCGCCGGTCTATGTGGCGCCGCAGCCGGCGGTGGTCGCCTATCCGGGTTACGGATACGGCTACTACGGCGACGAGGACGACGACGGTTACCGGAGATGGCGCAGGCACGATCACAGGCATTGGCATAAGCATCACGACGATGACGACGATTGAGCGCGCCCCGCGCGGCGCCGGTGACGATCAGAACGCGTAATCCGGATTCTTCGGGTCGAACGCGGATTCGTCGAGCGTCGCCGGCGCGATTTTCTCGATGATGATCCGTTCGAAGATCTTGCCGTCGTTGTCATAGGATTCGACAGTCCTGAAGTACGGCGCGTGCAGGTCGAGCCCGAGGGTTTCCTTCTTCGCATAGAACTGCGGGCGGCCGGTCGGCGTCTCGTAGGTGAGCGCGACGACGCGCACCCCGCCGATCGTCTTCGCTTCCACCTGCGTCGGCCGCTGCACGCCGGCTTCCTGGTATTTCTTCCCTTCGGTCAGGTACAGGTTCGTGATGAACTCGGTGCCGAGATCCTTCACCTGGTGATTCGACTGCGCGCGTGCGAGTGCGCCGTCGAGCGCCGTCCACAGCGGAATCTTGCCGAGCAGGCCGCCGAGATGGCCGTACATCTCGTCCTTGCGCCGGGTCGTGTCGTAGATCGTCTCCTGTCCCGCATGCGCGCCGCCCGGCAGCCATTTCGCATACACCCGCAACGGTTCGCGGGTCGTCTTCACGAGCATGCGGTCGGGCGTATCGGACCATTTCCCGTTGATGCGCTCCTGGCGCACCATCGTGAACTGGTACGACGGATAGCCGTTGGGACCATTGCGGATATAGAGCGGGACGGTGAGCGGATCGAGTGCCGTGAACAGCGCCGTGAGCGTCGCGTCGTCAAGTTGTGCGAGCGTGCCGCGCTGGGCGGCCGTGCGCAGCCAGTGCGCCTGCTGCGCGACCGGCTCGCGCGTGACCTTCGCCAGGTCCGCCGGCAGTGCATCATCCTGGACCGTGCTCGCGGCAGCAGCCGTTTCCTGCGCATGCAGGCCGGCTTGCGCGAGCGACAGCATGCACACAATGGCCGCGGCGGCGTGCCGTGTGCGGCGCTTCGTTCCTTCGTTCATCGACAGCGTCTCCTGGGGGCGATGGATCGTTCAGCTGCGCTTCGCGGCGTTGAGCTTGGCGAGTTCCTCGTCGCGCAGCGCACGGCGCAGGATCTTGCCGACATTCGTCTGCGGCAGCGCGTCGCGGAACTCGACGAACTTCGGCATCTTGTAGCCGGTCAGGTTCTTGCGGCAATGCGCGAGCACGTCGTCGACCGTCAGCGTCGGGTCGCGGCGCACGACGAAGACCTTGATCCGTTCGCCCTGGACTTCGTCCGGGATGCCGATCGCGGCGGCTTCGCTGATGCCCGGATGCATGACCAGCACTTCCTCGATTTCGTTCGGATACACGTTGAAGCCCGAGACGAGGATCATGTCCTTCTTGCGGTCGATGAGGCGGATGAAGCCGCGTTCGTCCATGACGCCAATGTCGCCGGTGCCGAGCCAGCCGTCGGCGTCGATCACCTTCGCGGTCTCGTCGGGCCGCTGCCAGTAGCCGCGCATCACCTGCGGGCCGTGCACGCACAGCTCGCCGGGCTCGCCGATGCCGGCCCAGGTGCCGTCCTCGCGGCGAAAGCGCACCATGGTCGACGGCGCGGGCAGGCCGATCGAGCCGCTGAATTCGGCCATGTCGTTCAGGTTCACCGGATTCATCGTGACGATCGGCGAGCATTCGGTGAGCCCGTAGCCTTCGACGACCGGCCGCCCCGTGACCTCGTGAAAGCGCTCCGCGACCGCGCGCTGCATTGCCATGCCCCCCGCCATCGCGAGCTTGAGCTTCGAGAAGTCGCGCTTGCGGAATTCCTCGTTGTCGAGGAATGCGTTGTACAGCGTGTTGATCCCGGTGATTCCGGTGAACGTTTCGTTGCGGATGATCTTCATCACCATCTTCATGTCGCGCGGATTCGCGATCAGGATGTTGCGACCGCCGAGCCCCATGAAGATGAACGCGTTCACCGTCAGCGAATAGATGTGATAGAGCGGCAGCGGCGTCAGCACGGTCTCGACGTCGCCCGAGACCTGGTCGGCGATCCACGCCTTGGCCTGCAGCAGGTTCGCGATCAGGTTGCCGTGCGTGAGCATCGCGCCTTTCGCGACGCCTGTCGTGCCGCCCGTGTATTGCAGGAACGCGAGATCGTCGCGCGTCGTCTGCACCGGTTGCGGTTTGCCGCGTGCGCCGAGCGCGAGGGCGGCGCGCAGCTGGATCGCCTGCGGCAGGCTGTAGGGCGGCACGAGCTTCTTCACGTGCTTCAGCACGAAATTGATCAGGCGCCCCTTCGCATTGAAACCGTCGGCGAGCAGGTCGCCGAGCGCGGTGACGACGATGTTCTTCACCTGCGTTTCCGGCAGTGCCTCCTGCAGCGTGCTCGCGAAGTTCTCGAACACGACGATCGTCTGCGCGCCGCTGTCTTTCAACTGGTGCGCGAGTTCGCGCGCGGTATAGAGCGGGTTGACGTTGACGACGATCGCGCCGGCCTTCAGCGTCCCGAACAGCGCGACCGGGTACTGGAACGTATTCGGCAGCATGATCGCGACGCGGTCGCCCGGCTTCACGCCGATGCTTTGCAGATACGACGCGAATGCATCGACTTTCTGCGCGAGCGTGCGGTAGGTCATCGATGCGCCTGCGCTCACGTAGGCGACCCGCTCGGCGAAGCGTGTCGTGCATTCGTCGAAGAATTGCACGAGCGATGCGTATTGCGTGACGTCGATCTCGTGCGGCACGCCGGGCGGATACGACGCGTACCAGATGCCGTCGGTGTTCGGCGGGAGCTGGGCCGCTGCGGTTGCTGCGGATGAGGACATGATGTGTCTCCGGTGTCGGTGAGAGTTGGCGCTTTAGCGCCTACTCTCACCCCATGCTTTGCGGTCGGCGAGAGTCGACGCTTCAGCGCTTGCTCTCACCCCATGCTTTGCGGTCGGCGAGAGTTGGCGCTTCAGCGCTTGCTCTCACCCCATGCTTTCCAGTCAGTGAGAGTCGACGCTTCAGCGCGATATTCTCGCCATGCCTTTTTTGTCGACGAGCGCAAGCCACCTTGGCTCCCGCCGCATGACATTCGTTCGGCCCGGGCCAGCGCATCAACGCCGGTCCGGGCCGCCAAAATCGTGAATCGCCGCCTGCGCGGCTCGGCGCGATCAGCTCGCCGAATGCACCGTCGCCGAATCGGCAGCCGGCGCGCTCGAGGACAGCCCGAACGCCTCGCTCGCACCCGCATCGTCGAGCACGGCCGCGAAGATCGACAGCTGCGCGCTGTCGGGCATCGGCGCCTTCAGTGCGGCGACGATCAGCGACGACAGCCGCGCGATCATCTGCACGTCGTTCATCGTGCGGCCTTGCGAGAATTCGTCGATCAGGCTTTCGGTTTCGGCACCGGCCAGCGCGCCGGACAGCGCACCGATCGCGAAGTGCAGCCGCCAGCCGAGCTCCGTGCGCGGCAGATGCGGCAGCGCGCGCTGGAACGCATCGAAGAAGCGGCCGGCGACGCTCGCGTAGTGCGCGGTCAGGAAGTTGCGCACGAACGGCGACGGGTCGGTGTACGCGCGGCCGATCAGCCGCAGGAATGCGGGGCCGCCGCGGTCGGGGTCGCGCGACGCCTTCAGCGCGGGAATGAACATCGCGCCGAGCACGTGTTCGCAGGTGATGTGCGCACCGAGCTGCGCATCGAAGCGGTCGAGAATGCCGAGACGTTCCTGGTTGAGCTGGTCGAGCCGACGCGACAGCATCGCGTGGATCAGCGCTTCCTTGCTGCCGAAGTGGTAGTTGACCGCGGCGAGGTTCACGGCCGCGCGCGACGTGATCTGCCGCATCGACATCGCTTCGAAGCCGTGCTCGATGAACAGGTCCTCGGCCGCATCGAGAATGCGCGCCTTCGTCCCGCCGGTCTGCCGATTGCCGGATGACCGCGTCCCCGACGGCCGTCCCGCCGACGGTCGCCCCTCCTGACTGACTGCCATGTCCCGCCTCCCAATGCCGGTCGCCCGGCCGCGAACAGGTGATTTGTTTATCTGATTCAAACAGCCGTTTTTATTAAGATAAAAAAACGCAGGCGGCACGGGCAAGCGAGGAATCTGGACAAATTCCTCTAGTTCGATGTGCAGATGCGGAAAGTATGTCGCGTGGCCCCGGCGGGACGGGGCACACGTGATGGTGCGATGCGGCAATATTCAGGCTCACCCGACGGTGGTACGCGTATTGACCGATTGCGTCATGTCGATGCCGCGCCGTTCGCGGCTGAACAGGATCAGCACGGCGATCACGACGGCCACGATGCCGGCCACGAGCGCCAGGGCGAAACTGTAGTTGTTGCCCTGGGAAACCGCGAGCGACGCCTGCATCGTCGCGTTGCCGGACGCGAGCAGGTTGCCGAGCTGATAGACGACACCGGGGAAGGTCGCGCGAATCTCGTCGGGCGAGATCTCGTTCAGGTGAACCGGTATCACGCCCCACGCGCCCTGTACCGAGATCTGCATCAGGAACGCGCCCGCGGCGAGCGCGACCGGGCCGCTCGAGAATGCCCACAGCGGCAGAACCGGCAGCGCGATCAGCGCGGCGATGAAGATCGCGCGGCGGCGGCCGATCTTCTCCGAAATCGAGCCGAACGACAGGCCGCCGACGATCGCGCCGATGTTCAGCACGATCGTGATCAACGAGACGGTATGCGGATCGAAGTGATGCTGTTCGCGCAGGAAGGTGGGGTAGAGGTCCTGCGTGCCGTGCGAGAAGAAGTTGAACGCGGTCATCAGCACGATCGCGTAGATCGTGAGTTTCCAGTTCTGCTGGATCGTGGCCGCGAGACTCGGCCGCGGACGCTTTTCCATCTGCTTCCAGGCCGGCGATTCGGGCACGTGCGTGCGCACATACAGCACGAGAAGCGCAGGCAGCACGCCGACCATGAACATGCCGCGCCAGCCGATGTACTGGTAGAAGAGGCCGAACACGACAGACGCGAGCAGGTAGCCGCTCGGATAGCCAGCCTGCAGCAAGCCCGACACGAAGCCGCGCGCGTGGGTCGGCACGGTTTCCATCGTCAGCGCGGAGCCGACGCCCCATTCACCGCCCATCGCGATGCCGAACAGCGCGCGCAGCACCAGCAGCGCGGCGAGGCTCGGCGCGAAGCCCGACGCGAGTTCGAGCAGCGAATAGCACGCGATGTTGATCATCAGCGTCGGACGGCGGCCGAAGCGGTCGGCGAGCCGGCCGAAGATCAGCGCGCCGATCGGACGCATCGCGAGCGTGAGCGTCAGCGCAAACGCGACGGCGGGGATCGTCGACGCGAATTCGGCGGCGATGTCCTTCAGCACGAAGACCATCAGGAAAAAATCGAACGCGTCGAGTGTCCAGCCCAGGTAGGCGGCGATCGTGACGTTGCGTTGTTCGCGGGTCCAGCTCATGTCCGAGGTCTCCTCGTAGGCTTGCGCGCTCACGATCCGCAGGCGGATGCCGACCCGGCTTGCGCGCGGTGCGGGGGGGCATGGATCGAGTGTAGGCCGCGGCACCGAACGATGTGGGGTGCGATAACCGCGAATCGGGAATAATCCCTATGAAATGGGCTGTTGAGAAAACCGAAATGAGCGTGCACGAGACAGGCGACAGGCGTCTGTATCATGCTGGAAGGCTTTTTGTATCAGTTATGTAATGTGCGCGATGCGCATCGCTACCGAATCAGGAGTCCAGATGACCCGACCATCCGTTGCCGCGTTGCCCGTCCTGGAGACCGGGCGGCTGTGGCTGCGCCCGCGCGTGCTGGCAGATCTCGACGCGTGCATCGAGATGGATCGCGATCCCGAGGTCACGCGCTACATCGCGGGCCCGTGGCACGACCCGGACGAACATCGCCGCTTCGTCACGCACCGGATCACACGCGCGTATCCGCCGGGCCTCGGCTACTGGTCGATCTTCGAGAAGGCCGCGCCCGACGCGTTCATCGGATGGATCCTGTTGATTCCCGACTATGCGGGCGGCGCGCGCGACGTCGAGATCGGCTGGCGGCTCGTGCGCGCGGCGTGGGGGCGCGGCATCGCAAGCGAGGCCGCCGCGGCCGTCGTGCGTCATGCGTTCGACACCGTGCGGCTGCCGCGCGTGATCGCCGATATTGCCGAGGCGAACACGGGTTCGCTGAACGTCGCCCGCAAGCTCGGGATGCGGCGCGTGAGCGTCGTGCATGACGGAATTTCCTATGTTCGTCATCGTCTCGAGCGCGACGACCTGCGTGCATAGTGTTTGCGTTCGGTTGTCAGAGATGGTCAAGCACATGCATATCGAGGCCGCGACGTATTAACGGCGCGCAAGATCAGGAGTATCGTTGCCGGAAATTCGTAACATGGGGTACGACCATGGCACTGGGCAACGACGTTCATCTCATTCCCGTCCGGCTCGACGCGCTGCGTCCGACGCAAATGACGGTCGGCTATCGCGAAGTGAAAGCGAAGCGCAAGCACTGGAAGACGCTCGACAAGCGTGCACGCAAGGCCGCGATCGAGTCGCACTGGTTTCCGACCGTCCTCGGCCCGGACGGGCTGCACTACATCACCGACCATCACCATCTCGGCCTCGCGCTGATCGAGGAAGGGGAGACGCGTGTGAACGCGATGCTGCTGAAGGATCTGTCCTGGCTCGACAACACGATCTTCTGGCGGATGATGGAACACAACCAGTGGGTGCATCCGTTCGGCGCGGATGGTTCGCGTCGCGATTACGCGCATCTGCCGAAGGCGCTGACGGGGCTCGAGGACGATCCGTACCGGAGCCTTGCGGGCGAGCTGCGCACGGCCGGCGGCTACGCGAAGGATGCGACGCCGTTCAGCGAATTCCTGTGGGCCGACTACCTGCGCCAGCACGTGACGCTCGACCAGATCCGCAAGAACTTCTCGAAGGCGCTCGACCTCTCGCTGCGCCGCGCGCATGAGCAAGACGCCCGCTATCTGCCCGGCTGGTCGGGTGTCATCGCCGTCAAACCCTGATACGCGCCTGGCGCCTGCCACTTCATGACGACCGTTCCCCCCCATTCGGATGCCGGCCCGCAGCATCCCGGGCATTTCGCTGCACTCGATGCGGCAACGCCGTCGGTCAGGCAGCGCATCGGTCTCGATGCGCTGGCCGGCCTGTCGATCGCAGGGCTGCTGATTCCCGAGGCGGTCGCATATGCGGGTCTCGCCAACCTGCCGCCGCAAGCCGGCCTCATCGCACTGCTGTCGGGGCTCGTCGTCTATGCGCTGACCGGCAGCAGTCGCTTTGCGATCGTGTCGTCGACGTCGTCGTCGGCGGCCGTGCTCGCCGCGACCGTGCTGGCCGAGTCCGGGATGGCGCTTGCCGCGCAGCTCGCGCTGGCGGCCGCGCTCGTCACGATGACGGGCGTGCTGTTCATCCTGGCGGGCGCCGCGCGACTGGGCGGCATGTCGGATTTCGTCGCGCGTCCGGTCCTGCGCGGTTTCACGTTCGGCCTGGCGCTGACGATCGTCATCAAGCAACTGCCGAAGATTCTCGCGATCTCCGTGCAGCACAGTGACGCGCCGCATGTCGTGCTCGACCTCGTCGCCGGCGCATCGCACGCGAACCTCGCGAGCGTCGCGCTCGGCGCGACCGCGCTCGCGTTGCTGTTCGTGCTCGGCCGGCGCTCGCGCGTGCCCGCGACACTGGTCGTGATCGTGCTGTCGATCGCGGCCGGGTATATGGTCGACTGGCAGCACTACGGGATCGCGATCGTCGGACACATCGATTTCCGGCACATCGAATTCGGGCTGCCGTATCTCGACCGCAATGCATGGATGCAGACGGTCGAACTTGCTTTCGCGCTGATGCTGATCCTGTATGCGGAGTCGTACGGATCGATTCGCAACTTCGCGCTGAAACACGGTGACACCGTGTCGGCGAACCGCGACCTCGTCGCGCTCGGCTGCGCGAACCTCGTGTCGGGGCTGCTGCACGGGATGCCCGTCGGCGCCGGCTATTCGGCGACGTCCGCGAACGAGGCGGCCGGTGCGCAGTCGCGTTTCGCGGGCTTGTGGGCGGCCGGCGTGGTCGCGCTGATCGTGTGGCTGCTGCTGCCGCAGCTTGCGCGCACGCCGGAGCCCGTGCTCGCGGCGATCGTGATTTTCGCGGTCAGCCACTCGCTGCATCCGTCGGTGTTCCGGCCGTACTGGGTCTGGCATCGCGACCGGCTCGTCGTGATCGCCGCGCTGCTCGCGGTGCTCGTGCTCGGCGTGCTGCACGGACTGCTCGCAGCCATCGGCGTGAGCTTGCTGCTGACGCTGCGCAAGTTGTCGGAGCCGAACGTGAGCGTGCTCGGCCGGCTGCGCGACGGGCACGACTTCGTCGACGTCGCGTATCACGCCGATGCGAAGCCGGTACCCGGTGTGCTGATCGTACGGCCCGAGGCGCAGCTATTCTTCGCGAACGCGGACCGGATGCTCAATCGCGCGCGTGCGCTGATGAAGGCCGCGCCGGATACGCGTACCGTGCTGCTGAGTCTCGAGGAAACGCCGGACGTGGACGGCACGACGATCGAGTCGTTGCGCACGTTCGCGGCCGAATGCGCGGCCCGCGGGCTGCAGTTCGCGATCGTGCGCCTCAAGGAACACGCGCTGCATGCGCTGCGCCGCGCGGCCGACGAGACGTTGCGCGACGACGCGATGTCCGAACTGAGTGTCGACGAGAGCCTGCAATTGCTGCAGGCGCGCGGCAATGGCGGCAATGGGGGGAAGGGCGCGCAGGCCGGTGCGTGACGATGCGAGGCGAACGCGCCGTCGGGCAAGTCGGCCGGATCGAACGCGAGATCGGCGCTGTTGTCGCCGATGAAGAAATAGTCGGGCGGCCGTTTCGACACGACCATCGCGAGCAGCGGCGCGCGATCGACCTGCCGGATGAAGCGCGGGTCGAGCCCGGCGTCGGCGCTTTTGCGCATCAGTTCGTCGCCGAAGATATCGCGGCTGACCGTGCCGGCGAACGCGGTCGGCACGCCGAGCCGCGCGCCGACGCGCGCCACGTTCCAGCACGAGCCGCCGGCGCCGCTGCGCCAGTGCTGCGCATCGTCGCGGATGAAATTGGTCAGTGCTTCGCCGAATACGATCAGGCGGGGGAACGTCGTCGTCACGTCGAAGTCTCGTGCCGTGGCGTGTCGCGCGGCGGTGCAGCGATTGAGGTGAGGGGGCGGGCAGGGCCGGGCGCCGCGCGCGGCGACGCGGCCCGGCACCGCCCGGGATCGCGGGTGGCGTCGCGCGATCAGCGCGGGCTGCTCCAGCCCTTGTAGCCCTTCACGTTGTCGCGCGTGATGAGCGTCGGCTCGATCAGGATCATCGGGTTGGCCGGCTTCTGGCCGTTCATGATCCCGTAGCCGACGTTGACGGCCTGCTGCGCCATCGCCCATGGATCCTGGCTCGACGACGCCTGCACGAGCGTGTTGGACTTCAGCGCCACCTCGATGTCCGGCGCGCCGTCGACCGACGTGATCACGATGTTCGGGCGATTCAGCTGCTTCGCCGCAAGATCGCTGCCGATCGCCTGCGGGTCGTTGATCGTGAACACGCCGTCGAGCTTCGGAAAGCGCGTCAGGTAGCCCTGCATCGCGTTCATCCCGCCTTCGCGCGAGCCCTTGCCGTCCTGGTCGCTCGACAGCAGCTTGATGCCCGGGTTTTTCGCGAGCACGGCCTTGCAGCCGTTCACGCGATCGATCACGGCCGATACCTGCGGGCCGTTCTCGATGATCACGTTCCCCTTGCCGCCGAGCTTCTTCGCGAGGAAGTCGCACGCCAGCTCACCGGCCTTCACGTTGTTGGTCTGCACGGTCGCGTTCGCGCCGGCTGCCGCGACGTCTACCGCGACGACCGTGATGCCGGCCGCCTGCGCCTTCTTCACCGCCGGCTCGATCGCCTTCGGATCGGTCGCGTTGAGCAGGATCATGTCGACGTGCGCGGAGATGAAGTTGTCGATCTGCGTGAATTGCTTGTTCAGGTCGTAGTCGGCAGAAACCGCGGTGACCTTCGCGTTCGGGTTGAGCTGTTTGGCGCGTGCTTCGGCACCCTTCACGATCGTGACGAAGTACGGGTTGCCGAGCGACCCGACCGTGACGCCGATCGATTTCAGCGGCTTGTCGGCTGCGTGGGCGGTGGCGGCGCCGAAGGCGAGCGCGCAGGCGACGGCGGTCAGGGCGGCTTTGTGCTTGAACATGTCGTTGTGTCTCCGGAAGGTCCGTTGGCGGCCGGGCGCAGGAGGACCTGCCTGCGCCCTGATGGTTGAATGGTGGGAAATGCGCGGTGCGGAATGCGTGTCAGGTACGGGCCGAGTCGCGCTGGCGATAGCGGTCGAGCGCAACGGCGCCGATGATCACGAGCCCCTTGATGATGTATTGCCAGATGTCGGACACGCCGAGCAGCACGAGGCCGTTGGTCAGTACCGCGATGATGAGCGCACCGATCAGCGTGCCGACGATCGAGCCGACGCCGCCGACGAAGCTCGTGCCGCCGAGGATCACCGCGGCAATCGCATCGAGTTCGTACGACTGGCCGAGCTGCAGGCCGTTGGCCGCATAGAGCCGCGCTGCCGACATCACCGCGCCCAGGCCCGCGAGCAGACCCGACGCGGCATACACGAACAGCTGGATCGCCCGCACGTTGATGCCCGACAGCCGTGCGGCTTCCGGGTTGCCGCCGACCGAATAGATCCGCATCCCGAGCACCGTGCGGCGCAGGATGAACCAGGACAGCGCGATCACCGCGCACGCGATCACGACGAGCCACGGCACGCCGAGGATCGTGCCGTTGCCGATGAACGCGAACGGCAGTTGCGGATTGAAGACGGTCGTATCGCTGCCGATCAGGCGGGCGACGCCGCGCACGGCCGTCATCGCGCCGAGCGTGACGATGAACGGCGGCAGGCGCAGGAACGAGATCAGGCCGCCGTTGATTGCGCCGAACACGAGGCCGACGGCGAGCGCGATCGGCACGCCGAGCCAGCCCCAGCCGGGAATGGTCGACGCGAGCAGCGCGGCGACGGCCGATGCGGCGAGCACCGAGCCGACCGACAGGTCGATGCCGCCCGTCAGGATCACGAAGGTCATGCCGGCGGCGAGCACGATGTTGATCGACGCCTGCTGCGTGACGATCGACAGGTTCTGCAGCGTGAAGAAGCCGTCGGTCAGGAATCCGAAGCCGATGCACAGCACCAGCAGCACCGGCAGCATGCCAGCGGTGCGCATCAGCGATTGCATGCGCGCGCGATGATCGGCGCCGCGCATCAGGGGCGTACGGTTGGCCACCGGATGGGCCGTCGCGGAAGCGAGGTTCCGCTGCTTGGTCGGGTTGATCATGTCGGTACCTGGACGAAAGAGGGAGATGAAGGGGCCGTGGTCAGTTTGCGTCGGCGAGTTCGGCCTGCGAGCCGGTGGCGAGCGCGATGATCGCTTCCTGCGTGATGGGCGTGTGCATGTGGCCGCCGAGTTCGCCGGCGATCTCGCCTTCGCGCATCACGAGCACGCGATCGGCGACGCCGATGATTTCCGGCAGCTCGCTCGAGATCACGATCACGCCGACGCCCGCACGGGCCAGTTCGTTGATGATCCGGTAGATCTCGGATTTCGCGCCGATGTCGACGCCGCGGGTCGGTTCGTCGAGGATCAGCACGCGCGGCTTCGTCTCGAGCAGGCGCGACAGCAGCACTTTCTGCTGGTTGCCGCCCGACAGCGCGCCGACGTTTACGTTCGCGTTCGGCACGCGGATCGACAGCGAGGCGATCGCGTCGCGCGCGCGTTGGGCGCCGCGTGCGAGATCGAGCGCACCGAGCCGCGCGTCGCGGTTGCACACGGAGATGTTGATGTTGTCGCGCACGCTCATGTCCAGGAACAGGCCCTGGCGCTTGCGGTCTTCCGTCAGGTAGACGAGGCCCGCGTCGATCGCGTCGCGTGGCGAATGTGCGCCGAACGTACGATCGCCCAGCTTCACGTCGCCGCGCGTGCGGGGTTCCGCGCCGAAGATCAGCCGCGCGAGCTCGGTGCGGCCCGCGCCGACGAGCCCGGCGATGCCGAGCACCTCGCCCGCATGCAGGTCGAGGCTGCAGCCGCGCACGCGGTTGCCGTCGGCGATGTCGCGTACCGACAGCAGCAGATGGCCGGGGTCGTACGGCGCATGTTCCTTCTTGTAGAAGCCGGAGATGTCGCGCCCCACCATCATCGCGACGAGCCGTTCGGCCGACAGCGATTCGCGCTCGAGCGTGCCGACGTACGATCCGTCGCGCAGCACGGACACGCGGTCGGACAGCTCGTAGATCTCGGCCATCCGGTGGCTGATGTAGATGATTGCGAGACCTTCCTCGCGCAGTTGGCGGATCAGGCCGAACAGGTGCTCGGTCTCGCGCGATGACAGCGGTGTCGTCGGTTCGTCCATCACGAGGATGCGGGCGCGGGTATGCACGGCGCGCGCGATCTCGACGAGTTGCTGCTCGGCGATCGACAGCGTGCCGACGAGCGTGTCGGGCCCGAATGGGGCGCCGAGACGCGTGAGCACGTCCTGGCAGCCGCGCGCCATCGCCGCGCGGTCGATGGTGCCCCAGCGCCGGTTGCCGCGCCGCAGTTCGCGGCCGACGTAGATGTTTTCCGCCACGGTCAGGTTCGGCGCGAGGCACAGCTCCTGGTAGATCACCGCGACGCCCGCGTCGCGCGCGGCGAGCGGGCCATCGACGTCGATGCGCTCGCCGTCGATCAGGATTTCGCCGCCGGCGTCGGCGCGGTACGCACCCGACAGGATCTTCATCAGCGTCGATTTGCCCGCGCCGTTCTCGCCCATCAGCGCGTGGATCTCGCCCGGATAGACGGTCAGGCTGACGTTGTCGAGCGCGCGCACGGCCGGGAACGTCTTGCTGATCCGGCGCATCTCGAGCAGCGGCCGGGGCGACTCAGAACGCGACATGGTTGACCTCCTGCGATTCGGTGCGGGCGCCCTGGAGGATGCCGGCCCGCGGGGAGAAGTTGAAGAACATCGGCAGCGTCGCGGCGCCGATCGCACCGGCGTCGGCGCCGAACGTGCCGCGCACGAGCGTCGGCGTGCCGCGCGCTTCCGGCGCGGTGGCGACGAGCGCCGCGCGCAGGCGCGTCGTCAGCGCATCGAGCAGGCCGGCGTCGGTATCGGCATCGAGCACGACCACCGGCGCATCGACGACGCACAGCACCGCGCGCAATGCCGGGGCGAGTGCGTCGACGCAGTCGTCGATCCATTCGTCGACCGCCGGCAGGCCGCGCGCGATGCAGGCCTCGAGGTCGGCACGGTTCTCGACGGTCTCGCCGTGATGGCGCAGGTGGCGCACGAGCGCATGCAGCGATGCGCGGGCGAGGAGGATGTCCCACGGGCCGCGAGGCGGCGGCGCGGAGGCCAGCCGGCTCGGCGGCACGGGAATCACGGCGATGTCGCCGGCATTGCCGGTCACGCCGCGCAGGCAGTCGCCGTCGATCGCGATGCCGCCGCCGATCGCGGGACCGATGAACAGGTACACGAAGTCGTCGCACTGCCGGCCGTACCCGTAGAACAGTTCGGCGATCGCGGCCGCGTTGCCGTCGTTTTCGCCGAACACGGGCAGCGACAGCGTGCGCCCGAGGTCGCTCGCGAAATCGACGTCTTCCCATGCGCGGAACGTGTCGGGCGCGAGGCCGAGTTCGCGCATCCATGCGCCGAGGTTATACGGCTGCGCGACGCCGACGCCCGTCAGGCGCGCGCGCTCATGCGCGGGGAGCAGATCCTGCATCGCATCGATGTCGCGCCGCACGATTTCGAGTACGTCGGCCGGCGGGGGGAGCAGCGTGTCATGGGAGCGGCGGCCGAGCACGTCGCCCGCGAAATTGACGAGCGCCGTCTCGATGCGCATACGGTCGAGATGGACGCCGATGCCGAACGCACCGCGCGGATCGAGGCGGATCAGCGAGGCCGGCTGGCCGCGCTGGCCTTCGGTGCGGCCGGCGAATGCGATCAGCTTTGCGTCGGCGAGCGACGCGATGATGCTGCCGACCGCCGTGCCCGTCATGTTCGCGAGACGGGCGAGGTCGGCCTTCGACGCGCTACCCGCACGGCGCAGTGTCTTCAACAGCAGGCGCTCGTTGTAACGGCGCACGTTGGCCGAGTTGCTTCCCTGGCCGATGTGCGGGCTTCTCATGGCGTCTCCTTCCATGGGCGCGTCGGTTGCGACGCATTAAATAAATCACGTTGATTTATTTAACCGCGTGAGAGGCGGCGTGTCAGCCTAGGGAAATCCCGGTTTCGTTCCGGGGCGACGATGGACGTGGCGGGGAGGAGGCAAGGACGGAGCGCATCACGAGGGCGAAGCGATCCGCGTGCAGGAGGGCCGGCGTGGAACCGGCCCGGCACTCGGTTCGGATTGGCGGGCGGGTGCGAGTCGCGCTGCGGCTGCGGTGGATCCGCAAGGGCGCACGCAGCGATTCCGGAGCCGGTGTCAAGTCCTGGAATAGGTTGACAGTATCCAGGCGCTAGAACGCCCGATGCACCGCATCGGGCGTTTTGTATTTCA
>NZ_LOWY01000084.1:0-1900 GCF_001524185.1 Burkholderia sp. FL-7-2-10-S1-D7 | reverse complement strand
CGAGCTGCTCGAGGATCGCGGGGTTCTCGAGCGTGGACGTGTCCTGCGTGATCGCCTCGCCCTTGGCGAGCGAGCGCAGCAGGCGCCGCATGATCTTGCCCGAGCGCGTCTTCGGCAGGTTGTCGCCGAAGCGGATGTCCTTCGGCTTCGCGATCGGCCCGATCTGCTTGCCGACCCAGTCGCGCAGCGTCTTCGCGAGCGCCGCCGCTTCCTCGCCTTCCGGACGCGAACGCTTCAGCACCACGAACGCGACCACCGCCTCGCCCGTCGTGTCGTCCGGGCGGCCGACCACCGCCGCTTCCGCAACCAGCTCGTGCGAAACCAGCGCCGACTCGATCTCCATCGTGCCGAGCCGGTGGCCCGACACGTTCAGCACGTCGTCGATGCGGCCCATGATCGTGAAGTAGCCGGTGTCCTTGTCGCGCACCGTGCCGTCGCCGGCCAGATAGAGCGTGCCACCGAGTTCCTCGGGGTAATAGCTCTTCTTGAAGCGCTCCGGGTCGCCCCAGATCGTGCGGATCATCGACGGCCACGGACGCTTGACGACGAGAATGCCGCCTTGCCCGTTCGGCACGTCCTGGCCGGTCTCGTCGACCACTGCGGCCATGATGCCCGGCAGCGGCAGCGTGCATGACCCCGGCACCGTCGGCGTCGCGCCCGGCAGCGGCGTGATCATGTGGCCGCCGGTTTCGGTCTGCCACCACGTGTCGACGATCGGGCAGCGCTCCTGGCCGACGTGCTTGTGGTACCACATCCACGCTTCCGGATTGATCGGTTCGCCGACCGTGCCGATGATGCGCAGGCTCGACAGGTCGTAACTCTTCGGATGCACCTTGTCGTCGGCCTCGGCGGCCTTGATCAGCGAGCGGATCGCGGTCGGCGCGGTGTAGAACACCGTGACCTTGTGATCGTCGATCATCTTCCAGAAGCGGCCGGCGTGCGGCCAGGTCGGCACGCCTTCGAACACGACCTGCGTGCCGCCGCACGCGAGCGGGCCGTAGGTGATGTAAGTGTGGCCCGTGACCCAGCCGATGTCGGCCGTGCACCAGAACACGTCGGTCGGTTTCCAGTCGAAGGTCCACTTCATCGTCTGCGCGGCCCACAGCAGATAGCCGCCGGTGCTGTGCTGCACGCCCTTGGGCTTGCCGGTCGAGCCCGACGTATAGAGGATGAACAACGGATGCTCGGCGCCGACCCATTCCGGTGCGCAGGTGTCGGGCTCGCCGTCGACGATCTCGTGCATCCACAGGTCGCGCCCGGCGTGCCAGTCGATCTTGCCGCCGGTGCGGCGATAGACGATCACGCTCTTGACTGCTTCGCAGCCGCCCATCGCGAGCGCCTCGTCGGCGATGCTCTTGAGCGGCAGCGTCTTGCCGCCGCGCGCCTGCTCGTCGGCGGTGATGAGCGCGACCGCGCCGACGTCGACGAGCCGCTCGTTCAGCGATTTCGCGGAGAAGCCGCCGAACACGACCGAGTGCGTGGCGCCGATGCGCGCGCAGGCCTGCATCGCGACGATGCCCTCGATCGACATCGGAATATAGATGACGACGCGATCGCCCTTGCCGATTCCGCGTTTTTTCAGCGCATTCGCGAAGCGCGAGACACGTGCCAGCAGATCGGCGTAGGTGACGCGCGTGACGGTGCCGTCGTCGGCCTCGAAGATCACCGCGACGCGCTCGCCGTTGCCGGCTTCGACGTGACGGTCGAGGCAGTTGTACGACGCATTCAGCTCACCGTCGTCGAACCACTTGTAGAACGGCGCATTGCTCTCGTCGAGCACCTTGGTGAACGGCTTGTGCCAGCTGAGGCCCTCGCGCGCGAGACGCGCCCAGAAGCCCTCGTAATCCTGCTCGGCCTCGGCGGCAAGCGCCTGGTAAGCCGGCATGCCGGAAATGGTCGC
>NZ_LOWY01000083.1:0-202137 GCF_001524185.1 Burkholderia sp. FL-7-2-10-S1-D7 | reverse complement strand
GTCCGCTTGATCCCTTGCTCCATTTGGCACCTCTTCGTTTCGGCGAAAAAGTGTCAACCTATTTCAGGACGGGTCACGCCCAACAAAAAAGGCGCCGTTGTGCGCCTTTTTCGCTTTTTGCGGTACAGTCGCAGCACTTGCCGCACGTTCGGGTCCAGGCCCGGCGCACGGCCCTGTGCCGCATGAAACAAAGATGACGAAGCCGCCGAAAATCCCCGAATCCGTTCTCGTCGTGATCTACACGCCCGAACTCGACGTACTGGTGATCAAGCGTGCCGACCAGCCCGATTTCTGGCAATCGGTGACCGGATCGAAGGACGCGCTCGACGAGCCGCTCGCGCTCACGGCCGCGCGCGAAGTCGCCGAGGAAACCGGCATCGCGGTCGGGTCGCCCGACGTGCCGGCCACCGCGCTGATCGACTGGCACCACCGGATCGAATACAACATCTATCCGCAATACCTGCATCGCTATGCGCCGGGCGTCACGCGCAATATCGAGCACTGGTTCGGCCTGTGCGTGCCGCGCCGCGTGGACGTGACGCTGTCGCCGCGCGAGCATGTCGACTACGCGTGGCTGCCGTTCCGCGAAGCGGCCGCGCGTTGCTTTTCTCCGTCGAATGCCGAAGCGATCCTGCAACTGCCCGTGCGCGTGTCGCTCGCACGATCACCGCACGGCTCGTCCGCATGAATGCGGAAACCCGCAAGCGCTTCGCGCAATTGCGGCAGATGTTCCTGCAGGAGCGCGGCTCCGCGTCGCGGCTCGCGTTCACGGCCGGTAACACGGTGCGCCTTTGCGAGACCGGCAATGAATTCTTCCACGCGCTGATCGAACGGATCGATGCGGCGCGCGAGCAGGTGATGCTCGAAACCTACATCTTCTGCGACGACGCGGCCGGCCGCCCGGTGTCGGATGCGTTGATGCGCGCGGCGCAGCGCGGCGTGCGCGTGCGCGTGATCACCGACGGCGTCGGCACCGCGCGCCTGCCGCTGTTCGATACGTGGGCCGAGGCCGGTGTCGAGCACTGCATCTACAACCGCTTCCTGTTCGGCCGCTTCGGCTTCTCGCGCACGCACCGCAAGCTCGCGGTGATCGATCATGCGGTCGCGTTCTGCGGCGGCATCAACATCGTCGACGACTACACGCAGGGCAGCGCGACGCTGCCGTTCCCGCGCTGGGATTTCGCGGTCGAGATGGCCGGGCCGGTGGTGTCGGACGTGCGCGCCGCGTTCGAGCTGCAGTGGCACCGCATCCAGTTCGGCCACAAGCCTTATGCGCAGTACGCGGCCGGGCTGCACGGCGGCGAGGCGTTCCCGGACATGTTCCGGCGCTGGATGCGCAGCCACCGGTGGATCAAGGCCGGTGCGCTGCGGGTCGTGACGGAGCCGAGCGTCGCGTTCGTCGCGCGCGACAACGTCGTGAACCGCCGCGCGATCGAGAAGGCGTATCTCGCCGCGATCGGCCAGGCGCGCCAGCGGATCCTGCTCGCGAATCCGTATTTCATGCCGGGCCGCAAGCTGCGCCGCGCGCTAACGGGCGCCGCACGCCGCGGCGTCGACGTGCGGATCCTGATCGGCCGTAACGAGTTCACGGCGCTCGATACGGCCGTGCCGTTCCTGTATCACGCGCTGCTGCGCGCGGGCGTGCGCGTGGCGGAATACGACAAGACGATCCTGCACGGCAAAGTGGCGGTGATCGACGACAATTGGGCGACCGTCGGCTCGTCGAACCTCGACGCGCTGAGCCTGATGCTGAACAATGAGGCGAACGTCGTGCTGGTGCGCTACGATGAGATCACCAACGAACTGCGCGACGCAATCGCGGCCGCCTTTACCGAAGGCCGTGAAATCGATGCGGCTAGGTATGCCGCGCGGCCGCGCATCGAGCGTATGCTGAACTGGCTCGCGTACAACACGTACCGCATCGTGATGAAGGCGCTGACGGTCGGTGGTTACGACTGACGAAGACTAAGCGTTCGCTTCAAAAATCTGTCCGCACGTTCGTGCGGAAAAGCCGCTCCGGTCCCGCCGGAATCGCGCAAAATAGCGGCTCGGTTAGACACCGGTTTCTAATAATTTCCTTGTTTCGCGAGCGGCTGCACTCAATAATAGTACGGCCGTTCGATTTTATTCGAACCCCCGAACGGTTACAGAAATAGCTATGCGAAAAGGCGAACAGACGCGTGCCGCGATACTCGAAGCTGCTTTGGACCTCGCCAGCCGTGACGGGCTGGAGGGGCTGACGATCGGCCTGCTGGCCGAGCGCATGCAGATGAGCAAGAGCGGTGTGTTCGCGCACTTCGGATCGCGCGAGGACCTGCAAGTCGAGGTCGTCCGCGAGTATCACCATCGTTTCGAAAACGAGGTGTTCTTTCCGAGCCTGCGCGAGCCGCGAGGGTTGCCGCGCCTTCGGGCGATGCTGGCCCGCTGGACGGAGAAGCGCATCCAGGAAGTGACGACCGGATGCATCTACATCAGCGGCGCCGTCGAGTACGACGACCGGCCCGACAGCCCCGTGCGCGAGCAGTTGATCGCGAGCGTGACGGCCTGGCGTGCCGCGATGCTGCGTGCCATTTCGCAGGCGAAGGAAGAAGGCCATCTGCGTGCGGATACGGATCCGGACCTGATGCTCTTCGAGTTGTACAGCTTCACGCTCGGCCTGCATCACGACGCACGATTCCTGCATTCGCCGGATGCCGTGCGCCTCACGTGGGCCGCGCTGGAAAAAACGATCGTTTCGTATCAGAGCGAGAGCCGTTAGCGGCGCGTGATCCGCCCGCCAGGAGCTCGAGCCGTTTTGCCCACCTTTGGAGAGAGTCATGGGACAGTACGCCGCGCCGCTGCGCGACATGCAATTCGTGTTGCACGAGCTTCTGAACGTCGAAGCCGAGGTCAAGCAAATGCCGCGGCATGCGGACCTCGACGCCGACACGATCAACCAGGTCCTCGAGGAGGCGGGCAAGTTCTGCTCCGAGGTGCTGTTCCCGCTGAACCAGGTCGGCGACCGTGAAGGCTGCACGTATGAAGGCGACGGCGTCGTGAAGACCCCGACCGGCTTCAAGGAAGCGTATCAGCAGTACGTCGAGGCCGGCTGGCCGGCGCTCGGCTGCGATCCGGACTACGGCGGCCAGGGCCTGCCCGCGTTCGTGAACAACGCGCTCTACGAAATGCTGAACTCGGCGAACCAGGCGTGGACGATGTATCCGGGCCTGTCGCACGGCGCCTACGAATGCCTGCACGCGCACGGCGCGCCGGAACTCCAGAAGCAGTATCTGCCGAAGCTCGTGTCGGGCGAATGGACGGGCACGATGTGCCTGACCGAGCCGCACTGCGGCACCGACCTCGGCATCCTGCGCACCAAGGCCGAACCGAACGGCGACGGCTCGTACTCGATCAGCGGCACGAAGATCTTCATCTCGAGCGGCGAGCACGACATGTCGAAGAACATCGTCCACCTCGTGCTCGCACGCCTGCCGGACGCGCCGCAGGGCACCAAGGGGATCTCGCTGTTCATCGTGCCGAAGTTCATTCCGGACGCCGCGGGCGAGCCGGGCGAGCGCAACGGCATCAAGTGCGGCTCGATCGAACACAAGATGGGTATTCACGGCAACTCGACGTGCGTGATGAACCTCGACAACGCGAAGGGCTGGATGGTCGGCGAGCCGAACAAAGGCCTCAACGCGATGTTCGTGATGATGAACGCCGCGCGTCTGGGCGTCGGCATGCAGGGCCTGGGTCTCACGGAAGTCGCGTACCAGAACTCGCTGACGTACGCGAAGGAACGCCTGCAGATGCGCTCGCTGACGGGCCCGAAGGCACCGGACAAGCCGGCCGACCCGATCATCGTGCACCCGGACGTGCGCCGCATGCTGCTCACGCAGAAGGCCTACGCCGAAGGCGCGCGCGCGTTCACGTACTGGTCCGCGCTGCAGATCGACAAGGAGCTGTCGCACGCCGACGAAGCGGTGCGCAAGGAAGCGGCCGATCTCGTCGCGCTGCTCACGCCGATCATCAAGGCGTTCCTGACCGACAACGCGTTCGAGTCGACCAACCACGCGATGCAGATCTATGGCGGCCACGGCTTCATCTCCGAGTGGGGCATGGAGCAGTACGTGCGCGACGCGCGGATCAACATGATCTACGAAGGCACGAACTCGATCCAGTCGCTCGACCTGCTGGGCCGCAAGGTGCTCGGCGACATGGGCGCGAAGTTGAAGAAGTTCGGCAAGCTCGTCACGGAATTCGCGGAAGCCGAAGGCGTGAAGCCGGAAATGGCCGAGTTCATCAACCCGCTCGCCGACATCGGCGACAAGGTGCAGAAGCTGACGATGGAAATCGGCATGAAGGCGATGCAGAACCCGGACGAAGTCGGCGCTGCCGCCGTGCCGTACCTGCGCACCGTCGGCCACCTGGTGTTCTCGTACTTCTGGGCGCGCATGGCACGCCTCGCACTCGACAAGGAAGCGTCGGGCGACCCGTTCTACAAGTCGAAGCTCGCGACCGCACGCTTCTACTTCGCGCGCCTGCTGCCCGAAACGGCGGCGACGATCCGCGCCGCGCGCGCCGGTTCGAAGACGCTGATGGAAGTCGACGAATCGCTGTTCTGACGCGAGTCCGGGCGGTGCGCGCCGCGCGCCGCCCGAACGCAACGGTTCCTGGTACTCACTTCGCCGTGCAGCCCTCACATCCCGCGCTGCACGACACTATCCGGAGACATCCCGTGAGCAATTTCCTGATTCGCAAGGTCGCCGTGCTGGGCGCCGGCGTGATGGGCGCGCAGATCGCCGCGCATCTCGTCAACGCGCGCGTGCCGGTGCTGCTGTTCGACCTGCCGGCCAAGGAAGGCCCGAAAAACGCGATCGCGCTGAAGGCGATCGAGAACCTGAAGAAGCTGTCGCCCGCGCCGTTCGGCGTGAAGGACGATGCGAAATACCTCGAAGCCGCGAACTACGAAGACGACATCGCGAAGCTCGCCGAATGCGACGTCGTGATCGAGGCGATCGCCGAGCGGATGGACTGGAAGCACGACCTGTACAAGAAGGTCGCGCCGCACATCGCACCGAATGCGATCTTCGCGACCAACACGTCGGGCCTGTCGATCACGAAGCTGTCCGAAGGTTTCTCGGACGAGCTCAAGTCGCGCTTTTGCGGCGTGCACTTCTTCAACCCGCCGCGCTACATGCACCTCGTCGAGCTGATCCCGACCGCGCATACGCGCCCGGAGATCCTCGACCAGCTCGAAACCTTCCTGACGAGCATCGTCGGCAAGGGCGTCGTGCGCGCGAAGGACACGCCGAACTTCATCGCGAACCGCGTCGGCATCTTCTCGATCCTCGCGGTGATTACCGAGGCCGCGAAGTTCGGCCTGCGCTTCGATGAAGTCGACGACCTGACGGGCAGCCGCCTCGGCCGCGCGAAGTCGGCGACGTTCCGCACGGCGGACGTGGTCGGCCTCGACACGATGGCGCACGTGATCAAGACGATGCAGGACAACCTCGCCGACGATCCGTTCTTCCCGGTCTACCAGACGCCTGCCGTGCTCGCCGAACTGGTGAAGCAGGGCGCGCTCGGCCAGAAGACGGGCGGCGGCTTCTACAAGAAGGAAGGCAAGGCGATCAAGGTGCTCGACGCGAAGACGGGCACTTACGTCGATTCGGGTGCGAAGGCGGACGAAACCGTCGGCCGCATCCTGAAGCGCCCGCCGGCGGAACGCCTGAAGCTGCTGCGCGAGACGGACCATCCGCACGCGCAGTTCCTGTGGTCGATCTTCCGCGACGTGTTCCACTACATCGGCGTGCATCTCGAGTCGATCGCCGACAACGCGCGCGACGTCGACCTCGCGATCCGCTGGGGCTTCGGCTGGAACGAAGGCCCGTTCGAAGGCTGGCAGGCCGCTGGCTGGAAGCAGGTTGCCGAGTGGGTGCAGGAAGACCTCGCGGCCGGCAAGGCGCTCGCGAACGTGCCGCTGCCGTCATGGGTGCTCGAAGGCGCGGTTGCCGAGAAGGGCGGCGTGCACACGGCCGAAGGCTCGTGGGCGCCTGCTTCGAAGCGCTTCGTGCCGCGTTCCGACCTCGCCGTCTACGGCAAGCAGGTGTTCCGCGCGCCGCTCGTCGGCGAAGCCGGCGCCGATCCGAAGACGTACGGCAAGACGCTGTTCGAAACCGACGCGGTGCGTGCATGGGTCGACGATCGTGCAGGCGAGGACGACGTCGTGATCGTGTCGTTCAAGTCGAAGATGAACACGATCGGGCCGAGCGTGATCGACGGCCTCGTGCAGGCGATCGAACTCGCGGAGAAGGACTACAAGGGCGTGGTGATCTGGCAGCCGACGTCGCTGAAGCTCGGCACGCCGGGTGGCCCGTTCTCGGCCGGTGCGAACCTCGAAGAGGCGATGCCCGCGTTCATGATGGGCGGCGCGAAGGGCATCGAGCCGTTCGTGAAGAAGTTCCAGGAAGGCATGCTGCGCGTGAAGTACGCGAACGTGCCGGTCGTTGCGGCCGTGTCGGGCATCGCGCTCGGCGGCGGGTGCGAACTGATGCTGCACAGCGCGAAGCGCGTCGTGCACGTCGAAAGCTACATCGGTCTCGTCGAAGTGGGCGTCGGCCTCGTGCCGGCGGGCGGCGGCCTGAAGGAAGCGGCGCTGCGCGCGGCGGAAGCGGCAACGGCCGCGAACGCGACCACCGACATCCTGAAGTTCGTCACGAAGTCGTTCGAGAACGCGGCGATGGCCAAGGTTTCGTCGTCGGCGCACGATGCACGTGCGATGGGCTACCTGAAGCCGTCCGACACGATCATCTTCAACGTGTTCGAGCTGCTCGACACCGCGAAGAAGGAAGCACGCGCGCTGGCGGCCGTCGGCTACCGTGCGCCGCTGCGCGCGAAGGACGTGCCGGTCGCAGGCCGCTCGGCGATCGCGACGATCAAGGCATCGCTCGTCAACATGCGTGACGGCCGCTTCATCAGCGACCACGACTACCTGATCGCGAGCCGTATCGCCGAAGCCGTGTGTGGCGGCGACGTCGAAGCCGGCAGCCTCGTCGACGAGCAGTGGCTGCTCGCACTCGAGCGCCGCGCGTTCGTCGAACTGCTCGGCACGCAGAAGACGCAGGAACGGATCATGGGCATGTTGCAGACCGGCAAGCCGGTGCGTAACTGAGCGAGCGACAAGGCAAGGAGTCTGAAATGAGCAAACAACTGCAAGACGCATACATCGTCGCCGCCAGCCGCACCCCGATCGGCAAGGCTCCGCGTGGTGTTTTCAAGAACACGCGACCCGACGAGCTGCTGGTTCACGCGATCAAGTCGGCGGTCGCCCAGGTGCCCGGCCTCGACACGAAGGTGATCGAGGACGCGATCATCGGCTGCGCGATTCCGGAAGCCGAGCAGGGCCTGAACGTCGCCCGCATGGGCGCGCTGCTCGCGGGGCTGCCGCAGACGGTCGGCGGCGTGACGGTCAACCGCTTCTGCGCGTCGGGCATCACGGCGCTGGCGATGGCGGCGGACCGCATCCGCGTCGGCGAATCGGACGCGCTGCTCGCGGGCGGCTGCGAATCGATGAGCATGGTGCCGATGATGGGCAACAAGCCGTCGATGTCGCCGCACATCTTCGATCGCAGCGAGGATTTCGGCATTGCATACGGGATGGGCCTGACCGCCGAGCGCGTCGCCGAGCAGTGGAAGGTGAGCCGCGAAGACCAGGACGCGTTCTCGGTCGAATCGCACCGCAAGGCGCTCGCCGCGCAGCAGGCGGGCGAGTTCGGCGACGAAATCGCCGCATACACGATCACCGAGCGTTTCCCGAACCTCGCGACGGGTGAAGTCGACGTGAAGACGCGCGAGATCGCGCTGGACGAAGGCCCGCGCGCGGATACGTCGCTCGAAGGCCTCGCGAAGCTGCGCACGGTGTTCGCGAACAAGGGCTCGGTCACGGCCGGCAACAGCTCGCAGACGTCGGACGGCGCGGGCGCGCTGCTCGTCGTGTCGGAGAAGGTGCTCAAGGAATTCAACCTGACGCCGCTCGCGCGCTTCGTGAGCTTCGCGGTGCGTGGCGTGCCGCCGGAAATCATGGGCATCGGTCCGAAGGAAGCGATTCCGGCCGCGCTGAAGGCCGCAGGCCTGAAGCAGGACGATCTCGACTGGATCGAGCTGAACGAAGCGTTCGCCGCACAATCGCTGGCGGTGATGCGCGATCTCGGCCTCGACCCGTCGAAGGTCAACCCGATGGGCGGTGCGATCGCACTCGGCCACCCGCTCGGCGCGACCGGCGCGATCCGCGCGGCGACCGTCGTGCACGGCCTGCGCCGCCGCAACCTGAAGTACGGGATGGTCACGATGTGCGTCGGCACCGGCATGGGTGCGGCGGGCATCATCGAACGCCTGTAAGCGGGACGCGACGAAAAGCGACGACGGTGCGCGGGCCACGAGCTCGCGCACCGTTTTTTCATTCCGATAGAGGAAAGTCAAAGGAGACGGTTGTGGCCGAAATTCAAGTGGAACGCGCCGATGGCGTGATGACGATCACGATCGCGCGCCCGGCGAAAAAGAACGCGCTGACGGCGGCGATGTACCAGACGATGGCCGATGCGCTCGCCGACGCGCAGGAGGACAAGGCAGTCCGCGTGATCTTGCTGCGCGGCAGCGACGGCAACTTCAGCTCGGGGAACGATCTCGAGGATTTCCTGAAGGCGCCGCCGAAGGACGAAAACGCGTCGGTATTCCAGTTTCTCGCGCGGATCAGCAGTGCGACCAAGCCGATCGTCGCGGCGGTGCCGGGCATCGCCGTTGGCGTCGGCGTGACGATGCTGCTGCACTGCGATCTCGTCTACGCGGCCGACACCGCGGCGTTCTCGCTGCCGTTCGCGCAGCTCGGGTTGTGCCCGGAAGCCGCATCGAGCGTGCTGCTGCCGCGTCTGGCCGGCCATCAGGTCGCCGCTGAAAAGCTGCTGCTCGGCGAAGCGTTCGACGCGCTGGAAGCGCACCGCATCGGCATCGTCAATCGCGTGCTGCCGGCCGCCGAGCTCGACGCCTTCGCGGCGAAGCAGGCCGCGAAACTCGCGGCGCTGCCGGCGTCGTCGCTGCGCGTGACGAAGGCGCTGTTGAAGGAGACGGGAGGCGTGGCCGTTGCCGCGCGGATGAGTGAGGAAGCCGGCCACTTCTCCGCGATGCTGCGCGCGCCGGAAGCACGCGAGGCGATGACGGCGTTCTTCGAGAAGCGCAAGCCGGATTTCCGTCAGTTCGACTGACGGCGCGGCCTGACGGCATCAGGCCGTGCCGTAATCGACGTGGCCGGTTTCGCGGCAGAAGCAGAGCAGCCGGAGGCCGGCCGCCTTCGCGATCTCGATCGCGAGCGACGACGGCGCGGAGATCGTCGCGACCATCGGGATGCCGACCCGCGCCGACTTGCGCACGAGCTCGTAGCTCGCGCGGCTCGACAGGAACACGAAGCCGTCGGTCGCGTCGGCTCGCGACAGCACGAGCGAGCCGATCAGCTTGTCGAGCGCGTTGTGGCGTCCGACATCCTCGAACGCCATCCGGATCGCGCCTGTTGCGTCGCACCACGCGGCCGCGTGCAGGCCGCCGGTGAGTCTCGTGAGCGCCTGGTGCGCCGGCAGCGCGTGGGCTGCGCGCGCGAGCGCGTCGGGCGCGAGGCGCGCGAGGAAGCCGGTATCGGGCACCCGTTCGGGCGCGAGATCGAGCAGGTCGATGCTCTCGATCCCGCACACGCCGCAGCCGGTGCGCCCCGCGAGCGCGCGGCGGCGGTCCTTCAGCGCGGCGAACGCCTGCTGGACGACCTCCAGATGCACTTCCGCGTGCGGCAGCGACGCGTCGGCGTGGAGGATCACCTCGATGTCCTTGATGTCGCTGCCGCGTTCGACGATCCCTTCCGAGATCGCGAAGCCGACCGCGAACGCCTCGAGGTCGCGCGGCGTGCACATCATCACCGCGTGCGAGATGCCGTTGAAGACCAGCGCGACCGGCCATTCCTGGCCGACGTAGTCGTGCGCGGTTTCGACGGCGCCGCCGCGCGTGCGGCGCACGGACAGCTCGATCGCGCCGCGCGGTTCTTCTGTTTCAGTCGGATTCACGAGCACTCCAGTTGATTCGAGGCAGGGCGGCGACGATCGTGTCCGCCGCTCGCGCGCAGAGGTTCTAAAATACCTCAGGCAGGCCGGCCGCGCCGGCATCCGCCTTTCAGGTAACGACCATGGGACTCAGCGACGCTCCGCTGCTATTCAATTTCGAACACGATTCGTCGGAAAACCTGACGTACATCCCGATGATCGTGCGTTTCAATCTCGACCGTTTCGGTCTGCGGATTTCGCTGGAGCAGTGGCAGCTGCTGCCGCTCGAGGACCGCAAGCTGCTCGCGCGTTTTCCGGCCGACGACGACACCGCGATCGAGCCCAATTTCGATCACGCGCTGTTCGAAATGCTGCGCACGCACGCCGACCTCGAACCGTCGTGGTTCCAGCCGGACGAGCAGCCGAGCTGGCGCGCGACCGATTCGGTGCCGGACGCGCTGGTGCAGCAGAGCGCGCTGGCCGGGCTGCCGGCGCCCGCGCTCGCGCAGTGGCAGCGGCTCGCGCCGTTCCAGCGCTACGTGCTGATGAAGCTGTCGCGCAAGCCGAAGCTGAACCACGATTTCCTGCCCGCGATGCGGGAGTTCGGGCTGACGGCCACGCACTGAGGCGGCCGCGGGCCGGTGGAGGGCGCCGTCGCACGGCGCGCGCCCGTCAGAGCGGCGGCAGTTGGCGCGGCTTGCGGTCGGTGCCGGTCGCGACGTAGGTGAGGGTTGCTTCGGTGACCTTCACGATTTCACCCATCAGGCGCATGCGCTGCGCGTACACCTCGACGTCGACCGTGATCGACGTGTTGCCGGTGCGCGTGATGGTCGCGTAGAAGCTCAGCAGATCGCCGACGAACACCGGCTGCTTGAACACGAACGAGTTGACCGCGACCGTCGCGACGCGACCGTTTGCACGCTGGCTAGCGGGGATCGAGCCGGCGATGTCGACCTGCGACATGATCCAGCCGCCGAACACGTCGCCGTGGACGTTCGCGTCGTGCGGTTGCGGGACGACGCGCAGCGCGGGTTGCTTTTGCGGGAGTTCGAGGGTCGAATCGGTCATGGCGGGGGCTTTCATCCTGTAATAAACGTGCCGCCGCGCGCAGGCCGGCCGGCGAGGGCGCCGGCAGCGGCGCGAAGCGGCTTCTGCGACAATACAACGTTCGCAAATTGTACGAGAAAGTGACCAAGCCGGCCGCCGATGCACGCGCCCGGCGCCGCCCCCGATCCTTCCCCCCCCATGCGCCGATTTCCTGCTTCCGGCGAGCCCGCGCCGGCTTCGACCGGGCCCCGCAACGACTGGCAGACCATCCGGTCGTTGCTGCCGTACCTGGCCACCTACAAATGGCGCGTCGCGCTCGCGCTCGGCTGCCTGATCGGCGCGAAGGTCGCCAACCTCGGCGTGCCGGTCGTGATGAAGCGCATCGTCGATCACCTGTCCTACGTCCAGCAGATCACCGCGATCGGCCGCGCCGAACAGTCGGCCGGCATCGTGCTCGCGGGCGGCGTGGGGCTGCTGGTCGTCGCGTATGCGCTCGTGCGGCTGTCGACGTCGCTGTTCACCGAGTTGCGCGAGATCCTGTTCTCGAAGGTCACCGAGAGCGCGGTGCGCCAGCTCGCGCTGCAGGTGTTCCGGCATCTGCACGGGCTGTCGCTGCGGTTCCATCTCGAGCGCCAGACGGGCGGCATGTCGCGCGACATCGAGCGCGGCACGCGCGGCATCCAGCAGCTGATTTCGTATTCGCTGTACAGCATCCTGCCGACGCTCGTCGAGGTCGGGCTCGTGCTCGGCTTCTTCGTGGTCAAGTACGAGGCCTATTACGCGTACGTGACGTTCGCGGCGCTGGTTACCTACATCGTGTTCACGGTGAAAGTCACCAACTGGCGCACGCATTTCCGCCGCACGATGAACGAACTCGATTCGCGCGCGAACTCGCGGGCGATCGATTCGCTGATCAACTACGAGACGGTGAAGTATTTCGGCAACGAGGAGTGGGAGGCCCAGCGCTACGACGAGAACCTGAAGCGCTACCGGAAGGCCGCGATTCGTTCGCAGAATTCGCTGTCGGTGCTGAACTTCGGCCAGCAGGCGATCATCGGCACGGGGCTCGTGTTCATCCTGTGGCGCGCGACGCAGGGCGTGCTCGCGGGCAAGTTGACGCTCGGCGATCTCGTACTGATCAACACGTTCATGCTGCAGCTGTACATTCCGCTGAACTTTCTCGGCGTCGTCTATCGCGAACTGAAGCAGAGCCTCACCGACATGGACCGCATGTTCGGGCTGCTGTCGGCCGCGAAGGAAGTGGCCGACCTGCCCGATGCGCGGCCGCTCGCGGTGGCCGGCGCGCAGGTGCGTTTCGAGCACGTGAATTTCGCATACGAGCCGGCGCGGCAGATCCTGCACGACGTGACGTTTACGATCGACGCGGGCACGACGACCGCGGTGGTCGGCCATAGCGGCTCCGGGAAGTCGACGCTGTCGCGGCTCTTGTTCCGCTTCTACGATCTCGACCGGGAGACGGGCGGTGCGATCCGGATCGACGGCCAGGACATTCGCGACGTCACGCAGGACTCGCTGCGTGCATCGATCGGGATCGTGCCGCAGGACACCGTGCTGTTCAACGACTCGATCTACTACAACATCGCCTATGGCCGGCCGACCGCGAGCCGCGACGAAGTGATCGCGGCCGCGCGCGCCGCGCATATCCACGACTTCATCGAGAGCTTGCCGAAGGGCTATGACACGCCGGTCGGCGAGCGCGGGCTGAAGCTGTCGGGCGGCGAGAAGCAGCGCGTCGCGATCGCGCGCACGCTGCTGAAGAATCCGCCGGTGCTGCTGTTCGACGAGGCGACGTCGGCGCTCGATTCGCGCTCGGAGCGTGCGATCCAGCACGAACTCGACCAGATCGCGCGGCACCGCACGACGCTCGTGATCGCGCACCGGCTGTCGACGGTCGTGCATGCGCAGCAGATTCTCGTGATGGACCACGGGCGGATCGTCGAGCGCGGCACGCACGACGAACTCGTGCGCGCGGACGGGCTGTATGCGCAGATGTGGGCGCTGCAGCAGCAGCGCGCGGCGGCGGGCGGGGAAGCGGCCGAGGCCGCGTGAGCGTGGATGTTGCGCCGGGCGGCGTGGGAACGGTCGGTTCGCCGGCCGTTCGGCATCGGGCGGCGTTGCGCCGTCACGGCCCGGCGCTGCGGCGCAGCGTTCGCGGCATGTGATCCAGGAGCGGCCCGCCGGCGATCGACCGGGCCGTCATCGGCCTTTCGGGCCGTTGGCCGCCACGCCGGGTTGCCTGACGGTCAGCCGCGAATCGGATCAGCCTGCGGCGGCACGCAGCCGCGCATCCAGTTCGCCGAGCTGCGCGGGCGTGCCGACGTTCTCCCAGATACCTTCATACAATTCGCCGCTCGCGCGGCCGGCCTCGATGGTCGACTTGAAGTACGGCGTCAGCGGCCGGTGCGTGCCGGGCACGATGTCGCGGAACATCCGCGTGTCGTACACGCCGATGCTGCCGAACGTGACACGCGGCTCGCCGGCGAGCGCCAGCCGGCCGTCGTCGCGGAGCACGAAATCGCCGTCCGGATGGAACGGCGGGTTCGGCACCATCACGAGATGCATCGCGGGCGCGTCGAGCGCGGCCATCCGCGCAGCGCGGGCGGCGAGCGTCCGGTAGTCGAATGCGCAGTACACGTCGCCCGCGACCGCCGCGAACACCGTCGGCCGGCCGTCGCGCTCGAGCAGCGGCAGCGCCTGCGCGATGCCGCCGGCGGTTTCCAGCGCGTCGCCTTCGGCGGAATACGCGAGCCGCACGCCCCAGCGCGAGCCGTCGCCGAGCGTTGCCTCGAACTGTTCGCCGAGCCACGCGTGGTTGATCACGATCGTCTCGATGCCCGCGCGCGCGAGCGCCTCGATCTGCCAGACGATCAGCGGCTTGCCGCCGACTTCGAGCAGCGGCTTCGGGCGGGTGTCGGTCAGCGGGCGCATCCGTTCGCCGCGTCCGGCGGCGAAGATCATCGCCGTGGTCAGGGTAGTGCTCATGTTCGGCTGAATGTGAGGGCGGTCAGAACGTATAGCCGACGTCGGCCGCGCCCTTGCCCTCGAGCTCGTCGAGCAGCTTCGCGAACGGCACGAGCGGGCGGTAGCGCAGCGCGACTTTGCGCGCGTACGCGAGGAAGCGCGGCAGGTCGTTCAGGTAATGCGGCTTGCCGTCGCGGTAGTTGATCCGTGCGAACAGGCCGAGGATCTTGATGTGGCGCTGCAGCCCCATCCACTCGAGCTGGCGGTAGAACTCGCCGAAGTCCGGATCGACCGGCAGGCCGGCCTTCTTCGCCTTTTCCCAGTAATACGCGAAGCAGTCGAGCTCGAACTCCTCGTCCCAGCTGATGAACGCGTCGCGCAGCAGCGACACGACGTCGTACGTCAGCGGCCCGTACACGGCGTCCTGGAAGTCGAGCACGCCGGGGTTCGGCTCGCAGACCATCAGGTTGCGCGGCATGAAATCGCGCAGCATGAAGCCCTGCGGCTGCGCATGGGCGCTCGCGACCAGCAGCGCGAAGGTGCGGTCGAGCGTGCCGCGCATCGCGTCGGTGACGGGCTTGCCGAGGTGCCGGCCGACGAACCATTCGGGCAGCAGCTCCATCTCGCGACGCAGGAATGCCTCGTCGAACGGCGGCAGCACGTCGGGCTTCGAGCTCAGCTGGAAGCGGATCAGCGCGTCGAGCGCGTCGCGCATCAGCGGGCGCGCCGCGACCGGGTCGGCCGGATCGAGCACCGAGATGTATGACGTGCGGCCGAGGTCGCTCACGAGCATGAAGCCCGCGTCGAAGTCGTGGGCCAGTATGTCTGGCACGTGGTCGCCGGCCGCGGCGAGCAACTGCGCGACCTGAACGAATTCGCGACACTTCTCGGGCGGCGGCGCGTCGACCGCGACCAGCGAGCCGCCGGGGCGCGTGGCCGACGCGACCCGGAAATAGCGGCGGAAACTGGCGTCCGAGGACGCGGGTGCGAGGGTCGACAGGTCGAGGGCGAAGCGCTCGGCGAGCGGGCGCAGCCACGCGGTCAGTGCGTCGAGACGGGCGTCGGGCTGGGATGCGGCGGATGGGGGTGTCATGAAACTCGGCGGAGGGGGGAACGTCTTGCCATATAATACCCCACGACTTTTTTGACGCGCCCCGCGTCAGCTTCCGCCGTGCAGGCTCGCCGCCTGTCGCGCCGTCCGCCCGATCGCCTCCCCGGTTTGCGCTCAGCCGCAGTCGCGGTGCGAAGGCGTGGCCCGCCGCGCGCGAATGTGCCGTGCAGGTGCGGTTGACAAGGGGCGATTCGCCAAACGATAGATGCCGCCCAAACCGCTATTCCCGAATGTCTTCCCCGGTGACGGGGCGCCGCGCAAACGGCGGCTCGCGCTCGCGCTCCTGGCCGTGCCCGGCCTCGTGCCGGCCGTGTCGTACGCGCAGCTGTCGGGTGCGGCCGCGCAGCCGCAGCCGCTCGACTCGCCGTGGGACCTGCGTCTCGCCCCGCAGCTCGAGGATCATCCGCTGAAGGACGGCGCGAAGCCGGCCACCTTCGTGATTGCCGACCATACGAGCGGCACGGCCGATCAGGACCTCGCCGCGAAGGGTTCGGCCGAGCTGCGCCGCGGCGACGCGGTCGTGAAGGCCGACGCGATCCACTACGATCAGGATACCGACATGGCCGATGCGTACGGCCAGGTCAAGGTGATCAACGGCGGCACGTCGTTTGCGGGCCCCGAGGCGCATCTGAAGGTCGAGGCGAACCAGGGCTTCATGACGGCGCCGAAGTACCACTTCAACGTGACGGGCGGGTCCGGCAGCGCGGAGCGCGTCGACCTGCTCGACAGCGAGCGCTCGGTGTTCGTCAACGGCACCTACACCGCGTGCCAGTGCTCGACGAACCCCGCGTGGTACATCAAGGGCAGCCGTTTCGACTTCGACACGGGCGCCGACGAAGGCACCGCGCGCAACGGCGTGTTGTTCTTCCAGGGCGTGCCGATTTTCGCGAGCCCGTGGATGACGTTCCCGCTGTCGGGCGAGCGGCGCAGCGGCCTCTTGCCGCCGACGTTCTCGATGAACTCGAACAACGGGTTCGAGCTGACGCTGCCGTACTACTTCAACATCGCGCCGAACCGCGACCTGACGATCACGCCGCGCATCATCTCGCGGCGCGGCGTGCAGACCGAAGCGACGTTCCGCTATCTGTCGCCGACGTATTCGGGCACGTTTACGGCCAATTACCTGCCGGATGACCGGCTCGCTCACCGCGACCGCTACGCGATCTACTGGCAGCACCAGCAGAACTTCGGCGGCGGTTTCGGCGGCTACGTCTACTTCAACAAGGTCTCGGACAACACGTATCCCGAAGACCTTGGGTCGATGAACCAGTTCATCAACGGGACGCAGACGCTGTACCAGCAGGAAGCCGGGCTCACGTACAACAACGGCCCTTGGTCGGTGCTCGCGCGCTACCAGCACTGGCAGACGCTGCCGCCGTCGATCGCGCCGTACAGCCGCGAACCGCAGTTGAACGTGAAGTACACGAAGTACAACGTCGGCGGCTTCGACTTCGGCGCGGAAGCCGACTATTCGCGGTTCCGCATCACGACCGCCGATGCGACCGAAGGCGACCGGATCGTCTTCAACCCGTACATCGCGTACGGCGTGTACGGCCCCGGCTACTTCGTCGTGCCGAAGGTCCAGTATCACTTCGCGTCGTACGACCTGAACTACCTGTCGTCGAGCACGCCGAATAGCCCGAAGCGCTTCACCGAGTCGATCCCGACCGTGAGCTTCGACACGGGCCTGATCTTCGACCGCTCGGTGCGCCTGTTCGGCCAGGACTTCATCCAGACCCTCGAGCCGCGCCTGTACTACGTGTACACGCCGTATCGCGACCAGTCGAACGCGCCGCTGTTCGACACGGCGGAATCGGACTTCGGCCTCGCGGAGATCTACCAGCCGAACACGTTCGTCGGCAACGACCGGATCGCGGATGCGAACCGGATCACGGCCGGCCTGACGTCGCGCTTCATCGATCCGCGCACCGGTGACGAACGCGCGCGCTTCGTGGTCGCGCAGCAGTACTATTTCGCCGACCAGCGCGTCACGCTGAACTCCGGCCAGAGCGCCGTGCTGGCGCGCCACTCGGACTTGATCGTCGGCGCCGCGCTGAAACTCGGCTCCGGCTTCATGTCGGAGACGGCGTTCCAGTACAACCAGAACAACAACCAGCTCGTGAAGTCGAGCGTCGGTTTCGGTTTCAGCCCGGGCGAGCGCCGCGTGATCAACGTCGGCTACCGCTATACGCGTGCGAACACGACGCTCGACAACCAGCCGATCAACCAGTTCCTGGTGTCCGCGCAATGGCCGCTCACGCGACGCCTGTATGCGATCGGCCGCTTCAACTACGACCTGGCCGCCGACCGGATCGTCGACGGTCTGCTCGGCTTACAATACGACGCGGATTGTTGGGCGCTCGGGGTCGGTGTCCAGCGGTACGCGAACGGCGTGAACACATCGGGGCAGCAGAATTCGTCGACGCGAGTCATGATGCAGCTGACGTTGAAGGGGCTGTCGAGCGTCGACAACGGTCTCGTGGCCGCATTCCGCGCCGGGGTGCCGGGCTACACGCCCCTGCCGTCCACGCCGCCGCCGATGTCCCGCTTCAGCAACTACGAGTAACGCCGGCTTGTCTGCACCAGTCAGCACGATTTCAATGGAGTATCAGTGGCAATGAAGAAAACCCTTCGTTTCGCGGCAGTCGTGTCCAGCCTCGCCGCGTCCGCCGCGCTGCTCGCCGCCGCGCCGGCCGCGGCGCAGGCGCTCGGTTCGCAAGGTGCGCAGCTCGCCGACGAAGTCGTCGCGGTCGTCAACAACGACGTGATCACGGGCCGCGAACTCGACCAGCGCGTCGGCCTGATCTCGCGCCGGCTGCAGCAGCAGAACGCGCCCGTGCCGCCGGCCGACCAGCTGCGCGCGCAGGTGCTGAACCAGATGGTGCTCGAACGCATCCAGGTGCAGAAAGCCAAGGACGACGGGATCCGCATCGACGACGCGACCGTGCAGTCCACGCTGCAGCGCCTCGCGCAGGCGAACGGGATGACGCTCGAGCAGTACCGCGCGCGGATCGTCGCGCAAGGCGTGCCCTGGAGCGTGTTCACGAGCGACGCCCGCACCGAGCTGATGCTGTCGAAGCTGCGCGAGCGCGAGGTCGACGGCAAGATCACCGTGTCGGACGCCGAGGTCGCGAACTACATCGCGAGCCAGCGCGGGCCGAACGCATCGCAGCAGCAGGACCTGCGCTTCCAGCACATCTTCATCAAGGCACCGACCAACGCGCCGCAGGCCGACATCGAAGTCGCACAGAAGAAGGCTGAGGCGCTGCTGCAGCAGGCCGTGTCGGGCGCCGATTTCGAGAAGCTCGCGAAGAACAATTCGGAAGCGAATGACGCGAAGAAGGGCGGCGACCTCGGCTTCAAGGCGCCGGGCGCGCTGCCGGCCGACGTCGTCGAAGCCGCATCGAAGCTGCGCCCGGGCCAGGTCAACCCGACGCTGATCCGCGTGCCGGACGGCTTCGAGATCGTGCGTCTCGTCGACCGCCGCCAGAGCCAGGGCGCGACCGCCGCGGCACCGAAGATCGTCCAGACGCACGTGCGCCACATCCTGTTGCGGGTCGGCGAAGGCAAGTCGGAAGGCCAGGCGCGCCAGCAGCTGCAGGACATCCGCCGCCAGGTCGAGGCGGGCGGCGATTTCGCGAAGTTTGCACGCACTTACTCGCAGGACGGTTCGGCGTCGCAAGGCGGCGATCTCGGCTGGATCAGCCCGGGCGAGACCGTGCCGGAATTCGAGCGCGCGATGAACAATCTGCAGGACGGCCAGATCAGCCAGCCGATTCGTACCGAATACGGCTACCACCTGATCCAGGTGATCGAGCGCCGCGAGGCGGAAGGCTCGGTGCAGCAGCAGATGGATATCGCGCGCCAGGCGATCGGCCAGCGCAAGGCCGAGCAGGCGTACGCCGACTGGCTGCGCGAACTGCGCGATTCGTCGTACGTGCAGTACAAGATCGGTGGCGTCGGACCGGCGAACTGAGCGAGCTTCACATGACGGCATCCGCGCTGCAGATCGCGATCACGACCGGCGAACCCGCGGGTGTCGGCCCGGAGCTGACCGTGCAGGCGTTGCAGGATGCCGCGCGGCGCTGGCCGGGCGCGCATTTCACCGTGCTCGGCGACGCCGCGCTGCTCGACGCGCGCGCGGCGGCGGTCGATGCCGACCGTGCGCTGCTCGCCGGCCGCGGTGCGGTGTCGGTCGAGCATCATCCGCTCGCCGTGCCCGCGCAGGCCGGCAAGCTCGATGCAGCCAACGGCCGCTACGTGCTCGCGCTGCTCGATGCCGCGATCGACGGCGCGATGGCGGGCCGGTTCGACGCGATCGTCACCGCGCCGCTGCAGAAGAGCACGATCAACGATGCCGGCGTGCCGTTCACCGGCCATACCGAATACCTTGCGGAACGCACGCACACGCCACGCGTCGTGATGATGCTGGCAGGCACGGGCGAGCGGCCGCTGCGCGTCGCGCTCGCGACCACGCACCTGCCGCTGAAGGACGTGTCGGCCGCGCTGACGATCGACGGGCTCGTCGAGACGCTGGCGATCATCGATCGCGACCTGCGGCGTGACTTCGGTCTCGCGGCGCCGCGCATCCTTGTGACGGGGCTGAACCCGCACGCGGGCGAGAACGGCTATCTCGGGCGCGAGGAGATCGACGTGATCTCGCCGGCGCTCGCGCGCGCGCAAGTGCAAGGCATCGACGCGCGCGGCCCGTATCCGGCCGACACGCTGTTCCAGCCGCGCCATCTCGAGGATGCCGATTGCGTGCTCGCGATGTTCCACGATCAGGGCTTGCCCGTGCTGAAGTATGCGACCTTCGGCGAGGGCATCAACGTCACGCTCGGGCTGCCGATCATCCGCACGTCGGTCGATCACGGCACCGCGCTGGATCTGGCCGGCACGGGCCGCGCGGATCCGGGCAGCATGGTCGCCGCGCTCGACACGGCCGTCACGATGGCGCGCCATCGCCGCGCGGCCTGACGCGCGCGGCCCCAGGCCTGAATTCATTCGTCGTATTTTTCGTTTTTCTCAGTCGATGTCGAACAGCAGACAGCACCAAGGCCACTTCGCGCGCAAGCGCTTCGGGCAGAACTTCCTCGTCGATCACGGCGTGATCGACTCGATCGTCGCGACGATCGGTCCCGCGCGCGGCCAGCGGATGGTCGAGATCGGCCCCGGCCTCGGTGCGCTGACCGAGCCGCTGATCGCGCGTCTCGCGACGCCCGAGTCGCCGCTGCATGCGGTCGAGCTCGACCGCGACCTGATCGGTCGCCTGCAGCAGCGCTTCGGTGCGCTGCTGGAGCTGCACGCGGGCGATGCGCTCGCGTTCGACTTCGGCTCGCTCGCGGCACCCGGCGACAAGCCGTCGCTGCGGATCGTCGGCAACCTGCCGTACAACATTTCCAGCCCGCTGCTGTTTCACCTGATGACGTTCGCCGGCGTGGTCATCGACCAGCATTTCATGCTGCAGAACGAGGTCGTCGAACGGATGGTCGCGGAGCCGGGCACGAAGGCGTTCTCGCGGCTGTCGGTGATGCTGCAGTACCGCTATGTGATGGACAAGATGCTCGACGTGCCGCCGGAGTCGTTCCAGCCGCCGCCGAAGGTCGATTCGGCGATCGTCCGGATGATTCCGTACGAGCCGCACGAACTGCCGGACGTCGATCCCGTGCTGCTCGGCGAAGTGGTCACGGCTGCGTTCTCGCAGCGTCGGAAGATGCTGCGCAACACGCTCGGCGACTACCGCGAGACGATCGATTTCGACGGGCTCGGCTTCGACCTCGCGCGACGCGCGGAGGATGTGAGCGTGGCCGAATATGTCGGCGTCGCGCAGGCGCTTGCGAAGGTGCGCAAGGCCGCGGAGTAGCAGGACCACGCGGGCAACGCGCGTGGTGCCCGCCGGCTCGAGATTCATGAGGCTGCCCTGACGGGCAGCCTTTTTGTTTTTCCGCGCCGCTCTCGTCGCGGCCGGACCGCGGCCGGGCGGCGTTACGCGCGCCGGCGCGGCGGCGCGTTGACGAGCGCGATCCCGATCAGCACCAGCGCGGCCGCGGACATGAAGCGCCAGCCGACCGACTCGCCGAGCAGCAGCACACCGAACGCGACACCGAACAATGGCGACAGGAACGTGAACACCGACAGCCGCGACGCGCTGTAGCGCGTCAGCAGCCAGAACCACGACAGGTAGCTGACGAACGCGACGATCACCGACTGGTACGCGAGGCTTGCGAGCGCGATCGGTGTGACCTGAGCGAACGACGTCTGGCCGAGCAGCGCGGCGAGCGCGATCAGCACGACGGCCGACACAGCGAGCTGGTAGAACAGCGTCTTGCTCGCGCTGGTCCGCGCGAGCGACGTCGAGCGCACGACGACCGTCGTGGCGGCCCACATCGCGCCGCCGAGGATGCCGAGCGCGTCACCGGCCAGCCCTGCCAGCACCGATGCGCCAGGCGTGCGCGGCTTGAGGAAGCCGTCCGCGAACGCGAGCGCGATGCCGGCGAACGCGAGGCCGACGCCGGCCCACTGGACGCGCTGCAGCCGCTCGCCCGGCGCGAACAGGTGCAGGCCGAGTGCCGTGAAGCACGGTGCCGTGTAAAGGAAGATCGCCATGTGCGACGCGCTCGTCAGCGTCAGCCCCAGAAAAACGCAGACGAACTCGCCGGCGAACAGCGCACCGGCCGCGATGCCCGCGCCGAGCGTGCCGTCCGCGCGGAACAGCGGCGTGCCGCGCGAGCGGGCCCAGCCCCACAGCAGGAGCGCGGCGATCACCGAGCGCAGCCCGGCCTGGAACATCGGCGGGATCGCGGCGTTCGTGCTCTTGATCGCGACCTGCTGGAAGCCCCAGATCGCGCACAGCAGCAGCATCACACCGATGGCGCGCGTGTCGAGCGCGCGGCGCGCGTGCGTGCCGGCGAGCGCGGTCATCGGCGGACCTCGCCGATGCGGCGGGAAGGGGGCACAGGCATGGGCAGCGGCGGACGGATGTCGCGTCCGGCGCGCTCGATTTGGCGGTTTGGCACGGCGGGCTGTGTGGCTGAATGAGGTGGTGGTGGCGTTCAAGCGGCGGACGGCATGCCCGCTTTTGGTGCGAGGTGAGAGGATGTTACCCGATCAGTGGACTTGCCGGGGGGCCGTCGGATACGGCGATCACTGCCGCCGCGCGGGCATCGGGCTCGCCGTCCAGAAGCCCGGTATCGGCCGACGGCGCACGGGGCGCCGCCGGCGGGATTCACCTGACTCCGGTAGAATTTCCGCTTCTGGAAAGTCCCCACAGGAGTACAACACATGCGTTTGCTGCATACGATGCTGCGAGTCGGCGATCTCGACCGCTCGATCAAGTTTTACACCGAATTGCTCGGCATGAAGCTGCTGCGTCGCGAGGATTATCCGGAAGGCAAGTTCACGCTCGCGTTCGTCGGCTATGAAGCGGAAAGCACGGGCACCGTGATCGAGTTGACCCATAACTGGGACACGCCGTCCTACGATCTCGGCAACGGCTTCGGCCATCTGGCGGTGGAAGTCGACGATGCGTACGCGGCCTGCGACAAGATCAAGGCGCAAGGCGGCAAGGTGACTCGCGAAGCGGGCCCGATGAAGCACGGCACGACCGTGATCGCATTCGTCGAGGATCCGGACGGCTACAAGATCGAGTTCATCCAGAAGAAGGCGCACTGAGCGCGGGATGAGCGGCGCGCGACGCACGATGGGCGTCGCGGGCAAGGAAAACGGGCGATGCGGAGGGATCCGCATCGCCCGTTCGTATTTTGGTGCGACCGATCGCGTTACAGCGACGGCAGCAGCTCGGGCGGGTGATGCTTGAGCGTGTGCCGCGCTTCGCGAAATTCCGGGAAGATCGATTCGACGGTGTGCCAGAAGGCCGGGCTGTGGTTCATTTCGCGCAGGTGCGACAGCTCGTGCGCGACGACGTAGTCGATGATCGACATCGGGAAGTGGATCAGCCGCCAGTTCAGCCGGATCTTGCCGTCGCTCGAGCAACTGCCCCAGCGCGTCGCGGCCGACGACAGCGCGTACATCGAATACGTGACGCCGAGCTTTTCCGCATAGACGACGAGGCGCTCGCCGAAGATTCGCTTCGCTTCGCCCTGCAGCCAGCCCTGCACGCGATCCTTGATCTGCTGCATGTCGGCTTGTGCGGGCAGCGGCAGCGACAGCCGCTGCGCTTCGGCATCGAATGCGGCCGCGCCGGCGCCGAGCGCGATCGTGATCGTCTTGCCGAGATACGGGAGTTGCGCGCCGTCGCGCCAGTCGATCTGCGGCAGCGCGCGCTGCTCGGTGCGGGTTTTCCACTCCGCGAGCTTCGCGAAGATCCAGCGCTGCTTCTCGGCGATGGCGGCTTCGATGTCGGTGAGCGTGACCCAGCGCGGCGCGGTGATCGACAGCCCGCTGCCGTCGATCGTGAAGCCGATCGTGCGGCGCGCGGAGCGCTTCAGCCGATATTCGAGCACACGGCTGTCGAGTGCGAATGTGCGGACGCGGGAGCGATCGCGCGCGGGGCCCGGATCGAGCGGCGCCGTGGGCACGGCAGGAGCCGCAGCCGCTTCAGGCGACGAGGGTGGTGCGGCGGGTGCCGACGGTGCCGGCGATGCCGCCGGCCCGTCGAAGAGCGGCAGGTCCATCTGGCGATGATCGAGGGCCACGACGGCAGGCCGTGGCCGCGGACGCTTTTTCATCAGTTCGCTTCTTTTCGTCGTTCGCAACGGCTGCAATCCGGGTGATTCAGACGCGCGCGGCATCGCGCGTGCCGGCATTGCCCGGCTGGCGATAGGCATCGGGATCGATGCGGCGCATTTCCGCTTCGATCCATGCTTCGACCTCCGAGTTCAATACGTCGGGCGTCTTGCCTTCGACGGGAATCGGCTTGCCGATCGACACGGTGACGACGCCCGGGAATTTCGTGAACGAATTGCGCGGCCACACGCGACCTGCATTGTGCGCGATCGGCACGACCGGCGTGCCGGTTTCGATCGCGAAGCGCGCGCCGCCCGTCTTGTACTTGCCCTGCTTGCCGACCGGCGTGCGCGTGCCTTCCGGAAACATGATCATCCACGCGCCTTCCGTCAGGCGCTTCTTGCCCTGGCGGATCACCGACGCGAACGCGTTCTTGCCTTCCTTGCGGTTGATGTTGACCATGTGCAGCAGCCCGAGCGCCCAGCCGAAGAACGGCACGTACAGCAGTTCGCGCTTGAACACATAGCAGAGCGGCTTCGGCATCAGCGCCGGAAACGCGAGCGTCTCCCACGCGGACTGGTGCTTCGACAGCAGCACGGCCGGGCCGTCGGGCAGGTTTTCCATCCCTTCGATCCGGTAGCGGATGCCGTTCAGCCAGCGCACGACCCACAGCGTCGATTTGCACCAGCCGGCCGCCATCCAGTAGCGCGCGTCGGGACGCATGAACGGGAACGCGATGAAGCACGCGGTGGCGTAAGGCACCGTGTACACGATGAAGTAGATCAGCAGCAGCAGGGAGCGGACGAAGCGCATCGGCGTGGGTCTGACAGTAGGGAGGATGCGCGCGGCAGCCGCATCACTCGTGTTCGTGTGAAAGGAAGTCGAGCGCGAATGCACGCAGGTCATCGTGGACCTTCGTGCCGTCCGGCAGATTTCCCGCGGCGAGCGTCTTCTTGCCCTTGCCGGTCAGCACGAGGTGCGGCTTGAAGCCGACCGCGACGCCGGCCTGCAGGTCGCGCAGGGAATCGCCGACGGCCGGCGTGTGACCGGGGTCGACCTCGAAGCGCTCCGCGATCATCTGCATCATGCCGGGCTTGGGCTTGCGGCAGTCGCAGTGGTCTTCGGCCACGTGCGGGCAGAAGAACACCGCGTCGATGCGCGCGCCGACGGCGGCCGCCGCGCGATGCATCTTCAGGTGCATCGCGTTGAGCGCGGCCATGTCGAACAGCCCGCGGCCGATGCCGGACTGGTTGGTCGCGACGACCACGCGATAGCCTGCGTGGTTGAGTCGTGCGATCGCCTCGAGGCTGCCGGGCAGCGCGATCCACTCGTCGGGCGTCTTGATGAACGCGTCCGAATCGACGTTGATCACGCCGTCCCGGTCGAGGACGACGAGCTTGCGGTTGGGGCTGGTCGGCATCGTTCGGCCCTTATGCGGCGAGCTTCGAGATGTCGGCGACGCAGTTCATCTGCTGATGCAGCGCGGACAGCAGCGCGAGACGGTTCGCGCGCAGCGCGGGATCCTCGGCGTTGACCATCACGTCGTTGAAGAACGTGTCGACCGGCGCGCGCAGCGCCGCGAGCGCCGACAGCGCGCCCGTGTACTCACGCGCCTCGAGCTGCGACTGCACGCGCGGCGTCACGGCCGCGAGCTGTTCGTGCAGCGCCTTTTCGGCGGCCTCGACGAGCAGCGACGGCTGCACCGCACCGTTCGCGCCGCCCTCCGACTTCTTCAGGATGTTCGAGATCCGCTTGTTCGCGGCCGCGAGCGCTTCGGCTTCCGCGAGGCGCGTGAATTCGCGCACCGCATCGAGGCGCGCGACGAGATCGTCGACGCGCGTCGGGTTCAGGCTCAGCACCGCGTCGACTTCGCCGGCCGAGTAGCCGCGTTCGCGCAGCAGGCCGCGCAGGCGGTCCATGAAGAACGCGAAGATCGCATCGGTCGATTCGGCGACGCCCGGCACGCCTTCGAAGCGTGCGTGGGCCGTGCGCAGCAGCGAGACGAGATCGAGCGGCAGTTGCTTCTCGACCAGCAGGCGCAGCACGCCGAGCGCGTGACGGCGCAGCGCGAACGGATCCTTCTCGCCGGTCGGCGCGAGGCCGATGCCCCAGATGCCGACGATCGTCTCGAGCTTGTCGGCCAGCGCGACGGCGGTGGACACGGGCGTGGTCGGCAGTGCGTCGCCGGAGAAGCGCGGCTGGTAGTGCTCGGCGCACGCGAGCGCGACGTCGTCGGCTTCGCCGTCGTGGCGCGCGTAGTACGTGCCCATCGTGCCCTGCAGTTCCGGGAACTCGCCGACCATGTCGGTCAGCAGGTCGGCCTTCGCGAGGCGCGCGGCGCGCTTCGCGTGCGTGGCGTCGGCGCCGATCGCGGGTGCGATCTCGCCGGCCAGCGCTTCGAGGCGCTCGACGCGCGCGAGCGCCGAACCGAGCTTGTTGTGATAGACGACGTTCGCGAGCAGCGGCACGCGGTCGGCGAGCGGCTTCTTCTTGTCCTGCTCGAAGAAGAACTTCGCGTCGGCGAGGCGCGGGCGCACGACGCGCTCGTTGCCTTCGACGATCTCGCCCGGCGTCTGCGTCTCGATGTTCGACACGATCAGGAAGCGCGAGCGCAGCTTGCCGGCGATGTCGGTGAGCGCGAAATACTTCTGGTTCGTCTGCATCGTGAGGATCAGGCATTCCTGCGGAACCTGCAGGAATTCGTCCTCGAAGCGGCACGGGTAGACGACCGGCCATTCGACCAGCGACGTCACTTCGTCGAGCAGCGATTCGGGCATCACGACGGTGTCGCCGTTGGCGTGTTCGTTCAGTTGCGTGCGGATCGTTTCGCGGCGATCTGCGAAGTGCGCGATCACGCGGCCCTTGTCGCGCAGCGTGTCGGCATACGCGCGCGCATGCTGGATCGCGACGAGGCCGTCGGACAGGAAGCGGTGGCCGAGCGTCGTGTCGCCGGCGTCGACGCCGAACGCGGTGACGGGCACGATGCGATCGTCGTGCAGCACGGTCAGGCGATGCACGGGGCGCACGAACTTCACGTCGGAGCCGTCCGGGCGCTGGTAGGTCATGACCTTCGGGATCGGCAGCTTCTCGAGCGTTTCGTCGAGCGCGGCCTGCAGCCCGTCGGCGAGCGTCACGCCGGCGGCCGAGTAGTTGACGAAGAACGCTTCGGCCTTGCCGTCCTGCGCGCGCTCGAGGTCGGCGATCGACAGGTTCGGATGGCCGAGCGCCGCGAGCTTCTTCGCGAGCGGGGCGGTCGGCTTGCCTTCGGCGTCGAGCGCGACCGACACGGGCAGGACTTTTTCGCGGACCTGCTTTTCAGGCGCGACGGCGCGCACGTTCTGCACGACGACCGCGAGGCGGCGCGGCGTGGCGTAGCGTTCGAATACGAGTTCGCCTTCGACGAGGTCGCGCGCCGCGAGGCGTTGCGCGAGACCTTCGGCGAATGCGTCGCCGAGGCGCGCGAGGGCCTTCGGCGGCAGCTCTTCGGTCAGCAGTTCGACGAGGAGGGGGGCGGGATGATTGTGCGTCATGTCTGGAATAAATCTCGTCTCGTCAGTCCTGATCGATCTTGCGTTCGACCTTGAGCGGCGGCGCCCATGCCGGCTGCGCGGCGTCCTGGGCGTCGGTGGTGAGGCCCGGCACGCCCGGCGGGTTGCCGAGCATCGGGAAGCCGAGCTTCTCGCGCGAGTCGTAGTAAGCCTGCGCGACGAGACGCGACAGCGCGCGGATGCGGCCGATGTATGCCGCACGTTCCGTCACCGAGATCGCGCCGCGCGCGTCGAGCAGGTTGAACGTGTGGCCGGCCTTCAGCACGAGTTCGTACGCGGGCAGCGCGAGCTGCGCGTCGATCATCTTCTTCGCTTCCGCCTCGTAGCTGTTGAAGAACGTGAACAGCAGGTCGACGTTCGCGTGCTCGAAGTTGTAGGTCGACTGCTCGACCTCGTTCTGGTGGTAGACGTCGCCGTACGACAGGCGGCGCAGCTCGGGGCCGTTCGGGCCGTGCTCTTCCCACTCGGTCCACACGAGGTCGTACACGTTCTCGACCTTCTGCAGGTACATCGCGAGGCGCTCGAGGCCGTAGGTGATCTCGCCGAGCACCGGCTTGCAGTCGAGGCCGCCGACCTGCTGGAAATACGTGAACTGCGTGACTTCCATCCCGTTCAGCCACACTTCCCAGCCGAGACCCCATGCGCCGAGCGTCGGGTTTTCCCAGTCGTCCTCGACGAAGCGCACGTCGTTCTGCTTCAGGTCGAAGCCGAGCGCTTCCAGCGAGCCGAGGTACAGGTCGAGGATGTTTTCCGGCGCCGGCTTGAGCACGACCTGGTACTGGTAGTAATGCTGCAGGCGGTTCGGGTTCTCGCCGTAGCGGCCGTCCTTCGGGCGGCGCGACGGCTGCACGTAGGCGGCGCGCCACGGCTCGGGGCCGACCGCGCGCAGGAACGTGTGAACGTGCGACGTGCCCGCGCCGACTTCCATGTCGATGGGCTGGAGCAGGGCGCAACCCTGCTTGTCCCAGTAGGACTGCAGCGTCAGGATGATTTGCTGAAACGTAAGCATGAAGAGCCTTCGTGGCGCTGGCGCTCCGTTGCGGGCGGCGCTCCGGGCGGGGCCCGGAGGGTCGGCTCGCGCGGCGGCGCGGCTTGTTAGTGTGCTGAAACGTGCAATTTTACCGGATCGGCGGGCGGATGCGGCTGGAACGCGGACGAAGGTGCCGCAGGCAGGGTTCCGGCGAGCCGTGCGCAGCCTGTGCGCGGCTCGCCGGTATGCGCGGTGCGCGCGCGTGCGGCGGCGCGATGCGCTCGTTGCGCCGCCTGCCGCGCCGCTTTGCGCGGGCGTTAAGATGCGCGTATCGCGATGCGCGCGACGCCTGCCGCGCGACCGATTTTCCACTCCGGACCGCATGGACGATTCGAACGATCTCCTCATTCCACTGATGCCGCCGCTGCTCGCGCTGCTCGGGCAGGCCGCCGACGCGCAAGCGCGCGGCGAGCGCGACGCATATGGATGTTGGCTCGCCGCCGCCGGCCACCTGCACGCAGTCGACATGGCTGCGCTCTCGCAGCTCACCGTGACGCTCGTGGCGCGGCAGCGCACGGCCGACGCGCTCGCGCTGGCCGAGTGCGCGGTGCGCATTCATCCGGACGCCGGTGGCCATTTCAATCATGGCTACGCGCTGCAGATGCTCGGTCGTCACGCGGATGCCGTCGCGCCGTACCGCGCCGCCTATGCGCTCGATCCACGCTGGCCGTCGCTGCGCAACAACCTGGCGATCGCGCTGCGGCTGTCGGGCGGCGACCGCCGCGAGGAAATCGCGCTGCTCGACGCGGCCGTGGAAGCGGACCCGCACGACGTGCAGGCGTGGATCAACCTGATCGTTGCGCGGCTTGCGACGCTCGACCTCGACGGCGCGCGCGCCTGCGCGGCACGGCTGGCGGAGATCGCGCCGGACAATGCGCTCGCGTCGAACAACATCGCGATGGCGATGAAGGAGGCGCAGCGCTGGGACGACGCCGAGCGCTACGCGGCGCGCGCGTGCGAGCTGGCGCCCGACGACGCGTCGTTCCGTTTCAACCTCGCGATCATCCAGCTCGTGCGCGGCAATTACGCGGCGGGCTGGCGCGGCCATGAAGCACGCTGGGACGGCGCCGGCGAGCTGCGCGGCCAGCGGCCGGTGCTGCCCGGCCCGCGCTGGCAGGGCGAGCCGCTCGCGGGCAAGACGCTGCTCGTCTGGGGCGAGCAGGGGCTCGGCGACGTGCTGCAGTTCGCGCGCTTCGTCGCGCCGCTCGCCGAGCGCGTGCACCGCGAGGGCGGCCGGCTCGCGTGGAACACGTTTCCGCAGGTGGGCACGCTGATGCGGCGCAGTCTCGGCGCACACGCGGACGCGTTCAGCGCGGGCGGCGGCGTCGACGCGCTGCCTGCCTTCGACTATGAAGTGCCGCTCATCGGCCTGCCGCTGATGCTCGGGATGGAGATGTCGACGCTCGGCGCGTCGGTGCCGTACCTGCATGCCGACCCGCACGCGCGCGACGCCTGGCGGGCGCGGCTCGCGGGCGACGGCCGGCTGAAGGTCGGGCTCGTGTGGACGGGCAGCGCGGGGCACCAGCGCAATCCGTTCCGGCGCGTCGGGCTCGAGCGCTACGTCGATGTGTTTCGCGGCATCGACGGCGTCGCGTTCCACTCGCTGCAGCCGGGTGCGGACGCGGATCTCGCGGCGGCGCGCGCGGCCGGTTTCGCGATCGAGGACTTTACCGCCGAACTGAAGAACTTCGACGATACGGCCGCGTTCATCGGCGCGCTGGATCTGGTGATCACGGTGTGCACGTCGGTCGCGCACCTGTCGGGCGCGCTCGGTGCGCGCACCTGGGTGTTGCTCGATGTGAATCCGCACTGGCCGTGGCTGCTCGAGCGCACCGACAGCCCGTGGTATCCGACCGCGACGCTGTACCGGCAGCCGACGTTCGGCGCCTGGGCGCCGGTGATGGAGAGACTCGGGCGGGATCTCCGCGGCCTGGCCGCGGACGCGAAGCGTAGGGGCTGAGCGGCCGCCGCACCGCGTGCGACGGCCGCCCGATGCGTCAGGCGTTCCGGTCGTCGCGGGCCTTCGCGCCGTTGCGGCGGCGCAGGCCCGGTCCGAACGTGAAGCCGAACGCGAGCAGCACCAGCGACACCGCGAGCACGATGTTGTTGCCGCTCGTCACGTAAGGCGTGAAGCCGCTCGTGCCTTCGATGCGCACGTCGAGCGAGCCGATGGTGAACGGCTTGAGCTGGCCGAGCACGCGGCCGTGCGCGTCGATCGCGGCCGTCATCCCCGTGTTGGTCGAGCGCAGCATCGGCCGGCCCGTTTCGAGCGCGCGCATCCGCGCGATCTGCAGATGCTGGTCGAGCGCGATTGTGTCGCCGAACCACGCGAGGTTCGTCACGTTGACGAGCACGCCGGGCGGCTGCGGGTTGTCGCGGATCGTCGCGGCGATTTCCTCGCCGAACAAGTCCTCGTAGCAGATGTCGGCCATCACCGGCTGGTTGTGCACGAGGAACGGCTTCTGCACCGGCGCGCCGCGCGCGAAGTCGCCGAGCGGCATCTTCATCAGGTCGACGAACCACCGGAAGCCCCACGGGATGAATTCGCCGAAGGGCACGAGATGGTGCTTGTCGTAGTGATAGATGTCGCGCGAATGCGGCGTCACGCCGTACAGGCTGTTCGTGTAGTCGACGTAACGACCGTCCGGCGTCACCGACGCGCCGACCGCGCCGAACAGCACGGCCGAGCCCGTCGTGTCGCTGAACTTGCGGACCGCGACGGCGAATGGCTCGGGCAGCTCCTGGATCATCACCGCGATCGCGGTCTCCGGCGTGACGATCAGGTCGGCGGGCTTCTCGACGATCATCTGCGTATACATCTTGATTGCCGCGTCGATGCCTTCCTGCTCGAACTTGATGTCCTGTTTCACGTTGCCCTGCAGCAGCCGCACCGTGAGCGGCGCGTTCGCGGGCACGGTCCACGTGGCCTGCGACAGCCCGATGCCGGCCGCGACGAGCGCGACCGCGATGCCGGCCGGCGCGACGACGCGCACGCGCGCGTTGCCGGCGCCGCCGGATTCCGATTCGAATTCGGGCGACCGGCGCGCGGCGACGAGCGCCTGCACGACCAGCGCGGCGAACAGCGCGAGCACCCAGGCGACCCCGTATACGCCGACGACCGGCGCGAAGCCCGCGAACGGGCCGTCGACCTGCGGATAGCCGCTCGCGAGCCACGGAAAGCCGGTAAACACGGTGCCGCGCAGCCATTCGCCGAGCGCCCATGCGCTCGCGAAGGCGAACGCACCGTGCCAGCTCGGCGAGAACGGCCGCGGATCGGGTGCGCGGCGGTGCCACGCATGGCCCGCGCAGAACGACCAGAGCCCCGCCGAGAACGTCGGGTACAGCGACAGGTAGAGCGAGAACAGCACCAGCGCGCCGCCCGCGAGCGGCGCGGCCATCTCGCCGTACACGTGCATGCTGATGTACAGCCACCAGATGCCGCTGATGAAGTTGCCGAAGCCGAACGCGCCACCGGTGAGCGCGGCGCCGCGCCAGCTCGACGTGCGCGTCAGCTGCGCGAAAAACCAGACGAATACGGCGAGCTGCAGCCAGCCGCCGTGCGGGGTCGGTGCGAAGCTGAGTGTATTGGCCGCGCCGGCGAGCAGTGCGGCCGGATAGTGCCAGCGCGGCAGCGTGCGGCCGGGGGCCGGCGCGAAAAGGCCGCCAGCCGGGCGGGACGGGATCGGATCGTCCATGTGAAGCGAAAGAGGGCGAGCGGTTGAAGGAGACGCGGCCGGCGCGAGACGGTCAGTCCTCGTGCGAGGTTTCGGCGCGGCGGCTCGCGAGCGGGTTGCGGCGCACCAGCAGCACGTGGACCTGGCGCGCATCGCCGCGCTGGATCTCGAACACGAGGTTGCCGAGCTGCAGCTTCTCGCCGCGGTGCGGCACGCGGCCGAAGTGATGGGTGATGAGCCCGCCGATCGTGTCGACCTCGTCGTCGGAGAAGTCGGTGCCGAACGTCTCGTTGAACTGTTGGATCTCGGTGAGCGCGCGCACGCGGTAGCGGCCGTCCGGCCCCGAGATGATGTTGCCGGCTTCCTCGTCGAAGTCGTATTCGTCCTCGATGTCGCCGACGATCTGTTCGAGCACGTCCTCGATCGTGATGAGGCCAGCGACGCCGCCGTATTCGTCGACGACGATCGCGAGGTGGTTGCGGTTCACGCGGAAGTCGTGCAGCAGCACGTTCAGGCGTTTCGATTCGGGAATGAACACGGCGGGGCGCAGCATCCCGCGCACGTCGAATTCATCTTCGGCATAGAAGCGCAGCAGGTCCTTCGCGAGCAGCACGCCGATCACGTTGTCGCGGTTCTCCTCGAACACGGGGTAGCGCGAGTGCGCCTTCTCGAGGACGAACGGGATGAAGTCTTCGGGCTTGTCGGCGATGTTGATCGCGTCCATCTGCGCGCGCGGCACCATGATGTCGCGTGCGCACAGGTCGGACACCTGGAACACGCCTTCGATCATCGACAGCGAATCGGCGTCGATCAGGTTGCGTTCGTGGGCGTCCTGGAGAATTTCCAGCAACTCGGTCCGGGACTCGGGCTCGGGCGAGATGAAGTCGGTCAGGCGCTCGAGCAGCGAGCGCTTTTCTTGCGGTTTGTCGGTGAGCTTACGACTGGGATACGAATCGTTCATGGTGGTGCGCCCGGGTCATGCCGGAGCGCGCGGTCACGGAGTAGGCAAGGATACACCAAGGACATGGCGCGGCCGTGTCGCACCGGCCGTCCGGCCAGGGGCATGCGGCGCGCGCAAGCCCCGCTCGGGAACAGCCGCATCGGGCGCGGCGCCGTCCTTCGTCTCCATCCTATCTCAGAAAGGGGCGGCGGGGCAGCGATGGCAAAAAAGCGGGGGCGACCGGCCGGCCTGTCGGTGTCGGCGGCATTTCGTCGCGAGCGCGACTAGCCGAGCCGACGTTCTGGCCCTCAGAAGCGCATGCCGGCAGAGCAGCCGCCGGCAGCCGCGCCGTTGGTCGCGGCGCCGCCGCAGCCGAGGATGCCGCAGCCGGACAGCGCGACGCTGGCAGCGACGAGCAGTGCGGCCAGCTTCGTGCTCGATTTGCGTGACGGTTTCATGGGCGCGGTGCCTCCTTCGCGTGCACGGGCGGTGCGGCCCGCCTGTCGAGCCTCATCGGCATCGCGCGAGCAGCCCTTCCAGCGCGCGATCGGGGATGCCGCTCGCGCGCAACGCGTCCACGGTGCGGCTCACATAGTCGAGCGTCGTGCCGTAGCGGCCGGCCGCGCAGCTGAACACTTCCTTGACGACGGCGTCGGAAAGCTTGCCGGTGTAAGTGGGCACGTCGCGGCGCATCACGAATGCGAGTGCGCGCACGCGTTCGCCGGTTTCGAGCGAGCACGGCAGCCACGCGGGCCGGTATGACCCCATCGGCATTTCGCGTTTCCACAACGTCTCGAGATGCGGCTGCGCGGTCGGGCCCGCGAGCCGGAATGCGATGCCCGAGCACGAGCCGCCGCGATCGAGCGCGAGCACGAGGCCCGGACGTTCGGGCGTGCCACGGTTCACGCGCGACCACAGGTAAAGCCCACGATGATAGCCGTGCACCTTGCCGCGCACGGCGGAGAGGGTCGGCAGCCCGGGGTTCCAGATCAGCGAGCCATAGCCGAACAGCCAGAGATCCTGCCGGCCATCCCAGTCGCGCATCGTGTGCGCGAGCGACGCGGCGAGCTCGTCTTCCGTCAGCAGCCGTCCGTCGCCGATCGACGGCGGGTAGGCGGGCGGCAGCATCGCGGCGTGGTGCATGGTGCGGACGGCTTTACTGGTACGGGTTCGGAAAGCCCAGTTTCGCGAGGATGTCGACTTCGAGCGCTTCCATTTCGGCGGCGTCCTCGTCGCTCGTCTCGTGATCGTAGCCCTGCGCGTGCAGCGCGCCGTGCACCAGCAGGTGCGCGTAGTGGGCAGCGAGCGGCTTGCCCTGGTCGTGCGCTTCCTTCTCGACCACCGGGCAGCACAGCACGAGGTCGCCGATCACGGTGCCGTCGGGCGCCGGGTCGTACGCGAAGGTCAGCACGTTGGTCGGGTAGTCCTTCTGGCGGTAGCCGGCGTTCAGCGTGCGGCCTTCTTCCTCGCCGACGAAGCGCACGGTGAGCTGCGCGCTCGCGAACAGCGCCGGCTCGATCCATTCGGCGATCAGCTTGCGCTTGGGAAGCGTCTTGCGGATGTCGCCGGTGATTTCGTCACCGTACTGCACGGACAGGTCGAACTCCAGCTCACGCACCTCGTTCGCCATTTCCGCGATTTCCTCGTCGCGCGGCGCGGGTTCGGCACCCACGTGCAGCGTCACGCTGTCGTAGTGCTCGGGCTGCAGCGCGAGCTTCGCGCGCATCGCCGGATCGTGGTGCTGCGCGACGATCGCAACGGCCGCCTCGCCCGAACTGCCGGACAGGTCGAACATCAGGCTGCGGCCGTCGGGGAAGTCGATTCGAAGCCCTTGCGCGCTGACGGTCCGGGCCTTGCCCTTCGCATCGAACAGCGAGAGACGGGGGAAATCGGGCGCGGCGGACTGGTCGCGCCCGGACTTGCGGGAACGGGAAGATTTCATGACGGGTGCGGCGATTGGAACGCGTTGAGGATACACCAAACGGCCGATCGCTCCCGAATTCGAAACGGCCGCACGCGGGTGAAAAAAAGCCCGGCGCGCCGTCGGGCGGGCCGGGCCGGCAGGCCGGGGCAGCGCGCGGGCGCCGCCGTTCAGCCGTCCTGATGCTGCACGTGGAACTCGTCGTACGCCTCGACGATGCGCGCGACGAGCGGATGGCGCACGACGTCCGCGCTCGTGAAGCGCGTGAGCGCGATGCCGCGCACGCCGCCGAGCACCTGCTGCGCCTCGACGAGGCCGCTCTTGTGCCCGCGCGGCAGGTCGACCTGGCTCGTGTCGCCGGTGACGACGGCCTTCGAGCCGAAGCCGATCCGCGTGAGGAACATCTTCATCTGCTCGGGCGTCGTGTTCTGCGCCTCGTCGAGGATGATGAACGCGTGGTTCAGCGTGCGGCCGCGCATATAGGCGAGCGGCGCGATCTCGATCATCTGGCGCTCGAACATCTTCGCGGTCTTGTCGAAGCCGAGCAGGTCGTACAGCGCGTCGTACAGCGGCCGCAGGTACGGGTCGACCTTCTGCGCGAGATCGCCCGGCAGGAAGCCAAGCCGCTCGCCGGCCTCGACGGCCGGGCGCGTCAGCACGATCCGCTTGACCTGGTCGCGCTCCAGTGCGTCGACCGCGCATGCGACCGCGAGGTAGGTCTTGCCGGTGCCGGCCGGCCCGATGCCGAACGTCACGTCGTGCGACAGGATCTGCTTCAGGTATTCGCGCTGCGCAGGCGTGCGACCGCGCAGGTCGGCGCGCCGCGTATAGAGCTTCGGCGCGGGCTCTTCGTCCGGCATGTCCGCGTCGATTTGCACGACCGGCTCGTCGAACGGATGGTCGGGGTCGCCGCGAAAGCGCACGTCGACCGTGTCCTGGCGGCCGTTGCCGGACGTGTGGCGCACTTCGACCAGCGCGAGCTGGATATCGTCGACCGACAGCGGATCGCGCGCGCGGTTGTAGAAGTTCTCGAGCGCCGCGAGCGCGAGCTTCGCGCCGCGCCCGCGGATCGTGATCCGGTGGCCGCGCCGCGCGAGCGTGACGTCGAGCGCCTGTTCGATCTGCCGCAGGTTCTCGTCGAGCGGGCCGCAGAGATTGGCGAGGCGCGCGTTGTCGTCGCGCGGCGCGGTGAATTCCAGTGCTTGGACGGTCTTCAAAGTAGCGTCGGGCTCCTGTTGAGCGTCAGTCGGTCGGGTCAGTGGGTGGCCGTGCTCGCGTCGTCGCTCACGAGCAGGAGCTCGCCGCGCAGCGAGTGCGGGTACGCATGGTTGATCTTCACGTCGATCATCTGGCCGATCAGGCGCGGGTGCGACGCGAGCGGCGCCGGGAAGTTCACGACCCGGTTGTTCTCGGTGCGGCCCGACAGTTCGTTCGGGTCCTTGCGCGACGGGCCCTCGACGAGGATCCGCTCGACCTTCCCGACCATCGACTGGCTGATGCGCGCGACGTTTTCCTCGATGGTCGCCTGCAGATGTTGCAGGCGTTTGAGCTTGACCTCGCGCGGCGTGTCGTCGTGCAGGTTCGCGGCCGGCGTGCCGGGGCGCGGGCTGTAGATGAACGAGAAGCTGGTGTCGTAGCTCATCTCGTGCACGAGCGCCATCATCTTGTCGAAATCTTCCTCGGTCTCGCCGGGGAAGCCGACGATCATGTCGGTCGACAGCGACAGGTCCGGGCGGATCGCGCGCAGCTTGCGGATCACCGACTTGTATTCGAGCACGGTGTAGCCGCGCTTCATCGCCATCAGGATGCGGTCGGAGCCGTGCTGGACCGGCAGGTGCAGGTGGCTCACGAGCTTCGGCACCTTCGCATAGGTGTCGATCAGGCGTTGCGTGAATTCCTTCGGATGCGACGTCGTGTAGCGGATCCGCTCGATGCCGGGGATGTCGGCGACGTATTCGATCAGCGTCGCGAAATCGGCGATCTCGGTCGAACCGGCCGTCAGCGCGCCGCGATACGCGTTCACGTTCTGGCCGAGCAGCGTGACTTCGCGCACGCCCTGGTCGGCGAGGCCGGCCACTTCGGTCAGCACGTCGTCGAGCGGACGCGACACTTCGTCGCCGCGCGTGTACGGCACGACGCAGTAGCTGCAGTACTTCGAGCAGCCTTCCATGATCGACACGAACGCGCTCGGCCCCTCGACGCGCGCGGGCGGCAGGTGGTCGAACTTCTCGATCTCGGGGAACGTGATGTCGACCTGCGCGCGGCCGCTTTGGCGGCGCGCGTCGATCATCTGCGGCAGGCGGTGCAACGTCTGCGGGCCGAACACGAGGTCGACGTACGGCGCGCGCGACACGATCGACGCGCCTTCCTGGCTGGCGACGCAGCCGCCGACGCCGATCAGCAGGCCCGGCTTCGCTTCTTTCAGCTCGCGCACGCGGCCGAGGTCGGAGAACACCTTTTCCTGCGCCTTCTCACGCACCGAGCACGTGTTGAACAGGATGATGTCCGCGTCTTCCGGGGTATCGGTCTTTTCGAGGCCTTCGGCCGCATTGAGCACGTCCACCATCTTGTCCGAGTCGTACTCGTTCATCTGGCAGCCGAAGGTCTTTACGTAAACTTTCTTGGTCATGGGGATTCGCCGTTCGCAGTGGTTGACCTGGGGGCGTCGTCAAGGGTGAATCGGGACGGCCGTGCGCTGCGCGCAGGTTGCACGCATCGAGCATGAAAAACCGTCGGGAAAGCCTTCCATTATAGCTTTTCGCGCTGCGCCGGGCGGGCGGCGGGTTGCGGCCGCGCGACGCCTGTCATTGAACTCCGACCCCGATATGGCTGGGCGGCAACCTTCAGCGGCACGCGTTCAGCAGGTCGTCGAGCGCCGCTTCCTCGCGCGCGAAGCGTTCGGCGAGGAAGTCGAGCAGCACGCGCACGCGCGGCGCCATGTAGCGCTTGCCGTGATAGAGCGCGTGCAGCGGCGCGTCCTGGTGTCGCCAGTCGGGCAGTAGCACGCGCAGCCGGCCGGCGCGCACGTCGTCGGCGATGTCCCACAGCGACTTCAGCGCGATGCCGTGGCCGCGCAGCGTCCATTCGCGGGTGAGGCCGCCGTCGTTGGTCTCGAACGCGGTCGACACCGGCACCGTGTGGGTCTGTACCTCGTCGCCGCGCGTGAAGCGCCACGTGTTCATCGGGCCCGACGCGATCGTGATCACGTTGCAGGGAAAGCGGGCCAGATCGTGCGGATCGGCCGGCACGCCGTGGCGCTCGACGAACGACGGCGCCGCGCACAGCACGCGCCGGTTCGCGGCGAGCCGGCGTGCGATCAGCGCGCCGTCGGGCGGGGCGGCGAAGCGGATCGCGAGGTCGATCTCGTCCTGCCACAGGTTCGACGACGAATCGGACGCCGTCAGCGAGAACGTGACGCCCGGATGCAGCGTGGTGAATTCGTCGAGCCAGTCGAGCAGCTGATTGCGGCCGAAATCGGACGTCGACGACAGCCGCACCTTGCCGGCCACCACGTTGCGGCCTTCCTGCAGCAGCGCGTGCGCGTCGTCGAGCGCCTGCAGGGCCTGCCGGCAGCAGTTCAGGTAGAGCCGGCCTTCGTCGGTGAGGCGCAGCTGCCGCGTCGAGCGCTCGAACAGCCGCGTCGCGACCTTTGCCTCGAGCTTCGCGAGGCGCGCGCTCGCGGCGGCCGGCGTGAGGTTCAGCTTGCGTCCTGCCGCGGACAGGCTACCCAGTTCCGCCGCCTCGACGAACAGCCGGATGTCGCCCAGTCGATCCATCGGATTTTCCACAGTTTTTTGAAAATGATTCAAATGCCACGCCAATTATCAAAGATAGGCGTATTCGGGACAATGCGCGCACATCCCGCTTTTTGTGCACTGCGGTACGGACCGGCTGCCGCGTCCGCTGCCTTTCCGGAGAACGTCATGCCCATCCCGTTACTGGCGCTAGCGATCAGCGCCTTCGCCATCGGTACCACCGAATTCATCATCATGGGGCTTCTGCCCGAAGTCGCACACGACCTCGCCGTGTCGCTGCCGTCGGCCGGCCTGCTGGTCACGGGCTACGCGCTCGGCGTCGCGGTCGGCGCGCCGCTGCTCGCGGTGCTGACGAGCCGCATGCCGCGCAAGGCCGCGCTGCAGCTGCTGATGGCGATCTTCATCGTCGGCAACGTGTTGTGCGCGACCGCGTCCGGCTACGCGATGCTGATGGTCGCGCGCGTCGTCACGTCGTTCGCGCACGGCTCGTTCTTCGGGATCGGCGCGGTGGTGGCCGCGTCGCTCGTGCCGGCCGACAAGCGCGCGAGCGCGATCGCGCTGATGTTCACGGGCCTCACGCTGTCGAACGTGCTCGGCGTGCCGTTCGGCACGTTCGTCGGCCAGCTGCTCGGCTGGCGCGCGTCGTTCTGGATCGTCGCCGCGCTCGGCGTGCTGTCGCTCGGCGGCGTTGCCCTGCTGGTGCCGAACCGCCACGACAGCGGGCCCGTCGGCCTCGGCCACGAAGTGCGGGTGCTGAAGGAGCCGCAGGTCTGGCTCGCGCTCCTGATGACCGTGCTCGGCTTCGGCGGCGTGTTCGTCGTGTTCACGTACATCGCGCCGATCCTCGAAACCGTCACCGGTTATTCGCCGCGCGCGGTCGCGTTGATCCTCGTGCTGTTCGGCGCGGGGCTGACGGTCGGCAACACGCTCGGCGGCAAGCTCGCCGACCGCGCGCTGATGCCGTCGCTGATCGCGATCCTGGTCGCGCTGATGGCCGTGATGGCCGTGTTCGCGAAGACGAGCCACCAGCCGGTCGCGGCCGCGGTGACCGTATTCGTCTGGGGGATCGCCGCGTTCGCGACGGTGCCGCCGCTGCAGGCCCGCGTGGTCGAAAAGGCCGCGAGCGCGCCGCATCTCGCGTCGACGCTGAACATCGGCGCGTTCAACGTCGGCAACGCGGGCGGCGCGTGGCTCGGCGGTCTCGCGCTGGGGCACGGCTTCGCGCTCGATGCGTTGCCGTGGGTCGCCGTCGCGGTGACGTTCGCGGCGCTCGTCGTCACGTGGCTCGCGATGCGGCTCGATGCCCGCGCACCGGCGCACGGCGCGGCACCGGCCGCGCATTGAGGGGTGTGTCGGGCGGCGGTGCGCCGGCGCTATGGCGACAGGAAAAGGTTCGCGAGAAACGCTTTCCTCCGCGATGCTGATAACGGTGTGAAGATAACTTCGTTTGCCGGGCCGGGGCCCGGTGATAGCGTCTCGATACGCGCCGTTCGTGGCGCAACCCGATTCCGGCTTACCCCATTCGCAGGGCCGCGCGGCGGCCCGGAGGCCATGCTATGTCTTCACCCCTGGCGCTGGTGCGCGACGTGTCTTCCTTCGAGTCCGGCAATGCCGCCGACGCGCGGACGACCGCGTCGCTCGACGTCCTCGAGCAGGTTGTCGGCGTGAATCTCGCGCGCTTGCGCGCCGAGCGGCAGCTGTCGCTCGATGCGCTCGCGCGGCTGTCCGGCGTGTCGCGCGCGATGCTCGCGCAGATCGAATCCGCGCGCAGCGTGCCGTCGATCAAGGTGCTCTGCAAGATCGCCGCGGCGCTGAAGGTATCGGTCGCCGCGTTCCTGCGCCGTCATGCGGTGAACGGCTTCGAGCATCTGGCGGCCGAGCGCGCGGCGCGCGTCGTCAGCTCGAACGGCCGCTTCTCGGCGCGCGCGCTGTATCCGGAAGGCGAGCCTGCCGCGGCCGAATTCCACGAGCTGCGGATCGCGCCGCTGCACACGGAACCCGGCACGCGCCGCGCGCCCGGCACGACGGTCAACCTGGTCGTCAGCGAAGGCACGCTCGAAGTCGGCGTGCACGATCGGCGCCAGCTGCTCGCGACGGGCGACGCGATCGTGTTCGACGCCGACCAGCCGTACAGCCTGCGCAATCCGGGCGACAGCGAGGCGCGCGCGTTCCGCGTGACGGTGAGCCCCGAGGTGCCGCCGCGCTGGCTCGTGCCCGACGCCGCGCACGCGGCCGGCTGAGCACGCGGCTCGCAGGGCCGGCGCCGATTCCGTTCAGGACGGGCGTGCAGGCCCGGTGTCGGCCGTTCGGACGATGCCGTTAGACGGAGTCGTCAGTAAGGTTTTAAGTGTGGTTCGCTGCGCCGCGTGCGCAGCTGATGTATGCTTGGCCCGCCGGTTTCGGGGTAGACCCCGGCCGGTAATCAGTGCGTCTTCAGGGCGGGGCGAAATTCCCCACCGGCGGTAGGCTGGCGTTAGCCGGCGAGCCCGCGAGCGCCCGCGCATCCGCGCGGGGTCAGCAGATCTGGTCGAATGCCAGAGCCGACGGTCACAGTCCGGATGAGAGAAGATGTGCAGATAGTCATGTCCGTCAGGGCCGCTTTGCCATGCGTGCGAAGCGGGTTGTCGTTCTGTCTGTTTGCAATGCCCTGAAACGTTTTTCGCCCAAATCGTAATTGCGAGGAGCGTTTCACATGTCCTTCATGTCCGTTTCGTCGGCAGCCGCCGACGCCTTTGCCGATCTCCCGTTGCTCGATTCCGAACCGGTGCCGCCGCGCATCGCCGCTGCGCTCGACGCGTTGCGCGCGGGCCGTGCAGTCGTGTTGCAGGACGATCACGACCGTGAAAACGAGGCCGACCTGATCGTCGCCGCCGAGCGCATCACGCCCGAGACGATGGCGCTCCTGATCCGCGAGTGCAGCGGCATCGTGTGCCTGTGCCTGACCGACGACAAGGTCCGCGCGCTCGAGCTGCCGCCGATGGTGCAGACCAACGAGAGCCGCAACGGCACCGCGTTCACCGTGTCGATCGAGGCGCGCGAAGGCGTGCATACCGGCGTGTCCGCGGCCGATCGCGTGACGACGATCCGCGCGGCGATCGCCGATGATGCGAAGCCGTACGACATCGTGCGCCCCGGCCACGTGTTTCCGTTGCGTGCGCAACCGGGCGGCGTTCTGGCGCGCCGCGGTCACACGGAAGGGACGGTCGACCTGTCGATCCTCGCTGGCCTGAAGCCGGCGGGCGTGCTGTGCGAGCTGATGAATCCGGACGGCACGATGACGCGCGGCGACGACGTCGAGCGTTTCGCGCAGCAGCACGGGTTGCCGATGCTGACGATCGCGGAACTCGTCGAATTCCGCGAGGCGCTGGCGGCCGCGCGCGAGCGCTGCTGCGAGCCGGCCTGACGGTCGGTGTAGCGGGGGTGTAGCGGGCGCGCCGTTGCGCCCGCGGGACGGCGTGCGCATCGAGCCGCACGCCGGTCATGTGGCTCCGGCGCGACCGTCCGTCAGGACTGCACGTCGCCGAATTCGCCGCGCAGGCCGGCTTCGACGAGCGCCGGCAGTTCATCCATCCTGCGCATGATCCGCGTGATGCCCATCGCGCGGAGCGCGTCCGCGTAGTTGTCCGGGATGTGGCTCGCGCCGACGAACGCGATCGTCTTCATGCCCGCCGCGCGCGCGGCGTTCAGGCCCGACACGCTGTCCTCGACGACGACGCAGCGCGCCGGCGCCACGCCGAGCGTCTGCGCGGCGTGCAGGTAGACGTCGGGGTAGGGTTTCGGCCGTGCGACCTGCTCGGAGCTGAACACGCGATCGCCGAAGATTTCGGTGAGCGATGCGCGCTTCAGCGAGCTGCGCACGCGCACGAGCCGGCTGTTCGATACCACCGCGGCCGGCAGGCTGACCTTCAGCAGCGCGTCGCGCACGCCGCTGATCGGCGCGAGCGATTGTGCGAGACCGGTCTCGATGTTGCGCTCGACGGTCTCGATGAAGTCGTCGGGCATCTGGATGCCGAAACGCGCTTCGAGCCCGGCGAGAAAGCGCGATGTCTGCTGGCCGAAGGCGGACTTCGCGGCGTCTTCGAAGTCGAGGTGAGGGAAGGTGGCGGACAGCGTTTCGAACAGCACGCGGTCGGCAATGACTTCGCTGTCGACGAGGACGCCGTCGCAGTCGCAGATAAGGTGATCGAGCATGATGGTGAAGAAGCGGGGTGTCGGCGACGCCGAGCGTCCCGCCATGATACGTGCTTTCGAAGTTGCACCGCGAGCCGTTCGGCGCCTGCGCCCCGTCCCGGCTACGCACTCCGTCGGCCGACGCGTCATCGCGGCGTCGGCCGGCGAGAGCGAGGCGGGCGCGTCGTCGATCGTGTGAAGAATGCGGGGGCGGAAGCGGGGCGGAAGCACGCGGCAGTTGCTGCCGCGCGCTCGAGCTCGCGCTCGATCGAACCCGCGATCAGGCCATCGCGTGCAGGTGCAGATACAGGCCGGCCGCCGCGGCGCCGCCGAGCAGCGGGCCGATCACCGGCACCCACGCATAGCGCCAGTCGCTGTCGCGCTTGCCGGGAATCGGCAGCAGCGCGTGCATGATGCGCGGCGACAGGTCGCGCGCCGGGCTCATCGCATAGCCGGTCGGGCCGCCGAGCGAGATGCCGATGCCGAGCACGAGCAGGCCGACGGGCAGTGCGTCGAGCGCGCCGAGACCGACCTGCGGCGACGCGAGGTACAGCACGCCGAGGATCAGCACGAACGTGCAGATGGCTTCGGTCAGCACGTTGTGCGTGGTGCTGCGGATGGCGGGCGCCGTGCAGAACACCGCGAGCTTCAGGTCCGCATCGACTTCCTTCGCGAAGTGCTGGCGATACGCGAGCCACACGAGCAGCGCGCCGGCCATCCCGCCAAGCATCTGCGCGAGGATGTAGCCGCCGACCTTCGACCATGCGAACTTGCCCGCGAGCGCGAGGCTGATCGTGACGATCGGGTTCAGGTGCGCGCCGCTGAACGAAGCGGTCACGTAGACGGCGACGAACACCGCCATTGCCCAGCCCATGACGATCACGATGAGGTCCGCGCCTTTGCCCTTGGTCTTCGCAAGCAGCACGTTTGCGACCGCGCCGTTGCCGAGCAGCACGAGGATCGCCGTGCCGATGAATTCCGCAATGTAAGGTGACATGTTGTCTCTCGTAGATGACGGCGGACTCGCGCGTCGCGGTCCGCCGGTGTTGTTTTAATTCGTTCGGATTGCTTCTGGTTGCTGCGGGTTACTGCGTGTCGTCGGCCCACGCCTTGGCGGCGCGCACCGCGCGTTGCCAGCCGGCCATGCAGCGCTCGACCTGCTCCTTCGGCATCGACGGGGAGAAACGGCGATCGAGCTGCCACTGGCTGCGCACTTCGTCGAGGTTCTTCCAGTAGCCGATCGCGAGGCCCGCGAGGTAGGCCGCGCCGAGCGCGGTCGTCTCGGTGATCTGCGGTCGCACCGCGTCGACGCCGAGCAGGTCGGCCTGGAACTGCATCAGCAGATTGTTCGCGCTCGCGCCGCCGTCGACGCGCAGCTCGCCGATGCTGATGCCGGAGTCGGCTTCCATCGCGGCCAGCACGTCGAGCGATTGGTAAGCGATCGCGTCGAGCGCCGCGCGCGCGAGGTGCGCGGACGTCGTGCCGCGCGTGACCCCGAACACCGAACCGCGCGCCCGTGCGTTCCAGTGCGGCGCGCCGAGGCCCGCGAACGCCGGCACGAGATAGACGCCGTCGGTATGCGGCACGCTCGCGGCGAGCGCTTCGATCTCGGCGGCCGTCTTGATGATGCCGACGCCGTCGCGCAGCCACTGCACGACCGCGCCCGCGATGAAGATGCTGCCTTCGAGCGCGTACTGCACGTCGTCGCCGATCTGCCAGGCGATCGTCGTGACGAGGTTGTTCTTCGACTCGATCGGCTTGTTGCCGGTGTTCATCATCAGGAAGCAGCCGGTGCCGTAGGTGTTCTTCACCATGCCCGACGTCGTGCACATCTGGCCGAACAGCGCCGCGTGCTGGTCGCCGGCGATGCCCGCGAGCGGGATCTTCGACGCGAACACCGTGGTTTTCGTATGGCCGTAGATTTCCGACGACGCCTTCACTTCCGGCAGCATGCTGCGCGGGATGTCGAGCAGTTCCAGCAGCTCGCTGTCCCACTCGCGCGTGTGGATGTTGAACAGCATCGTGCGCGATGCGTTGGTCACGTCGGTCACGTGCAGTTCGTGCTTCGTGAAGTTCCACACGAGCCAGCTGTCGACGGTGCCGAACGCGAGCTTGCCCTGGCGCGCCTTGTCGCGCGCACCCGGCACGTTGTCGAGGATCCAGCGGATCTTGGTCGCGGAGAAGTACGAGTCGATCGGCAGGCCGGTCTTCGCGCGCACCTTGGCTTCGAGGCCCTGCTTCTTCAGCGTATCGCAGAAGTCGGCCGTGCGGCGGTCCTGCCACACGATCGCGTTGTAGATGGGCTGGCCCGTCTCGCGATCCCAGACGATCGTCGTCTCGCGCTGGTTGGTGATCCCGATCGCGGCGATCGACGTGCCGTTCAGGCCCGTGCGCGTGACCGCTTCGGCGGCGACGCCCGCTTGGGTCGACCAGATTTCCTGCGGGTCGTGCTCGACCCAGCCGGGTTGCGGGTAGATCTGTTCGAATTCCTTCTGGGCGATCGATACGATGTTGCCCTGGCGATCGAACAGCATCGCGCGGGAGCTGGTCGTGCCCTGGTCAAGCGCGAGGATGTACTGATCCTGCATGTCTCTCATCTCCATCCGTGGATTGGCGTAGTTGTGATGCGCGCCGCATGTTACGCGGCGCGTCGGTGAATCAACGTCGGTCAGACAATTGCAACTGCAAACGAATCACGCGTGCGGCGCATGTACTGCGGCGAACCACGCGTCGACAGCGGCCGTCACGGTGTCGAGCGTGCCCGGCGCGACGTGCAGGCCGAGCTTGGAGCGGCGCCACAGCACGTCCTGCGCGCAGGTCGCCCATTCGGCGTCGCGCAGGTAGCGCAGTTCGGCTTCGTGGATGCCCGGTGCGATCTCGGCGCCGAGGTCGGCGAGCGACGTCGCGCCGTCGACCACGCGTTCCGCGCGCGTGCCGTACGCGCGCGCGTAGCGGCGCGCGAGCGCGGCGGGCAGACACGGATGGCGCTTCGCGAACTGCGCGGCGAACGCGTCGAACTTCGCATCGGCGATGTCGCCGCCCGGCAGCGGGACGCCGGCCGTCCAGGTCGTCGCGTCGCGGCCGAGCGCGCGGCACAGCATGTCGCCGGCTTCTTCCGCGAGCTTGCGGAACGTCGTGATCTTGCCGCCGAACACGGACAGCAGCGGGGCGCCCGCGCCATCGTCCAGCTCGAGACGGTAGTCGCGCGTGACCGCCGATGCGTTCGCGGCGTTCTCGTCTTCCAGCAGCGGGCGCACGCCCGAGTAGGTCCAGTGCACGTCGGCCGGCGAGATCTTGCGCTTGAAGTAGCGGTTGATCGAGTCGCACAGGTACTGCGTCTCGTCGCGATCGATCGCGACCTTCGCGGGATCGTTCGTGTATTCGACGTCGGTCGTGCCGATCAGCGTGAAATCGTGTTCGTACGGAATCGCGAAGATGATTCGCTTGTCCGGGTTCTGGAAGATGTACGCGTGGTCGTGATCGAACAGGCGGCGCGTGATGATGTGGCTGCCCTTCACGAGCCGCACGCTGTGGTGCGCGCCGCGGCCGAGCGCGCCGTGCAGCACTTCGCCGACCCACGGGCCGGCCGCGTTCGCGATCGCGCGCGCATGCACGACGCGGATCGACCCGTCGGCGTGCTGCAGCCGCGCTTCCCATTCGTCGCCGCGGCGTTCGGCGGACACCAGCTTCGTGCGCGTCAGGATCTCGGCGCCGCGCTCCTTCGCATCCATCGCGTTCAGCACGACGAGGCGTGCGTCGTCGACCCAGCCGTCCGAATAGACGAAGCCGCGCTTGATCGAATCGATCAGCGGTGCGCCGGCCGCATGGCGGCGCATGTCGATGCCGCGCGAGCCGGGCAGCAGTTCGCGTTTCGCGAGGTGATCGTAAAGGAACAGGCCGATGCGGATCAGCCAGGCCGGACGCAGGTTCGGCATGTGGGGCATCACGAAGCGCAGCGGCCACATGATGTGCGGCGCCGCGCGCAGCAGCGTCTCGCGTTCCTGCAGCGCCTTGCGAACGAGCCCGAACTCGTTGTATTCGAGGTAGCGCAGGCCGCCGTGAATCAGCTTCGTGCTGGACGACGACGTGTGCGACGCGAGATCGTCCTGCTCGCAGAGCATGACCGACAGGCCGCGGCCGGCCGCATCGCGCGCGATGCCGGCGCCGTTGATGCCGCCGCCGACGACGAGCAGATCGTAGCGATTCGGTTGGGTCACCTGCTGTCCTTATCGTCTGATGGAAATGGGTGAACAGAAAATGTTCGAATTCGAAATTTAACGAACGAAATCGAAAAAGTAAAGTTCGAAAAAGCGGGCCAGTAGCGCGCGGCGCGATCCCGGACGATACTGGTGAAATCGACCGTTTCGCGAGGTGAATCATGCGTATTGGGATGTGGGCCGGCGTGTGCGCCGTCCTTCTGGCGGGGTGCAGTGCCGGCATGCCGCCGCTCGTCGGCAACTGGCGCACGCCGTCGTTCGTCGACCTGCAGGCGTCGTGCGGCGGCACGGCGCGCGACTGGGGCGCGGACGCGCAGCCCGTCTATGCGACGTTGTACGACGCGTACGTGGCGAAACGGTATCGCGGGCTGACCGAAGCGAACTATTGCGCGTTCGTAAACGAACTTTCGACGCACTATGCGGCGCCGGATGCGGCGGCGCGTGCCGGCTGGATCGCGTACTTCAACGGTGCGCGCGCGCAGGCCATCAGCTGGCGGGCGGCGGTCGATCCGACGCTGCGCGGCGGCTGAAGCAGGCCTCGGCGGGCTGGCGGCGGGTGCGGAAACGGCCGCGCGGCCCGGAATCCGGGCCGCGCGGTCAGGTCAGGAGCGGTGTGGTTTTACGAATAGCGGTATTTGATGGATCGCAGCGCGGCGTCACCGGTTTCGGTCACGCAGTATTTGCGCCCCGATCCGAGTCCTTCCAGACGAACGAGCTGCTGTTCAAGCAGTGCGTCGATCTCGTCCCGATCCATGTTGGTTTGATCGGGGGCGTCCTTCACAAGCAATAGCGTGGCGAATTCATGCGGACTCAGCATCGTTCTCTCCATGGCGACCAGTCAGCCCGCGCGGCCGGCGCAAAAGCCGACGCGCGATACCCGTCAGGGTATGGCTTGGGGGGAAAGCTGTATTCGCCGGCCATGTCATTCGTCCGCGCCCTGGCACAGGCGGAACGGTCGAACGGGCCGGGGAACTGGAGTCTAGTCGAGCGCGCAGGCAACGACAAATCGTGCCCCGTTAATTTTCCGTTTGACAGCCGGGCCGCGCGCAAGCGGTTTGCTTGCGACGCCAACTTCTTGATTTCACTTGAAGTTTCGGGTGCGGTGCAGCATCGGCGCGGTCATTCCGCGACGTACACCTGAGTGCCGGCGGCCGCCACCGTATCGGCCATCTCGGGGGGCAGCGGTTTGTCGGTGAAGAGCGCGTGCACCTGGCTCAGATGGCCCTGGCGCACCAGCGCGGGGCGGCCGACCTTCGAATGGTCGGCCACGAGGTAGACCGTGCGCGCATGCTGCATGATCGCCTCGGCCACGCGCACCTCGCGCGTGTCGAAGTCGCGCAGCGTGCCGTCGGCCTCGATCGCCGACGTGCCGATGATCGCGTAGTCGACCTTGAACTGGCGGATGAAGTCGATCGCGAGTTCGCCGACGATCCCCTTGTCCCACGGCCGCACGATGCCGCCCGTGATCAGCACCTCGCAGTCGGGGTAGCCGCTCATCATCGACGCAACGTTCAGGTTGTTCGTGATCACGTGCAGCCCATGGTGGCGGTTCAGTGCACGCGCAACTTCCTCGGTCGTGGTGCCGAGGTTGATGAACAGCGATGCCTGGTCGGGGATGTGCGATGCGGCGAGCGCCGCGATGCGCCGCTTCTCGTCGTGGAACATCCGCTGGCGCGCGGTGTACGACACGTTCTCCGAGCTGGTCGGCAGGCTCGCGCCGCCGTGGTAGCGGCGCAGCAGGTTCAGGTCGGCGAGCCAGTTCACGTCGCGGCGGATCGTCTGCGGCGTGACCGCGAAGTGCGCGGCGAGATCGTCGACGGTCACGAAGCCGTCACGCTGCACCCATTCGAGCAGTTCCTGCTGGCGCGCGTTGAGGGTGAGGCGGGGATCTCGGGTCATGGCTCGGCGGTCAGGTCGTGAGGCGGAGCGGGTATTGTAAGGGCGGGAAGGGCGTTCGACCGGCCTCCGGCATATCACTGTGCGGAATTCATGCGGAAAGTACATGTATTCATGTGACAAATGAATTTGTGCGATCGCGCGGATCGCGCTGCAATGGCGGACTGTCCGCGCGCGCCGGTCGTGCGTCCGGCGCGTTCATTCCGCTTTCGACGAGGTGCAACCGATGACTGGCTTCAACTGGCACAACCCGTATCCGACGACCCGCATTCCGGTGTTCGCGCGCAACGTCGTGTCGACGTCGCATCCGCTCGCGGCGCAGGCCGGTCTGCGGATGCTGTGGAAGGGCGGCAATGCCGTGGATGCGGCGCTGGCCGCGGCGGCCGCGATCACGGTGGTCGAGCCCGTGTCGTGCGGGCTCGGAGGCGATGCGTTCGCGCTCGTGTGGGACGGCGAGCGGCTGTCCGGGTTGAATGCGTCGGGCGTCGCGCCGGCCGCGTGGAACCCCGAATACTTCCGCCAGCGCCACGGCAAGGACGCACGCGGCATCGCGAACAAGCCGACGCGTGGCTGGGACACCGTCACGGTGCCGGGCGTGATCGCGGGCTGGGAAGCGCTGCACGCGAAGTTCGGTTCGCTGCCGTTCGCGGACCTGCTCGAGCCGGCGATCGAGATCGCCGAGCGCGGCTATTCGGTGTCGCCGATCGTCGCGCACAAGTGGGCGGCCGCGGTGCCCGAGCTGCAGGGGCTGCCCGGCTTCGCCGATACCTTCATGCCGCGCGGGCGCGCACCGCTCGTCGGCGAGCGCATGTGCCTGCCGGGCCACGCGCGGACGCTGCGCACCCTCGCGAAGGACGGTCCGCGCGCGTTCTACGAGGGCGCGCTCGCCGGGCAGATCGCGGCCTTCGCGCGCGAAGGCGGCGGTGCGCTGACCGAAGCCGACCTGCGTGCGTACCGGCCGGAATGGGTCGAGCCGATCGGCAAGCGCTTCGGCCGGCACACGATTCACGAGATTCCGCCGAACGGGCAGGGCATCGCGGCGCTGATCGCGCTCGGGATCGCCGAATATGCGGGCGTGGCCGAATGGCCGGTCGATTCGGCCGACTCGCAGCACCTGCAGATCGAGGCGATGAAGCTCGCGTTCGCGGACGTCTATCGCTACGTCGCCGACCCGTGCGCGATGGACGTGACGCCCGCGCAGATGCTCGACGACGCGTATCTCGCGGAACGCGCGAAGCTGATCGATCGCGCGCGCGCGACGCACTTCGCTGCCGGCCGGCCGCATTCGGGCGGCACGATCTATCTGTCGGCGGCGGACGAGCGCGGGATGATGGTGAGCTTCATTCAGTCGAACTACATGGGTTTCGGATCGGGGCTCGTCGTGCCGGGTACCGGCGTTGCGTTGCAGAACCGCGGGCACGGCTTCTCGATGGACCCGGCGTCGCCGAACGTGGTCGCGGGCGGCAAGCGGCCGTTTCATACGATCATCCCGGCGTTCGTCACCGAGGAAGTCGATGGCCGCACCGAGGCGGCGATGAGTTTCGGCGTGATGGGCGGCGACATGCAGCCGCAGGGCCACCTGCAGACCGTCGTGCGAATGCTCGGCTACGGGCAGCAGCCGCAGGCCGCCTGCGACGCGCCGCGCTGGAAGGTCAATCGCGACTTCACGCTCGACGTCGAGTCGACGATGAATCGTGAGACGGTCGATGCGCTCGCCGCGCGCGGCCATACGATCAAGTCGATCGACGATCCTTACATGGATTTCGGCTCGGGGCAGTTCGTGTGGCGGCTCGATCGCGACGATCCCGAGCGCGGCTACGTGGCCGCGAGCGACAGCCGCCGCGACGGTCTCGCGGCCGGTTTCTGACGGAACGCTTCCGGTCTTGCGCTCGACGGGCGGCCGAATGGCCGCCCGTTTTGCTTGACGCAGCGCATCTGGCGCATCGTATCGAACGCGCGCACCCGGTTCGAACAACTCATCTAACGAACCGCGGCATGCGTGGAGGAACTGCGCCCGTCGGGTATGGTCAGTGGTTTGAAGCACGAACAAAAAAGTCCGGCTAAGATGCCAGCATGGTTCGGCCGGACCAACTCACCAAGAATGCAAGCAAAACGTCGCCTGCGGGCGTGCCGGGCCTGTGCCGAAGATCGGGGCCGACCGGCCGCGCGACGACTGGGAGCGCACCACCATGCCTACTGAAACGACGCATGTCATGCCGTGGCGTATCGAGGACATCGACCTGAACCGGATCGATCGTCAGCGCGCCGCCGCGAATGAGGATCTGCTGCTGTTGCTGTGCGCGTCGTCGTTCATCGAAAGCGGCTCGGATCTCTACACGAGCAACCTGAGCGAGTTCTTCAACGACGATCCGGAAGTGTCCGCGTGGCTCAACAATGCGTGGGAGCACGAGGAACTGCAGCACGGGCGCGCGCTGAAGGCGTACATCGCGCACGTATGGCCCGAGTTCGACTGGGATACCGCTTTCGCGAATTTCTTCGCCGAGTATTCGAAGACCTGCTCGGTCGACGCGTTCGAGAAGACCCGTGCGCTCGAGATGGTCGCGCGCTGCGTGGTCGAGACGGGCACGGCCACGCTGTATCGCGCGATCAACGAATGCTCGGACGAGCCGGTGCTGAAGGAAATCACCGACAACATCCGCACGGACGAAGTGCGTCACTACAAGCACTTCTTCAAGTTCTTCAAGAAGTACAACAAGCTCGAAGGCAACGGCCGGCTCGCGGTGCTCGGCGCGCTGATGCGACGTGTGATGGAAATCAAGAACGAGGATTCCGAGATCGCGCTGCGCCACGTGTTCGCGATCCGCTACCCGGATCGTGTCGGCGACAATCAATACAACCGCGAGCGCGCTGCGCGCATCAGCTCGCTCGTGCGTCGCAACCTGTCGGCCGACATGTGCGTGAAGATGCTGCTCAAGCCGCTCGACCTGCCCGCGAAGATCCAGCCGAGTGTCCACTATCCGCTGACGAAGATCACGCGGCACGTGTTCATGCGCTGAGTGTCGCCGCGCGGTCCGGCGGTGCGCGTATGCTTCGGCATCATCGTCTGTTTCTCACCGGGGCCGCCATCATGACCGATACCCATCGCCACGCGCTCGAACAATGGACGTTCGACGCGTGGCCGCCGGCCGTCGTTGCGCTGTTCGACGGCACCGCGCTCGAACGCCATGCCGACTTCGCCGCATCGCTGATCGTCGCGACCGACGATGGCCAGTTGCGCACGACGCTGCTCAGCGTCGGCGAGATTCATGCACGCGACGCGCGCACGCTGCTGCTTGCGCTATGGCCGCAATCGCGCGCGGCGCGCGCGCTGGTGCAACGGCGCGCGGCCGCGTTGACGCTCGTCGCGGACGGCGCATTCTTTCAGGCACAACTGAGGATCGAGCCGCTCGAAGGAGACTTCGGCGGACTGGCCGGATTCGCCGCGACGATCGCGCATGGCGATGCGCAGCGGGTTGGCTATGCGCGTCTCGCGACGGGTATCACGTTCGCGCTGGAAGGGGAGGCGCGCGCCGAGGTGCTCGCGCGCTGGCAGCGCCAGGTCGAGCACCTGCGGCGCGCGGCCGCGCGGCTTCAGTGACCGCGCTGGCCGCTGCGCGACGAACGGTTGCGGTTCGGGTGCGCGGCATTGCCGTTCGCCGGACGCGCGCCGTTGCCGCCTGACGGGCGAGCGCCGCCGCCGGCGTTGCCGCTCGCGCCGCCTGCCGTGCGCGGCTTGGCTGCCTTCGCGGCCTTCGGCTGCGCATTGCCTTCGCGCTTCGCGGCCGGCTGGCCGGAGCCGCCTGCACGCGGCTGGCGATTGCCGCCGCCGCCGCCGCCGCCGCCGCCACCGCCACCGCCACCGCCGCGCGGCTGCTGCTGTCCGCGGCGTTGCTGGATCGGCTCCGGCTTCGCGTTCGGATCGGGTTCGAAGCCCGCGATCACCTCCTGCGGAATCTCGCGCTTGATCAGCCGCTCGATGTCGCGCAGCAGCTGCTTCTCGTCGACGCACACGAGCGACACGGCTTCGCCCGTCGCGCCCGCGCGGCCCGTGCGGCCGATCCGGTGCACGTAATCCTCCGGCACGTTCGGCAGGTCGAAGTTGACGACGTGCGGCAGCTGGTCGATGTCGATTCCGCGTGCGGCGATGTCGGTCGCGACCAGCACCTGCAGCGTGCTGCTCTTGAATTCCGCGAGCGCGCGCGTGCGGGCCGACTGGCTCTTGTTGCCGTGGATCGCCATCGCGCTGATGCCGTCCTTCGTCAGCTGTTCCGCGAGCCGGTTCGCACCATGCTTGGTGCGCGTGAACACGAGGACCTGGAACCAGTTGTGTTCGCGGATCAGGTGCGTGAGCAACTCGCGCTTGCGATCGCGGTCGACCGGGTGGATCTTCTGCGCGACGCTTTCGGCGGTGGTATTGCGGCGTGCAACCTCGATCAGTGCCGGCGAATCGAGCAGGCTGTCGGCGAGCGCCTTGATCTCGTCGGAGAAGGTGGCCGAGAACAGCAGGTTCTGGCGCTTCGGCGGCAGCTTCGCGAGCACGCGCTTGATGTCGTGGATGAAGCCCATGTCGAGCATCCGGTCGGCTTCGTCGAGCACGAGGATGTCGAGATCCGACAGGTCGATCGTCTTCTGCTGCATGTGGTCGAGCAGGCGGCCCGGCGTCGCGACGACGATGTCGACGCCGCGCTTGAGCGCATCGATCTGCGGATTGATGCTGACGCCGCCGAACATCACGGTCGAGCGCAGCTTCAGGTACTTGCTGTATGCGCGCACGCTTTCCTCGACCTGGGCGGCGAGTTCGCGCGTCGGCGTGAGGATCAGCGCACGCACCGCGCGCTTCGCGCCGCGATGCTCGGCGTAGAATGTGTGCAGGCGCTGCAGGATCGGCAGCGTGAAGCCGGCGGTCTTGCCGGTGCCGGTCTGTGCGCCGGCGAGCAGGTCGCCGCCGCCGAGGACGGCCGGGATCGCCTGCTGCTGGATGGGAGTCGGCGACGTGTAGCCGAGCTCGTTGACTGCCCTGACGAGCGGTTCGGCCAGGCCGAGAGATTCGAAAGACATAGATACCACTCTTAAGTTTTATGATCGGCGACGCCTCGCGCGGCCCGCGCGGGGAACGGCGTCGCAAAAAGCAAAGGGGCGCGGCTGCGGTTTCCCGCAGCCGCGCCCCCGTCTGTGTCGCGCGTTATTTAGTCAAGCGGCGCGGAACGCAGGTCGCTCACCTGTTGCGGCGAGATCGGCGTACCGTTGTTGCCCCACGACATCCGGATATACGTGACGACCGCCGCGACTTCCTGGTTCGACAGCGACTGCGCGAACGGCGGCATCCCGTACGGGCGCGGATTCTTGAACGTGCTCGGCGGATAGCCGCCATTCAGCACCATGCGGATCGGGTTGACTGCCGATTCCATCACGATCGAATGGTTGCCCGCGAGCGGCGGATACGCCGGCGGCTTGCCCGCGCCGGTTTCGGCGTGGCAGGTCGCGCAGTTGTCCGCGTAGATCTTCTTGCCCTGGTCGAACAGCGCGTTGCCGAATTGCTTCGACGGCTCGTACTGCATGTTCTTCGGCGCTTCAGCCTTCTGCGGGATCGACTTCAGGTACGTCGACATCGCGCGCGTATCTTCGTCGCTCATGTACTGCAGGCTGTTGTGAACGACGTCGGCCATCGGGCCGAACACAGCGCCCTTGTTCGACACGCCGGCCTGCAGCAGGTCCGACAGCTCCTGCACGTGCCAGTCGCCGAGGCCGAGTTCCTTGTCGTTCGTCAGCGACGGCGCATACCAGTTCTGCAGCGGGATCAGGCCGCCCGCGAAGGCCGCCGAGCTCACCGGGCCGCCCATCATGTTGATCGACGTGTGGCACATCGAGCAGTGGCCGAGGCCTTCGACGAGGTACGCGCCGCGGTTCCATTCGACCGACTTGGTCGGATCCGGCTTGTATTCGCCTTCCTTGAAGAACAGCGTGCGCCAGCCGATCAGCAGGTTGCGGTTGTTGAACGGGAACTTCAGTTCATGCGGACGGCTCGGCACCGAGACCGGCGGGACCGAGCGCAGGTACGCGTAGATCGCGTCCGAGTCGGCGCGCGTGACCTTCGTGTAGCTCGCGAACGGGAAGCCCGGGTAGAGCAGGCTGCCGTCCTTCGAACGGCCGGTGTGCATCGCGCGGTAGAAGTCGTCCGACGTCCACTTGCCGATACCGTCCTTGTCGTCCGGCGTGATGTTCGGCGTGTACATCGTGCCGAACGGCGTCGCCATCGGCAGGCCGCCCGCGAACGACTTGCCGCCGCGCACGGTGTGGCACGCGATACAGTCGCCGACGCGCGCGAGGTATTCGCCCTTCTTGATCAGCGCGGCCTGGTCGGCCGGCGTGGCCGCGACGGCAGCGTTGCCGTGCAGCGTGTCGTTGCTCGGCCACAGGACCGGCACGAGGGCGGCAGCCGCGACGATCGCGACGGCCGAGAGTGCAAACAGGGACTTGCGTTTCATTGTGTCTGTCTCCCTTGCCTTATTGCGGTTCGCTGCCGCAGGCGAGCGGAGTCTTCATCGAACGCGCCGGGGCCGGCACGGGGTTGGCGGGCGCCGGTTGCGCGGCGAGCCATGCGGTCACGGCCGTCACGTCTTCGTCCGACAGCTTCGACGCGATTTCGTGCATGCAATCCGGTGCCTTCGCGTGGCGGTTGCCCGAGCGCCATGCGCCGAGCTGTGCGCTCAGGTAATCGGCGTGCAGGCCGACGAGGCCCGGGATCGCCGGCTGCATGCCGGTCAGGCCCGCGCCGTGGCAGGCCACGCAGGCCGGCAGCTTGCGCGACGGATCGCCTTGCGTGACGAGCTGTTTGCCGCGCGCGAGCGTGGCAGCCGGCAGCGTCGGCTTGGCCGGCGTCGGGTACGGCGGGCGCTCGGCCGAGAAGTGCTCGGCGATCTCTTTCAGGTAATCGTCGTTCAGGTACGTCAGCAGATAGTTCATCGGCGGGTACTTGCGCCGGCCATCACGGAAGTTGACGAGCTGGTTGTAAAGGTACTCCGCCGGCTTGCCGGCAAGCCGCGGGAAATAGTCGTTGTCCGTACCCTGGCCGTGAACGCCATGGCATGCGGTACAGCCGCGCACGCGCTCGGCCATGGTATCGGGTGCCTTGAGCGGCGCCTGCTGGGCGTGCGCTTGCTCCGTGGGCTTGGTCTGCGCTTGGGCAGCGCTCGTAAGGCCCGCGCCACCGATCAGGAGAACGGCAAGCAACGGACGGAAGAGGCGTCTTGAAGACACACGAGACTCCATGTTTATTCGTCGGGGACCTGTCCGGGCTACGATCGGCTCGGCGCATGGACGGCAGGACAGCCGGGCTGCTGCGACGCGGCATTCTATCATCGATGGGTAATGACGGCTATTTGGCAAAAGGACATCGGTTCCTGCCTGTTTGCGACTTGCGACAATTTGACGCGCTTTGTGCGCGGGTCGTGTGAACCGGCGTGCGCTTTGACCATCGAAGACCTACACTCGCGGGTCGCGCGGCGCCGCCTTCGCCGCAGACCCAGTCATTTCTCCCGTTTCCGGATTCATCGATGACGTTCCCTACCATGCCGTTGCCGTCTTCCCGCTGTCGTTCCATTTGCCGCCGTACCGCAGGCCGGCCGTTCCCGGGAGGGCGCGCGCGATGAGGATCGACAGCTTGTGGATCGGGCAGGTCGCGTTGGCGGCATTGATGGACGCGACGTTCGCGATGGCCGTCGGCTCGGCGCTGCTCAAGGCGTGGCTCGGCAAGGACGGCGCGCGGCCGGTCGTCGCGCCGTCGCATCCCGCGTGGCTGCGCGCGCAACATTCGCTGGTCGCGGCGGCGCTGGCGCTCGTGCTCGCCGATCTCGGCTGGCTGGTGTACGAAGCCGCGTCGATGAGCGGCGCGGGGCTCGGCGGCGCGTTCGCCGCGATTCCCGTCATGATCGCGCAGACGCACACGGGCTTCGCATGGAGCGTCGCGTTCGCCGGCGCCATCGTGCTCGCGATCGTCGCGCTGGCGAAGCCGGAGGGCCCGGTCGCGCACGCGGTGCTGTGGTTCGCGGTGATCGTGGTCGCGGCCGGCAAGGCGTCGCTCGGCCATGCGGCCGATACCGGCCCGCTGTCCGCTGCGGTCGGCGTGCAGACGCTGCACCTGCTCGCCACCGCGGTGTGGGGCGGCCTCGTGCTCGCGGGCGGGCTCGCGGTGCTGCCGGTGCTCGGCTCGTCGGTCGCGCGCGGCGCGCTGATCCGGATCGGCCAGCAACTGTCGCGCACGTCGGTGATCGCGGTCGTGTTCGTGCTCGGCACGGGCGTGCTCAACGCGCTGCGCGGGCTCGGCGGCTCGCTCGCGCCGCTCGACGGCAGCACGTGGGGGCGCGTGCTGTTGCTCAAGCTGCTGCTCGTCGCGCTCGCGCTCGTGCTCGGCGGGTTGAACCGCTTCTCCGCGCTGCCGCGCCTGCGCCGTACCGCGTCGACTGAAGACGCGCACACGTTCCGCAACATTCTGCATCTCGAGGCGCTGACGATGATCGGCGTATTCGTCGCGGCCGCCGTGCTGTCGTTCAGCGTGCCGGGGTTCGCGGCGCTCGGCTGACGGCCGGGGCGGCGCGGTGCCGGGCCGGATGCCCGCGCGTCGCCGTGCTTTAGATGGACAAGCGGCCGCCTGCCGGGCGGCCGTCTCGAAGCCGTGCGCGGCATGCGCGCCGCGCAACGCACCTCATCTCACGCCCTCATCACCACTCGGCGACGCTGCCGTCCGCGTGACGCCACACCGGGTTGCGCCAGCGATGTCCCGTCTTCGCCATCTCGCGCACTTTCTCCTCGTTGACGTCGATGCCGAGCCCCGGGCCCTGCGGGATCGCGACGAAGCCGTCTTCGTAGCGGAATACCTCGGGGTTGCGCAGGTAGTCGAGCAGGTCGTTGCCCTGGTTGTAGTGGATGCCGAGGCTCTGTTCCTGGATGAACGCGTTGTAGCTGACCGCATCGAGCTGCAGGCACGCGGCCAGCGCGATCGGGCCCAGCGGGCAGTGCAGCGCGAGCGCGACGTCGTAGCTTTCCGCGAGCGTCGCGATCTTGCGGCACTCGGTGATGCCACCCGCGTGCGACGCATCGGGCTGGATGATGTCGACGTAGCCGCCCGCGAGGATGTGCTTGAAGTCCCAGCGCGAGTAGAGCCGCTCGCCGAGCGCGATCGGCGTGTTCGTCTGGTTGACGATGTCGCGCAGCGCCTCGGCGTTTTCCGACAGCACCGGCTCCTCGATGAACATCAGCTTGTACGGATCGAGCTCCTTCGCGAGCACCTTCGCCATCGGCTTGTGCACGCGGCCGTGGAAGTCGACGCCGATCCCGACGTGCGGGCCGACCGCGTCGCGCACCGCCGCGACGTTCGCGATCACCTGCTCGACCTTGTCGTACGTGTCGACAATCTGCAGCTCCTCGGAGCCGTTCATCTTCACGGCCTTGAAGCCGCGCTCGACCACCGCGCGCGCGTTGTTCGCGACGTCGCTCGGTCGGTCGCCGCCGATCCACGAATACACCTTGATGCGGTCGCGCACCTGGCCGCCGAGCAGCGCGTGCACGGGCACGCCGTGATGCTTGCCCTTGATGTCCCACAACGCCTGGTCGACACCCGCGATCGCGCTCATCGTGATCGGGCCGCCGCGGTAGAAGCCGGCGCGGTACATCACCTGCCAGTGATCCTCGATCAGCAGCGGATCCTTGCCGACCAGATAGTCGGCGAGTTCGTGCACGGCGGCTTCGACCGTGTGCGCGCGGCCCTCGACGACCGGTTCGCCCCAGCCGACGATCCCTTCGTCGGTTTCGATCTTGAGGAACAGCCAGCGCGGCGGGACGACGAAGGTTTCGAGGCGGGTGATTTTCATGTCGCGAGTCTCCAGGGTAGACCGGCGCGGACATGCGGATGCGGCGCCGGTCGAATGCGTGACGGTTATCCTAGCGTAGCCCGATAAAAAATAGTATTAATAGCACTATTGTGCAGATAGTGGGCAGCCGCCCGCGCACCCGGCCACCGGAGAACGATCATTCAACGCGACCTGCATGGACAGACGGCTTTCCAGCTGGCGACGGCGATCCTGCGCGGCGACTATCCGCCCGAGTCGTTGCTGCCGCGGGAGCCGGACCTGATGGAGATGTTCGGCGTGAGCCGCACGGTGATGCGCGAGGCGCTGCGCACGCTGACGTCGAAGGGGCTGGTCGAATCGCGGCCGAAGGTCGGCACGCGCGTGCGGCCGCGCCGCGCATGGAACCTGCTCGACGCCGACCTGCTCGACTGGTACGCGCGCGTCGCGCCGCCGCTCGCGTTCGCGCTGAAGCTGCAGGAGATGCGCGAGATGATCGAGCCGCATGCGGCCGCGCTCGCCGCGCGCGCGCATGGGCCGGGCGCCTTCGAAGCGATCGAGGATGCGGTGCGCGCGATGGCTGCCGCCCGCAACGTAGACGAATGGGTGCGCGCGGACCTGCGCTTTCACCTGAGCGTGCTGGAGGCCGGCGGCAACGAGCTGCTGGTGCCGCTCGGCGCGCTGATCGATCGGACGCTCGAGGCACAGCTGCATCTGAACGCGCGCCGGGCGCATGTGTTCAATGCGTCGCTCGCGGAGCACATGGCCGTCAGCGACGCGATCCGCGTGCGCGACGAGGACGGCGCGCGCCGCGCGATGGCGTCGCTGCTCGCGGTGACGCGCGCGCGGATCGAGATGTCTTGACAGGGAGGGCGGTGCGGGCCGTCAGTGGTTCGCGCAGCCGCCAGGTTTCAGCACGCGTTGCGTCGACGCCGGATATTTCGCGAGCAGGCTCGCCGGGCGGCGCGGCCGCACCACCAGATCGCCGCCGCAGTTCGGGCAGCGGCCCTTCAGCACGTCGTCCGCGCAGGTCGCGCAGAACGTGCATTCGAAGGTGCAAATGCGTGCGTCCGGCGAATCGGGCGGCAGATCCTTGTCGCAGCATTCGCAGCCGGGGCGCAGTTCGAGCATGGCGGTTTTCCTCGTGGTCGGCGTGGCTGGGGAGGGCGCTGCCGCACCATGCGCGCGCCGCGGTGCGCACTACTGTACGCGCTTGAATCGGCCCCGCCAATGGTGTCCGGCCGGGCCGTCGCCGACCCGCGCGCGGCCGTCAGGACGGCTCGACGGGCGCGGCCTGCGGCGCCGGCGTTTCCGCCTGCGGCGCCGGGCCCGTCGGGCGCGGGCCGGCCGTGACAGGACGCTCGATCAGCGGTGCGAGCGCCGGCGCCATCGACTTCAGCAACTGCACGGCCATCGCGCTCGTGAAGTCGTAGCGTGCGGCGTACGGCTCGTGCGCGGTCGCCGTCAGCACACCGAAGAAGCGGTCGCCGAGCACGAACACGAACGTGCCGCTGCGATTGACCTTGCGCGACTCGATCAGCCGCGCGCCGCGCGCGTAGACGTTGAAGCGCTGGTCGCCCGTCCCGGTCTTGCCGTACACCTGGAGCGTCTTGCCGTCGGGCAGCGTGAAGCCGCCCGCGAGACGCCGCGCGGTGCCGTTGAGCACGACGTCGCGCAGCAGCGTGCGCGCCACGTTGACGATCTCCGGCGACAGCATCGGCTGCGGCTGCGCGGCCGCGCGCACGAAGCGCGTTTCATACGGCGTGCCCTTCGCGAAGTCGAGGCGCGTGATCGTCTCGGTCGGCGCTTTCTGGCCGCCGTTCGCGATCAGGCCGATCAGTTTCGCGAGCGCGTCGGGCTGGTCGCCCGATGCGCCGATCGCGGCCGCGTATGACGGCGTGACTTCCGCGAACGGGTAGCCGAGCGCACGCCACGCTTTCGTGATCTCCCCGTACGCGCGCAGCTCGACCATGTGGCGAATGCGCCGGTCCTGGGTCGCGTGGTAGCGCGTCTTGTACAGCCACGAGTACGCGTAGAAGCGCGCATCGCGGCTGTCGCGCTGAACGTCGCCGAGCGGCGCGTTCGGGTGCGCGCGCAGATAGTTGAGCGTCCACAGCGCGAGCGGGTGGACGCTCGCGATATAGCCGCGATCGTTGAGGTTGAATCGCCCGATCGCGTACTTCGCGTAGAGCGCGGCGAGATCGTCGTCGGAAAGCGTCGCGGCCGGCGTGCCCTTCAGATTCGCGCGCATCTGTGCGCTGAACCACGCGAGCGATTCGTTCGGCGCGACGCTGCGCAGCACCGTCGCGATCTTCGGCGGCGACTTGCGCACGTCCTTCAGCATCAGCGCGAGCGCGTCGTCGGGCGCCTTGCCCGCATAGCGCGTGTAGTAGCGCTTCACGTAGACCTTGCTTTCGCCGTCGACGAACTGCTCGAGGTAATGCTTGCGCTGCGCCGGATCGCCGAGCCACGACGACGACGGGCCGGCTGCCTGCAGCATCTCGTAATGGACGATGTCGCGCATCAGCCGCACGAACACGAGGTTGACCGAGTGCTCGAACGCCGCATGCAGCGTCAGGATGCGGCCGTTGTCCGACTTTTCGAAGTTCGAGAACACCTGCGCACCGCCGCCCGTGTAGAACACGTCGGGGCTCGCCGAGTACTTGCGTTCGACCGCCGCGTCGAGCATCGCCTGCAGCGAGCGATCGCGCGTATGCGACAGGTAATCGAGCGCCCAGCGCGACAGCCCGTCGATCGGGTCGGGCTTCACCTTCGCGAGTCGCGCGTTCGACAGGTCGCCGTAGCGCGCATGCAGGTCGGAGACGATCTGCAGGTAGGTGATCAGAGTGCGCAGCTTCGCGGTCGACCCGAGGTTGATGCGGCCGCCGCGGTTGACGTCGAACGGCTGGTTCACGCTGTCGGTCTGCACACGCAGCATGTTCGCGCCGTTGCGGTGCTCGTACAGCGTGAAGCTGTACGTGAGGTGCGACGGGTCGTCCTTCGGGGCGAGCATCTCGAAGCCGTACAGGCCGGCGGCCTGCGCGCCGGCGCGGGTCGACGCCTGCGCGAGCCGTTCGGCGACGGCCTGCTGCACGCCGTTGTCGAGCGTGCTGGTTGCTTCGAGGTCGAGCTGGTCGAGCTGGTACAGGTCGCTGATCCCGAGTGCTGACAGCAGCGACGCGCGCGCGGACGATATTGCCTTGCGCGACACGAACGACTGCACGTGCGCGGCGGGCGGCGGCGCGCTGCGCTCGATCTGCGCGGCGAGCGCCGCATCGCGCAACGCGGGCGAGATCACGCCGCCGTTCGACAGGAGCCGCAGATAGCTGTCGGTCAGCTTCTGCAGCGCCGGATAGCCGCGATTCAGGAAGTACGACGGCGCGCGCTGCGCGATGATCAGCGACAGCACCTCGCGGAACGCCTTGCCCTGTTCGTCGACGTTGTCGCCGGTCGTCGGCGCGGACAGAATCCGGTTCACGTCGTTGAAGTCGCGGCCGTACCACGCGGCGAGACCGTCGCCGATGCCGGTGATTTCACCCACGTGCGGCCGCGCGGCGAGCGGCACCGAGTTCAGGTAGCGCACCAGGATCGCGCGCCGCGCGAGCATCGTCTGCGGACCATTCAGGTACGCGAGGACCGACGCGGACGCGATCTGCCGCAGCTTCTCCGGCGGCGTCGCGGTGCGGCCGTCGGGCGAATGGCGGAACTTCTCGATCTGCGTCGCGAGCGTGCTGCCGCCCGGACGCGCCTGGTGATGGTTGACGACGTGCAGCGCCTGGTCGGCGAGCGCGCGGCTGAAGCGTCCCCAGTCGATCGCCGGGTTGCGGTTCGGCTGGTTCGCGTCGAGCAGGTAGCGATCCTCGATGAACAGCAGCGAATCCGCGATCACGCGCGGCACCGTGTCGAAGTCGGCGTAGACGCGCTGCGGAAACACGGTCGCGAACAGCGGCGAGCCGGTCGAATCGAACAGCATCAGCCCGGCCTGGTCTTTCTCTTCGTAAGGCAGGAACAGGCCGTGATCGGCGAGCGACAGCATGCGTTCCGAATCGCGCGCCTGCTTGCCGACGACGAAGCCGCGCGCGAGAAGATGCTGCTGGAACGCCGGAATCAGCGAGTAGCCGAGGCGCTGGTCGTACGGCCCGTTGGCGGGAAAGCGGATGTGGTCGCTCGCGCCGGCCTCGACGGTGTAGCCGACGTCGCGGGTGAGCTCCGACAGATAGCGCGCCTGCAGGCGCGACGTCTCGATCTCGGTCATCACGAGTCGCGCGACGATCGCGATCGCGATCACCAGCGCGGCCAGCAAGGACCACTTGATCCACGTCCAGACCGAGGCACTCCCGGTCACACGCGGCAGGATGCGATTCAGCGGCCGATTCATGGCGGCGTCTCCCTGAAGGCGCAGGCTCCGGCCGCACCTCATTAAGGATTAGTTTAGTCCTCCGCGGCGGGCTGCCAAGGGTGGTTCAATACCAAGATGCGTCGACGCAACGCACATGCCCGTGACATCCGGCATCGGTGTTGCGGTGGGGGGCGTGTGTCGCCGTGGAGTAACGTTTGCGTGCACCGCTTGCGCGCCCGGCGCGACGGCGGTTGGCCGCGCCGGCCGTTCACGCACCGGGTTTGTGCATCGCCGCCGTAGCGTTCGCAATTCGGGTCCGATCCTCTCCGAATCAGTGGCCGGTGCGTGAAGCCGGTACGGGTTTCCGCGATAGCTGGGTGCACGGGCTGCAGGTACGATCGGCGGATGTGCGGCGCGTGTCCGCTTTCACCGGGGGGGCCATGTCGATCCATCCCGTCGCGCTCGTTTGCACGACGATCTTGGGATTGTTGCTATTCGGACTCGGCTTGATCGTGTCCGTTACGCGCTTCCGGCACACCACTGGTTCCGGGTGTGCGTCCGATCCGACCGACGGGTTGCACAAGATCGTGCGCGCGCACGGCAACACGGCCGAATACGCGCCGTTTCTCGCGGTGCTGTTTCTCTATTTCGGCGCACACGACCCGTCGCACGCGATCGTCTCGTTGATCGTCGCGGCAACCGCGTGCCGCTGTCTGCTCGTGATCGGACTGCTCGCGTGGCCGACGATGGACAAGCCGAACCCCCTGCGTTTCATCGGCGCGCTCGGTACGTATCTGTGCGGCGCCGCGCTTTGCGTCGCGCTATTCGTCTGAGCGCATCGCTGTCGCGATGGCCGCTTCGCGCGATCGTGCCGGCGCACGGCTTCGACGAAGCAGCAAATGAGGTCGTCGCACGTGATCGTGTTCAGCGCATCGCGCCGCGTGAGCACGCCGGCCGACAACGCCCGGATCGATTCCTTCACGTCGATCGTGACCATCCGCGCGCGCATCCAGTCGACCTCCATGAAGTGCTTCGGCGCGCATGACACGGTGTCGGTGCATGGCGGCAGTGCGAACGCCGCGCTGAACGACGTGCATTCGACGATCGGCTGCGCGGTGATATCCTCGCGAAACGCCCGCGACCGACGGGCGGATACCGACTGCCCGCGCGCGGCTCGACGCCGCGCTGCGCGGGCGTTTCCGAGGGAGAGCCGAAGCATGAGCCGCAAATTCATCCTGAAGGGCGACACGACCGACCATGGCGGTGTCGTGCTCGACGGAATCGCCAATTCGTCGTTCGACGGCCGCGAACTCGCCTATCTCGGCGCGCCGGTGTTCTGCGCCGCGTGCAAGACCCAGGGCGTGATCGTGTCCGACGGCGGCGAGCGGACGATGACCGTGATGGGCAAGGTCGTCGCGCTCGAACACGACCTGTGCCAGTGCCAGTGCACGCCGCAGCCGAAGCTGATCCCGTCGCAGGGGACGGGCACCATCGCGGGCTGAGGCCCGTCGTCAGTCGCTGCCTTCGGTCTCGATCACGAGGATGCGCGCTTCGCCGAGCGGGTGCGCGACGTGTTCGGTGCCGATCGTCGCGTGAAATACGTCTCCCGTTTCGAGCACCGTCGCGTGCTCGACACCTGCTGCGCGGTAGCGCATCTCGACGCGGCCGTCGAGCACCGCGAAAACTTCCTCGCCGTCGTTCACGTGCCAATGGTATGGCCGATCGGTCCAGTGCAGGCGGACCGTGATGCCGTTCAGGTTCGCAATATCCAGCGCGCCCCACGGGCATGGCGCGGTGAATGCGGTGCTGCGGATGATATTCATCGGTAGGTCCGGTCCGTCAATGCGCTACGGAGGTCATGCAGGCGCGTGGCCGTGCGGCGCGCCCACCCTTCGGTTTTCGTTTGCCCGTCTTCAGCGCGACATCGCGCGCAACGCCGCGTCGATCGTCTGCCTGCGCTTCTCCAGCACTGCCGCCGAGCGCTCGGTCACGCGCTTCAGCACCGACGCCGGCGCGGTATCCGGCGAGCCCGCATCGAACGGCGGCGCGGGCGCGTATTCGAGCGCCAGCTGGATCGACTGCGCCTCTTCGTCGCCGACGAGTTCGGCGGCGATCGTCAACGCGAAGTCGATGCCGGCCGTCACGCCGCCGCCGGTGATCAGGTTGCCGTCGCGCACCACGCGCTCGCGCACGGGCACCGCCCCGAGCGGCGCGAGCAGCGAATGAAATGCCCAGTGCGTCGTCGCGCGGCGGCCGCGCAGCAGGCCGGCCACGCCGAGCAGCAGCGCACCCGTGCAGACCGACGTCACGTAGCGCGCGGCGGCCGCGCGCTGCTGCACGAACGCGATCGTTTCGGCATCGAGCAGCAGGTCGTTGATGCCGATCCCGCCGGGCACGCAGATCACGTCGAGCGGCGGGCAATCGTCGAACGTGCAGGTCGGCGCGAGCGCGAGGCCGCTGCTCGACGCGACGGTGTCGCGCGATTTCCAGACCAGGTGGACGGACACGTCGGGCAACGATGCGAGCACGTCGTGCGGGCCGGTGAGATCGAGTTGCTGGACGCCAGGAAACACGAGAAGGCCGATATGCAGGGTCATGCGAACGCTCCGAAGGGAAGGGGATGCGCCACGGTCGGCGCAAGATGGACAGATCGATTCTAGGCGCGTAGTGTTTGGCGAAATTGCCATATCGCCCACGTTTTCAGCCAATTGCCATGCCTGCTGCTCCGCGCTCGATCATCGTCCTCGCGTTCCCCCGTGCGCAGTTGCTCGACGTGTCCGGGCCGCTGCAGGTGTTCGCATCCGTCAACGAACTCGCGCAGGAGCGCGGGCGGCCCGCACCGTACGCGCCACGTGTCGTCGCCGCGGAGGCGGGGCCGGTCGAGACGTCCTCCGGCCTCGTGGTGATGGCCGATTCGCTGCGCTCGGCCGGGCGGCCCGATACGCTGATCGTGGCCGGCGGCAAGGGCGTGCACGCCGCTTCGCAGGATGCGCGGATGGTGCGCTGGGTCCGGCAGCAGGCGCAGCGCGCGCGACGTGTCGCGTCGGTCTGCACCGGCGCGTTCCTGCTCGCCGAGGCCGGCCTGCTCGACGGGCGGCGCGCGGTCACGCACTGGGCGCGCTGCGATGAATTCTCGGCACGCTATCCGAACGTGCGCGTCGAGCCCGATCCGATCTTCATCCGCGAGGGCGCGCTGTGGACGTCGGCCGGCGTGACGGCCGGCATCGATCTCGCACTCGCGCTGGTCGAGGAGGATCTCGGGCGGGCGGTCGCGCTCGACGCCGCGCGCGAGCTCGTCGTGTTCCTGAAGCGGCCGGGCGGGCAGGCGCAGTTCAGCACGATGTTATCGATGCAGCGTACCGACGACCGCTTCGGTGAACTCCATGCATGGATCGCCGAGCACCTGACGGCCGACCTGTCGGTGCCGGCGCTCGCCGAGCGCGTCAGCATGAGCGAGCGCAGCTTCGTGCGTCACTACCGCGCCGGCACCGGCCGCACGCCCGCGCGCGCGGTCGAGCAGATTCGCGTCGAGGCCGCGCAGCGTCTGCTCGGCGAAACCGCGTGGCCCGTCAAGCGGATCGCCACTCGGTGCGGATTCGGCTCGGAAGAGACGCTGCGGCGCAGTTTCGTGCGCGTGCTCGGCGTGTCGCCGCAGGGCTATCGCGAGCGGTTCGTGCGGTAACGTGCCGGTGAGCGGTGAGCGGTGAGCGGTGAGCGGTGAGCGGCGAACGGCGAACGGCGAACGGCGAACGGCGAACGGCGAACGGCGAACGGGGACGGAGCCGCCGCGTCTGGAACTGCACGAATCCGTATCACTTTCCAGTCCGAAGCGCTGCAACTATTCAGAGGTGGCAAACAATAGACGGGGGCTTGTGCCGCGCGGGTTGCGCGCTCTATTCTGTTCCGTTGGCGATTCGAAGGGGGCGCAGCATGGACCGCATTCAGGCAATGGAAGTTTTCACTCGCGTGGTCGACGCGAACAGCTTCACGCGCGCGGCCGACACGCTCGGGATGCCGCGCGCATCGGTGACGACCATCATCCAGAATCTCGAGGCGCTGCTCGGAGTGCGCCTGATGCACCGGACGACGCGCCGGCTCTCGCTGACGCCGGAGGGCGCCGCGTATTACGAGCATTGCATGAAGATCATCTCGGAGATCGCGGAAGCCGACGCGAGTTTCCAGACCGGCAACCGCAAGCCGAGCGGCGTGCTGCGCGTCCACATGCCGAATTCGCTCGGGCGGCGCGTCGTGTTGCCGGCGCTGTCGGTCTTCCGGCAGCGCTATCCGGACATCACGCTCGACCTCGGCTTGTCGGACCGCTACGTGGATCCGGTCGAGGAGGGCATCGACTGCATGATCCGGGTCGGGCCGCTCGAGGATTCGTCGATGGTCGCGCGGCGGATCGGGATGCTCAAGCGCGTGACCTGCGCGTCGCCCGACTATCTGGTGCGTCGCGGCGAGCCTCTGGAGATCGCCGACCTGGCCGACCATCATGCGGTGAATTTCCGCGCGAGCCACGGTGCACGGGCGATTCCGTGGGTGTTCATGATCGAGGGCAAGCCGGTCGAGGTGCGGATGAACGGCAGTGTCACCGTCAACGATTCGGATGCGTACGTGACGTGCGGGCTCGAAGGGTTCGGGCTGATCCAGCCGACGCTGTTCATGGTGCTGCCGCACCTGCGCGACGGCTCGCTGGTCGAGGTGCTGCCCGACTGCAATCCTAAGCCCAAGCCGATTTCGATCGTGTACCCGCACAACCGGCATCTGTCGCAGAAGGTGCGCGTGTTCGCGGACTGGATCGCGGAGCTGTTCGAGTCGACGCCGGCGCTGGAGGGCGGGGAGAACTGGCGGGGGAAGGTGCGGGCGGAGGCGATGGAGGAGCGCGGGCCGGTGGTGGCGTAACAAGTGGAACGGAACGCGCGCGCGCCTGACGGACAGGCGACGCGTGAATCCGCGCACGCCCGGATGATGCAATGAAAAAAGCCGCTGATCCTTTCGGAACAGCGGCTTTTCGCATTTGGTGGCGAATCAGGGACTCGAACCCCGGACCTGCGGATTATGATTCCGTCGCTCTAACCGACTGAGCTAATTCGCCGAAGACTTGAATTATGTAGATGTGCCGCCGGGCTGTCAACACCTTTTTTCACTTTCCTGAAAAAAAGTGCCGGGGCCGGGGCCGGCACGGGTTGCGGGCGGGGATGCCGCCCGCGCCCGACCTCAATCCTGCGCGTAGATGTTCGAGTCCTTCGTCTCCTTGACGAACAGCAGGCCGATCACGAACGTGGCCAGCGCGATCACGATCGGATACCAGAGCCCCGAGTAGATGTCGCCCTTCGCCGCGACGATCGCGAACGCGGTCGCCGGCAGGAAGCCGCCGAACCAGCCGTTGCCGATGTGATAGGGCAGCGACATCGACGTGTAGCGGATCCGCGTCGGGAACATCTCGACCAGCATCGCGGCGATCGGGCCGTAGACCATCGTCACGTAGATCACGAGGATCGTCAGGATCACGATCGTCATCGGCCAGTTGAGCTGCGCCGGGTCGGCCTTCGCCGGATAGCCGGCCGCCTTCAGCGTTGACGCGAGCGTCTTGTCGAACGCCGCGCCCTGCGCCTTCGCGTCGGCGGCCTTGCCGTCATACGCGGGGATCGCCGTATCGCCGACCTTGATCTGCGCGGTCGCGCCAGCCGGCGCCGCGACGTTCTCGTAGTTCAGGCCGGCCTTCGCGAGCGCGCTCTTCACGATGTCGCACGAGCTCGTGAACTTCGACGTGCCCACCGGGTTGAACTGGAACGAGCAGGTGGCCGGATCGGCGATGACCGTGATCGGCGCCTTCTGCGTCGCGAGTTCGAGCTGCGGGTTCGCGTAGTGCGTGAGCGCCTTGAACAGCGGGAAGTAGGTGAGCGCCGCGATCAGGCAGCCCGCGAGGATGATCGGCTTGCGGCCGATCTTGTCCGACAGCGAACCGAAGAACAGGAAGAACGGCGTGCCGATCAGGAGTGCGATCGCGATCAGGATGTTCGCGCTGGCACCGTCGACCTTCAGCGTCTGCGTGAGGAAGAACAGTGCGTAGAACTGGCCCGTGTACCACACGACGGCCTGGCCGGCGGTCAGGCCGATGAGCGCGAGGATCACGATCTTCAGGTTCTTCCACTGGCCGAACGCTTCGGTCAGCGGCGCCTTCGACGTCTTGCCTTCCGCCTTGATGCGCAGGAACACCGGCGATTCGTTCAGCTGCATCCGGATCCACACCGACACCGCGAGCAGCAGGATCGACGCGACGAACGGCACGCGCCAGCCCCAACTGCCGAACGATTCCTCGCCGATGAACGTGCGCACGCCGAGGATCACGAGCAGCGACAGGAACAGGCCGAGGGTCGCGGTCGTCTGGATCCACGCGGTATAGAAGCCGCGACGGTTCGCCGGCGCATGCTCGGCGACGTAGGTCGCCGCGCCGCCGTACTCGCCGCCGAGCGCGAGGCCCTGCAGCAGCCGCATCGCGATAAAGATCACGGGCGCCGCGATGCCGATCGATGCGTAGCCGGGCAGGAAGCCGACCACGAAGGTCGAGATGCCCATGATCACGATCGTCACGAGGAACGTGTGCTTGCGGCCGACGAGGTCGCCGAGCCGGCCGAACACGATCGCGCCGAACGGACGCACGGCGAAGCCCGCCGCGAAGCCGAGCAGCGTGAAGATGAATGCGGCGGTCGGATTGACCCCGGAGAAGAAGCTCTTGCTGATGTAGGCCGCGAGTGATCCGGCCAGGTAAAAGTCGTACCACTCGAACACGGTGCCGAGCGACGACGCGAAGATCACCTTCTTCTCTTCGCCCGTCATCGGCGAGTGCGAAATTTGCTCGCCTAACGTTGCCATGAATCGTCTCCAAGTCCCTTGATATAGATATGCGGCCGCCTTGGGTGGGCGGGCCTGTCGACGATTATTGGCACGGAAACTTACGGCGCACTGACTCGCGGGCACAAAACGACTGCGCGTTAACCCGCGCCGAATCGGTCGTTTCGCGTTCCGATCGTGTCGCAATCGGGTGGTAAAGCGCCGGTTTCGACGCGATCGCGGCGCGGTACGGACGCGCGCGTATCAGGATTGATCCGGCGCGGTGTCCGACAGCGGCAGGCTAATGCGCACGAGCGTGCCCGCGAGGCGAGGCGCGCTTTGGTAGACGTGATCGTCGAGCGTCAGCGTGCCGCCGTGCTGGGCGGCGATCTCGCGCACGATCGCAAGTCCGAGCCCGCTGCCGTCGCCTTCGCGGCCGAGGATCCGGTAGAAGCGTTCGACCACGCGGTCGCGTTCCGCGGCCGGGATGCCGGGCCCGGTGTCCTCGACTTCGAGATGCACGCGCCGCGCCGCACGCTCGGCCCTCACGCGCACGGTGATGCGACCGCCTTCGGGCGTGTAGCGGATTGCGTTGTCGACCAGGTTGCCGAGCATCTCGCGCAGCATCACGGGATTGCCGTCGACCTCGAGTGGCGCGTCGTCCTCCGGGCCTTCGTAGCCAAGGTCCATGCGCTTCGCGAGCGCGGCCTGCACCCAGTCGCGCACCGTGCGGCGCGCAAGCGCGGCGATCTCGACCGGCTCGAACGTCAGCCCGCTCGCGCGGTTCTCGGCCCGCGCGAGCGCGAGCAGTTGCGTGACGAGTCGCCCGGCCTGCTCGGAGCTCGTCGCGATCTGTTCGAGCGAACGCTGCACGTCGGGCGGCACGGGATGGCGCAACGCGAACTCGGCCTGTGTGCGCAGCCCCGCGAGCGGCGTCTTCATCTGGTGCGCGGCGTCAGCGATGAAGCGCTTCTGCAGCGCCATGCTCTGTTCGAGACGCGCGAGCAGGTCGTTGAACGACGTGACGAGCGGCTCGATCTCGGGCGGCGCGCGCTGCGCCTCGACGGGCGACAGGTCGTCGGGCCGCCGTGCACGGATGTGTGCCTGCAGCGCGTTGAGCGGCGCGAGCCCTCGCGAAAGCCCGAACCAGACGAGCAGGATCGCAAGCGGCAGGATCACGAACTGCGGCAGGATCACGCCCTTGATGATGTCGTTCGCGAGCGCGTTGCGCTTGTCGAGCGTCTCGCCGACCTGCACGAGCACGGGCTGCGTGCTGTTCGACTCGGGCAGCGCGACAGTCGTATACGCGACGCGCACGTCGTTGCCGCGCAGCAGGTCGTCGCGAAATACGACGACGCCCGGCGGCGGGCGGTCCTCGTCGCGCGGCAGCGGCATGTCGGCCTCGCCCGCGACCAGCTCGCCGCGCGTGCCGAGCACCTGGAAGTAAACGCTGTCGACGTTGTCCGCGCGCAGGAAGTCGCGCGTCTGCTGCGGCAGCGTCAGCTCGGCGACGCCGTTGACCGGATGGATCTGCCGCGCGAGCACGTACGCGTTGGTCTCGAGCGCGCGGTCGAACGGGCCGTTCGCGATCGTCTTCGCGACGAGATAGGTGACGGCGATGCTCATCGGCCACAGCAGCAGGAGCGGCGCGAGCATCCAGTCGAGGATTTCGCCGAACAGCGAGCGCGGACGCGCGGCCTCGGACGTGTCGGTTTCGTCGGGCGGCGCGAACGGGTTCTCGTAGCGCGCGTCGCGCGCGACGTCGGCGGCGGACGGTTGATCGCCGGTCGGATGGCGGGAATGGGCCGGCGTGGCCATCGCGGCAACGGCCGGGGTCAGCGCAGCGGCGTGCCGGCCGCCGCGGACTGGGGCGCGGCCGAGTCGGCCGGCGCCGCGGGCGCGACTTTCTCGAGGCAGTAGCCGAGGCCGCGCACGGTCGAAATCCGCACACCGCTCGGCTCGATCTTCTTGCGCAGCCGGTGCACGTACACTTCGATCGCGTTGTTGCTGACTTCCTCGCCCCATTCGCACAGATGGTCGACGAGCTGCTCCTTCGACACGAGCCGGCCGATGCGCTGCAGCAGCACTTCGAGCAGCCCGAGCTCGCGCGCGGACAGATCGAGCACGCGGTCGTTCGCATAGGCGATGCGGCCGACCTGGTCGAACGCGAGCGAGCCGTGGCGCACGACGGTCGGGCCGCCGCCCGCGCCGCGCCGGGTCAGCGCGCGCACGCGGGCCTCGAGCTCGTTGAGCGCGAACGGCTTGGCCATGTAGTCGTCCGCGCCGAGGTCGAGCCCCTTCACGCGCTCGTCGACGCTGTCGGCGGCGGTCAGGATCAGCACGGGGAGATTGGAATTGCGCGCGCGCAGGCGCTTGAGCACGTCGAGCCCGGACATCTTGGGCAGCCCGAGATCGAGGATCAGCAGGTCGAAGGACTGCATCGACAGCGCGGTATCGGCCTCGACGCCGCTCTTCACGTGGTCGACGGCATAGCCCGATTGGCGGAGTGACCGGGTGAGGCCGTCCGCGAGTATGCTGTCATCTTCGGCGATGAGAATTCGCATGTTGCTGACCGATGGCCGGCGGGGCGTTCGCGCCGGCGCGGCTGTCTCCGAAGTTATCCGTGTACAACGCAGCCTGCATTGCGGGCTTGCATAAAACACTGTTTTTTTATACAGTGTCTGCATTCGTGGGCAGCGCTTGAAAGCGGGCGCGCCTCTGACAGACGCTGCTCATCATAGCAAAGGACGATTCATGGAAGATAGCAAGAAGGGCTCCGGGATGACCGCCGAGAAGAGCAAGGCGCTGGCGGCCGCGCTCGCGCAGATCGAGAAGCAGTTCGGCAAGGGGTCGATCATGCGGATGGGCGACGGCGAAGCGGCCGAAGACATCCAGGTCGTCTCCACGGGCTCGCTGGGTCTCGATATCGCGCTCGGCGTCGGCGGCCTGCCGCGCGGCCGGGTGGTCGAGATCTACGGTCCGGAATCGTCCGGTAAAACCACGCTCACGCTGCAGGTCATCGCCGAGCTGCAGAAGCTGGGCGGCACGGCAGCCTTCATCGACGCCGAGCACGCGCTCGACGTTCAATATGCAGCGAAGCTCGGCGTGAACGTGCCGGAGCTGCTGATCTCGCAGCCGGACACCGGCGAGCAGGCGCTTGAAATCACCGACGCGCTGGTGCGCTCGGGCTCGATCGACATGATCGTCATCGACTCGGTCGCGGCGCTCGTGCCGAAGGCCGAAATCGAAGGCGAGATGGGCGATTCGCTGCCGGGCCTGCAGGCTCGCCTGATGTCGCAGGCACTGCGCAAGCTGACGGGCACGATCAAGCGCACGAACTGCCTCGTGATCTTCATCAACCAGATCCGGATGAAGATCGGCGTGATGTTCGGCAACCCGGAAACCACGACGGGCGGCAACGCGCTCAAGTTCTATTCGTCGGTGCGTCTGGATATCCGCCGGATCGGTTCGATCAAGAAGAACGACGAGGTGATCGGCAACGAAACCCGCGTGAAGGTCGTCAAGAACAAGGTGTCGCCGCCGTTCCGTGAAGCGATCTTCGACATCCTGTACGGCGAAGGCATTTCGCGTCAGGGCGAGATCATCGATCTCGGCGTGCAGGCGAAGATCGTCGACAAGGCGGGTGCCTGGTACAGCTACAACGGCGAGAAGATCGGCCAGGGCAAGGACAACGCGCGTGAATTCCTGCGCGAGAATCCGGAAATCGCGCGCGAGATCGAAAACCGCATTCGCGAATCGCTCGGCGTTGTCGCCATGCCGGATGGTGTAAGGCTCGACGAAGCCGAGGCGATGGACGAAGAAGAGTGATGGTCGGGCGCCGAGGTCAGGCTGGCGAACCGGAACCGAGCGACGCGTCCGACACGGCGGGTCGCTCCGGCCGGCAAGCCGAATCCTCGGGGGCCAACCGGCGGAGCGCGGGCGGTCATGCCGCGCGCCGCACCGCGACGAGGGCATCCGAGGATGCCCTCGTTTCGTTTGAGATGACCGTGCCGGTCGATCCGTTCGACGACGACGAATCGTTCGACGCGCACGACCGGTCGCGCCGTCGCGTGTCCGGTGTCAACTTTCCGGGCGAGCGCGCGGCTGATGCGCCTGCGTCGGTCAAGGAAGATGTGTATACGCGCAGCAGCCAGCATCCGCGTCGCACGCGCCGTGCGTCCGGCGGTTCAGCCGATGCTGCTGCCGGCGACGAATCCGGTGCCACCGAGCGCAAGTCGTCGAAACCGCCGCGTTCGCTGAAGGGCCGCGCGCTCGGCTATTTGTCCCGGCGCGAGTACAGCCGGGCCGAACTCGCGCGCAAGCTCGCGCCGTACGTCGGTGAGGACGAATCCGTCGAGCCGGTGCTCGATGCACTGGAAAAGGACGGCTGGCTGTCCGACGCACGCTTTGCCGAGAGCCTCGTGCATCGCCGCGCATCGCGCGTCGGCGTCGCGCGCATCGTCAGCGAACTGAAGCGTCATGCGGTTGGCGACAGTCTCGTCGAGGAAGTGAATGCGCAATTGCGCGAGACCGAGTGGGCACGCGCGCAGGCCGTCTGGCGCAAGAAATTCGGTGCACTGCCGCAAACGCCCGCCGAGCGCGCGAAGCAGGCGCGCTTCCTTGCCGCGCGCGGCTTCTCGAGCTCGACCATCGTGAAGTTGCTGAAGGTCGGCGACGATTTCTCGATCGACGACTGACCGGTTCGGTCGCGCGCGCTGCGCGCGATTTTGCTGCAATGCAACCGTTTCCGGACAGGCGTGAATACCCGCCGTCGCGGCCGGGTGCCTCAAATACCCAATATGCTAAAATCCACGGGTTTTCCTCTTCGGCCTCAACCTCCAGCATGCCGCTATCCGAGCCCGTGCCCCGTCAGTTGCGACATCGACGCGCAATCCGAGCGGAAGCCTACGAGCGCGGCGACGGCTTGTGGGACATCGAAGCCTGCCTGACCGACCACAAGCCGCGCGATGTCGCGCTTGCGTCGGGCATCCGGCCCCAAGGCCTGCCGATCCACGAACTCTGGCTGCGCGTGACTATCGATCGTGACCTCAACGTCGTCGACGCCGAAGCGTCTTCGGAATGGGTTCCCTATCCCGGTCACTGTCAATCCGCCCCGCCCGCCTATCGGGCCCTCATCGGGCTCAATCTCTTCCGCAATTTCCGCCGCAACGCGAACCGGCTGCTCGCCGGCGTCGCAGGCTGTTCCCATCTCACCGAACTGTGTGCCGTGCTGCCGACGGCAGCGATCCAGGCGTTCGCCGGTGACGTGTGGAACGTGCGCGAGGAGGGAGGCGAAGGGCCGGACCATGACGGCGAGCACGCCGAACCGCCTTTTCAGCTCGGTCGCTGCCGGGCGTTGCGGTTCGACGGCGAGGTCGTGCGGCAGTACTACCCGCGCTGGTATGGCACGAACCGGCCGGACTTGCCCGGTGAGGGCAGCACGAAGGAATGAACGGAAATCATTCGAAGAAGCGTCTTAAGCGACATTTCATCCAACTCTCAGACTGAAGGGAATCACGCATGAAGATTCACGAGTACCAGGGTAAGGAAATCCTGCGGAAATTCGGAGTCGCGGTACCGCGCGGCAAGCCGGCGTTCTCGGTTGAAGAGGCCGTCAAGGTGGCAGAAGAGCTGGGCGGCCCGGTGTGGGTCGTGAAGGCTCAGATTCACGCGGGTGGCCGTGGCAAGGGCGGCGGCGTGAAGGTGGCGAAGTCGATCGAGCAGGTTCGCGAATACGCGAACCAGATCCTCGGCATGCAACTCGTCACGCACCAGACCGGTCCGGAAGGCCAGAAGGTCAACCGTCTGCTGATCGAAGAAGGCGCCGACATCAAGCAGGAACTGTACGTCAGCCTCGTCGTTGATCGCGTGTCGCAAAAGATCGTTCTGATGGGTTCGAGCGAAGGCGGCATGGACATCGAAGAAGTTGCCGAAAAGCACCCGGAACTGATCCACAAGGTCATCGTCGAGCCGTCGACGGGCCTGCTCGACGCGCAGGCCGACGACCTCGCCACGAAGATCGGCGTGCCGGCTGCTTCGATTCCGCAAGCGCGCGCGATCCTGCAAGGCCTGTACAAGGCATTCTGGGAAACCGACGCGTCGCTGGCGGAAATCAACCCGCTGAACGTCTCCGGCGACGGCAAGGTCATCGCACTCGACGCGAAGTTCAACTTCGACTCGAACGCGCTGTTCCGCCACCCGGAAATCGTCGCTTACCGCGACCTGGACGAAGAAGACCCGGCTGAAATCGAAGCGTCGAAGTTCGACCTCGCGTACATCTCGCTCGACGGCAACATCGGCTGTCTCGTGAACGGCGCAGGCCTCGCGATGGCGACGATGGACACGATCAAGCTGTTCGGCGGCGAGCCGGCGAACTTCCTGGACGTCGGCGGTGGCGCGACGACCGAGAAGGTCACCGAAGCGTTCAAGCTGATGCTGAAGAACCCGGACCTGAAGGCGATCCTCGTGAACATCTTCGGCGGCATCATGCGCTGCGACGTGATCGCGGAAGGCGTGATCGCCGGTTCGAAGGCCGTGAACCTGAACGTGCCGCTCGTCGTGCGCATGAAGGGCACGAACGAGGACCTCGGCAAGAAGATGCTGGCCGATTCGGGCCTGCCGATCATCTCGGCGGACAGCATGGAAGAGGCTGCGCAGAAGGTCGTCGCGGCTGCCGAAGGCAAGTAACGCTATCGAATACGCATGGCGGCGCGGCAGATACGCGACGCCAATCGAACAGAGGTCAAAATACATGTCGATTCTGATCAACAAGGACACGAAGGTCATCACGCAGGGCATTACCGGCAAAACCGGTCAGTTCCATACGCGCGCCTGCCGTGAATATGCAAACGGCCGCGAAGCATTCGTCGCGGGCGTGAACCCGAAGAAGGCCGGCGAAGACTTCGAAGGCATTCCGATCTACGCGAGCGTCAAGGAAGCGAAGGCAGAAACCGGCGCGACCGTGTCGGTCATCTACGTTCCGCCGGCAGGCGCAGCCGCTGCGATCTGGGAAGCGGTCGAAGCCGACCTGGATCTCGCGATCTGCATCACGGAAGGCATCCCCGTGCGCGACATGATCGAAGTGAAGGACCGCATGCGCCGCGAAGGCCGCAAGACGCTCCTGCTCGGGCCGAACTGCCCGGGCACGATCACGCCGGACGAGCTGAAGATCGGCATCATGCCGGGTCACATCCACCGCAAGGGCCGCATCGGCGTCGTGTCGCGTTCGGGCACGCTGACGTATGAAGCCGTTGCACAGCTGACGGCGCTGGGCCTCGGCCAGTCGTCGGCAGTCGGCATCGGCGGCGACCCGATCAACGGTCTGAAGCACATCGACGTCATGAAGATGTTCAACGACGATCCGGATACGGACGCGGTCGTGATGATCGGCGAAATCGGCGGTCCGGACGAAGCCAACGCCGCTCAGTGGATCAAGGACAACATGAAGAAGCCGGTCGTCGGCTTCATCGCTGGCGTCACGGCGCCTCCGGGCAAGCGCATGGGCCACGCCGGCGCGCTGATCTCGGGCGGTGCGGATACGGCCGAAGCGAAGCTGGAAATCATGGAAGCGTGCGGCATTACCGTCACGCGCAACCCGTCGGAAATGGGCCGCCTGCTGAAGAAGGCGCTGTAATTTCCGTGTGGTTCGTCCTGCAAAAAACGCCGGCCTTGCCGGCGTTTTTTGTTATTCTCTCGCAATGAATTTGTAAGCACGAGGCATGCGCGATGCATGTCCCGGCGTTCACCCGGCCCGCCTGTCCGACAGCCGTTACCCCGCACCCGATACCGCTCATGCTTGAATTCCTGACCTCGCTCCACTGGGGCGCGGTGTTTCAGATCGTCATCATCGACATCCTCCTCGGCGGCGACAACGCGGTCGTGATCGCGCTCGCGTGCCGCAACCTGCCGGCCAACCAGCGGTTGCGCGGCGTCGTGTGGGGCACGGCCGGCGCGATCCTGCTGCGGGTCGCGCTGATCGCGTTCGCGGTCGTGCTGCTCGACGTGCCGTTCCTGAAGTTCGGCGGCGGCCTGCTGCTGTTGTGGATCGGCGTCAAGCTGATGGCGCCCGACGCCGACGCGCACGACAACGTGAAGCCGGCCGATCGGCTGTGGGACGCGGTGAAGACGATCGTGATCGCCGACGCCGTGATGAGCCTCGACAACGTGATCGCGATCGCCGGCGCGGCCGAGCAGGCCGATCCGTCGCACCGGCTGGCGCTGGTGATCTTCGGTCTCGTCGTCAGCGTGCCGATCATCGTGTGGGGCAGCACGCTGGTGCTGAAGCTGCTCGATCGGTTCCCGATCGTCGTGGCGTTCGGCGCCGGGCTGCTGGGCTGGATCGCCGGCGGGCTGATGGTGCACGACCCGGTCGGCGACCGCTGGCCGGTGCTCGATACGCCGGCGGCGATCTACGGCGCGAGCATTGCCGGCGCGCTGTTCGTCGTCGCCACCGGTTACGCGCTCCGGCGACGCCGCAGTGCCACGCACGCGTGACGTTGGCCGTCCGGCCGACTGCCGGGGCCGCGGCCTGCTGGCTACGATCGAAACGCCTGCCTGATTCGGCAGGCGTTTTTCGTTTCCGGAGCCAGTCATGTTCGAAGCCTTTTCCGTTTCCCTGTTCCGTCGCATCGCCGCCGATCTGCGGCGCGCGAGCCGGCCGGTGCCGCGCTGCCGGCCCGCCGGCTTCACGCTGATCGAGCTGATGATCGTGCTTGCGATCGTCGGCGTGATCGCGGCCTATGCGATTCCCGCGTACCAGGATTACCTCGCGCGGTCGCGTGTCGGCGAGGGGCTCGCGCTTGCTTCGTCCGCGCGGCTCGCAGTGGCCGACAACGCCGCGAGCGGCGCGGGCTTCGACGGCGGCTACAGCCCGCCGGCCGCTACCCGCAACGTCGAATCCGTCGCCATCGACGGCGACACCGGCCAGATCACGGTGGCGTTCACCGCCCGCGTCGCCGCGGCCGGCGCGAATACGCTCGTCCTGGTGCCGTCCGCCCCGGACAAGGCCGACACGCCGACCGCGCGCGTGCCGCTGAAAAAGGGCGCGATGCAGGCGGGGGCGATCGCGTGGGAGTGCTTTGCCGCCGGCAAGTCTGCGTCGTCGCTTCCGGCGCCGGGCGCGGGCCCGTTGCCGGCGGAGGCCGCGACGTTGCCCGCGCGATATGCGCCCGCGGAGTGCCGCGCGTAGTGTCGGGGGCATGCCGGCAAGTCCGTGGCCGCGTGCGCGGCGCGGCGCACGCCGTGCCCGTCGGCCGGCTGCGCCCGCTCCAGCGCGTGGGGGATGGCACGACGGGCCCGCACAGAGGGGGGAAAGTTTTGTATAGTGCGCCGGTTGCTGACATCCGGTTCGCTCATGCCTTCTACTTTTTCCCGTTCGTTGCCGCTCGTTGCGCTGGCTGTCGCCCTGATCGTGCCGTACTCGATCACGAATCACACGTATCCGATCCCGACCTTCTATTCCGAGTTTGCCGCGCTGGTGCTGTATCTGCTGGTGGGGCTCTCCGTCGTGCTGCTCGCACGCACGGGCCGCCCGGCCGAGCCGTTCGCCGCGCCGGCCGCGTTCGTCGCGCCGCTCGGGTTCGCGGCGGTGCTGATCGCGCAGGTCGCGCTCATGCCGCTGAAGGTGCCGTCGATGAACTGGCTGGCGGTCGGCTATATGGCCGCCGCGCTGGTCGCGATGCAGGCAGGCTACACGCTCGCGCGCGAGCGGCTCGTCGAAGCCGCCGCGCAAATGATGTCGGGCGCGCTGCTGCTCGGCGGGATGCTCGCGGTCGCGAGCCAGGTCGTGCAGTTGTTCCATCTCGAATCTGCGGTGTCGCCATTCGTCGTGGTGTACAACATCGCGGTCGATCGCCGTCCGTACGGCAACATGGCACAGGCGAACCACCTGGCGACCTACATCGCGTTCGCGCTCGCGGGCGCGCTGTATCTGGTGCAGACGCGCCGGCTCGCAGTATGGGCGTGGCTCGCGCTGTCGATCGTGCTGTCGGCCGGGCTCGCGCTGACGGTGTCGCGCGGCCCGTGGCTGCAGGTCGCGGTGCTGGTCGTCGCGGGCTTCTGGATGGCGTGGCTCGAGTCGCGCCGCGCGCCTGGCAACCGCCGCGCATGGGTGATGCCGGTCGCGCTCGCGGTGGCCTTCGTCGCGGTGAACGTCGCGGTGCGGTGGGCCAACGTGCATTTCCATCTGGGGCTCGCCGAGTCGGCGGCCGACCGGATGCGCGACGCGGGGCAGATCGCGCCGCGCCTCGCGCTGTGGAAGTACGGGCTTGCGATGTTCCGCGAGCATCCGGTGCTCGGCGTCGGCTGGGGCGAATTCCCGTCGCACCAGTTCGCGCTCGTGCGCACGCTCGGCGGTGTCGAGATCGCGAACAACTCGCACGACATCTTCATCGACCTGCTCGCGAAGTCCGGCCTCGTCGGCCTCGGCGTGCTCGTCGTCGCGCTCGTGACGTGGTTCGTGCGCGCGGTGCGCGCGCCGCAGTCGAGCGCGCGCGTGTTCGGCCTCGCCCTGATCGGCGTCCTGTTGATGCATGCGCTCGTCGAATATCCGCAGCAGTACATGTTCTTCCTGCTGCCGGCGATGTTCGTGATCGGCCTGCTCGAGGTGAAGCCGCTGCGCATCCTGCCGGGGCGCGCGGCGTTCGGGCTGTTCGCGGTGCTGTCGTTCGGCGGCGTGCTGGCGGCGGTGCCCGTGCTGCGCGACTACCAGCGCGCGGAAGTGCTGTACTACGGCAGCGATCCGGCCGCACAGTACCGCGATGCGCCGTCGCTGTTGTTCGGCGCGTGGGGCGATTACGGGGCGGCCACGCTGCTGGCGATTTCGCCGGACAACCTGCCGCTCAAGCTCGTCGCGCATGAGCGCGCGATCGCGCTCCTGCCCGGCGAGACGGTGCTGCGCCGCTATGCGGTGCTGCAGGCGCTGGCCGGTCGCGAAGCCGACGCCCTCGATACGGTCGCGCGCCTGCATGTGTTCGCGAAGGAGTTGAAGGACTGGCCGCAGCAGCTCGCGTCGCTGTACAAGCTGTGCGACCAACGGCCGGAGCTGAAAGCGTTCAAGGCGGCCGTCGTCGCGAAGTACGGGGAAGTCCCGCCCGACGCGGACGACGACTCGGACGACGATTCCGAGTGATGCCGCGCGGCGCCGGGCGGGGAATCCCGGTGCTCGCCGCATTGCGGTGAGGCGGGTGGGCGATGGCGGGGCGAAGGGGGCGGCGATTGCTTCCCCCGCGGAATGGATGCCTGCCGAATCCGGTGTGATTCGCGTCAACCATTGTCAAATCGCGGCCACGCGCAAGGCGGCGCGTGCACAATGCGGCAAAGCGTTCGCGTGCGCGGCCGCCCGCTGCGGGCCGCTACCGCGAACGCCGCCCCGGATCTCCGGGAACCCGACAAGCAGGATCGCGACCGGGCAGCCGCCGGTCGTGCGGCCGTAACGGCGCGCCGGTCCGATGGCCGCGGCGCGGGGCGATGTCCGCCGGCGCGGCGTTCGTCCGCAACAGTACTGAAGAACGATATTCGACCATGGCCCTTCGCTCGACCCTCCTGATCCTGCCTGCCGTCGCCGTGCTGGTTTCCGGCTGCGCGATGCTGTCGTCGTCGCAGGAAAGCAAGCTGACCTGCCACATTCCGCGCGCCGTCTATCCGGATAGCGCGAAGCCGCTCACGCGTCCGGTCACCGTGCTCGTGCGCGCGCTGATGACGACCGCGGGCGAAGCGCAGAACGTCACCGTGACGACGAGCAGCCGCAATGCGGCGGCGGACCGCGCGGCCGTCGATGCGATGACGCACGCGACCTGCGCGCAGACGGGCGCCACCGCGAATCCGTTCCTGCTCACGCAACCGTTCGTGTTCGAGCCGCGACGCGCCCAATGATGGGCGGCCAGGCACGCCGAGGCGCGCGTGCCGCTTGCCGTCGATTCCTGTGAGGCGCCGCCGTGCCGCCGACGTTCAGTGCCGCGGCATCAGGTTCGCGCCGTGGCATGCCGGCTCGGCCGCCTTGCGTAGCCCGAGCATCGTGAACCCGTTGCGCTCCTGGCGGATCAGCGCGTAGCGTCGCGCAACCGTGTTTCCGTCCTTGCCCGTCAGATCCAGTTCGACCTGGAAGAGATCCTTGCTGTCCGCGCAGCCGCGTACCGGTCCATAGGCGAACCCGGTATCGGGCGCCTTGCTTTCCGCAATGAACGCCTGTCGCGCTTGCAGCGCCGCCGCAGCGGCCGCGGGTTCGCTCCAGGCGCGCGCGAGCGTATCGTCCACGCCCAGCCATTCATCGACGAAATCGCGACCGTTGACCGCGACCGGCTGCACGCGTTGCACGGTGTCGCCGTCGACGCGATAGCGGAAGATGCCCGGCCGTGTCATCACGTCGCTGTCGCGCGAGCCGACCGTCATGCGCAGTTCGAAGCCGTCGGGGCGCACCTTGAAGCGGATCGCGTCGTCGTCGAGCACGTAGCCGTGAGCCGTATGGAACAGCGTGTGTTGCGCGGCCGCGCCGCTTGCCGGCGCGACCACGTCCGCGCCGAACCGGCTCCAGCGCGACGAGCACCACGGCGTGCCGTGGACGACCGCCACCTGGCCGCCGGGCAATGCGCCGAACCAGAAGCCGCCGCCGTAGGCGCCGCCGATGTCCTTGTAGTCGTCGGCCTGCCAGCGCAGCACCCGCCGCCAGCCGCCGTTTTCCCATGCGTAGGCAGTGAGCAGGTTGTCGTCGCCGCATGGGATGTCGAAGCCGGCGCGCACGAAGAGGAGCGGGCGGGACGTGCCGTCGCGTTGGACGTCGACGTCCGGGTTGCGACCGAATGCCGATTCGGCGTTTTTCGGCTGGGCGGATTGGGTGGATTGGGCGGGTACGCCGAGTGCGGCCGCAAGCGTGCGTTTCAGCGCAGCCGGCTCGACGTGTTCGTCGCTGCACGCAAGCCGCGCGTCGATCGCGCCGACGAGCGCCTGCTTGTACGCGCGAAGCGCGTCGCGTAAAGGCGGCGAGACGTCGACCGTGCCGCCGCCGTCGCCTTGCGGATTCCGGACTTGCTGTACGCGGTGCTGCGCGTCGAGCGCCGCGCGTGCGGCGGTGTCGGCGGCGGCGGTGGCCGGTGTAATGCAGGCGATGGAGAGCGCGAGTGTTACGCGGTTCAGCAAGTTTTTCATCGAAACATTTTTTTTTCTTTTCTTCGTTCATCACGGCGAGCAGTCGGCCGGAGACCGAATCGGAATCGGCGCCCGGCGCGCTGAACGGACGATTCGACCGGGATCGCCTGTCAGCCGGTGCGGCACGGCACCTTGCTGTGGTCCGGGATCGTCAGTCGCGATCGCGGGCCGCAGCGGTGGCCGGTTTCCGATACGCCCGGCGTGCGATCAGAAGGTTCGCTTCTTCAGCGTGAATGCGTGCAGCCAGTACAGCGTGTTGGTCTGCGCGTCGAAGTAGCCGCCTTGTGCGGTCTTGTCGGTCGTTTTATTCCACGACTTGCCGGCGTCGGTGCTGCTGAACGTCAGGTCGATCGGTGCGCCGCCGCCGGTGCCACCGCTTCCGGAGTTCGGATCGGTTGCATAGACGAGCAGGAGGCCGTTGCGACCGATGCTCATGCTGTCGAGTGTGAGCTTCTCGTCGAACGTGCGCAGTTGCTGCACGGCCTCGGGATGGTCGTTCGTCCACGTGAAAATGGCGCCCGTCCGGCGGCCGTTGTCGCGACCCTCGCCGTTTTGCGGCTTGTCGAGATGCGTCAGCGCGTACAGCGAATAACGTGATCCCGATTCCGGCGTGGTGTCGAGCGCAGTGACGACCTGGCCTGGCAGCACGGTATCTGTCACGAATGCGTGCTGCCCCCAGTCGAGCCGGTCGACCACGCTGTGAGCGGGTGCTTCGGCAGTCTGTGCGACATGGTAGGCGATCCGCAGAACACCGTCCGGGCCGAGGCTGATTGCATTGAAATCCTGGCGCGTCTCGCTGCCGACGTGTGCATCGGCCGGCACGTCGATCGCTTGCCACGTGTTTCCGCCGTCGGAAGTTCGCCATACGCGAGGCCCCCAGCCGGCTGCGTAGCCGCGCTGCGGATCGAGAAAGAGCAGGCGGTCGATGTTCTGGCTTTCGGGCCATTGAAGTTGCGACCATGTCTGGCCGCCATTACTCGATTTCCACAGCTTGGTGGTTTGCGGCGCGTCGCCACCTTGCGCTTCGGGAGCCTTGTAGTTCATCCATGACGTGCTGATGAACTGAACGGTCCAGTCTGGCGAGTACCACCAGGCGGCATTCTGGCCGACCTGTTGGAATTGGCGCTTCATCCCGCCGTCGATGGTGCCGCGGAAGAAGCCGATCGTCATGCGGTTCAGCAACTCGCCGGTGTCGTTCATCCATGCTTCGGTCGGCTCGGGCCGCTGCGGCTCGTTCGATTCGGGCTGGGGCTTGAACGTTACGACGGGATTGGCGAGCTTGACGCTCATCACGTCATTGCCCTTGATGCGGAAGCTGCCGCCGCCGTATGGCGTGTCGTCCCGCATGAAGTGTGTCGAAATCGTCTCCCGATCCATCGTGGGGCGGATATAACTCAATGTCGCCACGACCAGGACGGCGAGGCTCACGACGAATCCTATCCGGCGAGTGTGTTTTTGCATGTCATTGGATACGCGGTCACCCCGAGACATGACCGACCCGGCAGGACCGGTATCCGACGGTTCTGGCAGGCGTCGCGTCGCGATTGTGCGGCCGGGCCCCGCATTGCCCGGCCATTTCGGATCGGCCGCAGGCCGCGGAGCCGACGCCCGAATCGCGACGGGGGCCCCGCGGTAATCGCATCGGAACCGTCAGAACTGCCGCTTCTTGAGCGTATAGGCAACCAGCGAATACAGCGTGTTCGTCTGGGCGTTGAAATATCCGCCCTGAGCCGTCTTCTCTCTGCTCGAGTTCCAGGTCTTCCCCCCGTCGCTGCTGACGAACGTGAGATCGAGCGGTGTGCCGTTGCGGCTGGCGTCGGTTGCGTAGACGAGAAGCAACCCGTCCCGGCCGACGCTCAGGCTATCGAGCGTCAGCGTGTCGTCAAACGAATGCAATTGCCGCACCTGCTCGGGTGCGCCGTTCGTCCAGGTCGAAATGGCGCCGACGCGTTTTCCCTTGTCGGCGGGATTATCGAAATTGCGCGGTTCGCCGAGGCGCGACAGCGCGTAAAGCGCATAGTGATCCGACGCGGTCGGTGACGAGGACAGGCTGACGATCACTTGTTCGGGCAACACGGCGTCCAGGGCGAACCCGGATTGTTCCCAGCCGAGCCGATAGACGACGCTTCCGGCGGAAGCATGCTCGGATTTCTCGACGTGGTATGCCACGCGCAAGGTACCGTCCGGGCCCAGGTCGATGCCGTCAAAGGTGCGGTGGGGTTTGCCGGCGTCGGCGGCACCCGGCGGCAGTTCGATTTCCCGCCACGACTGACCGCCGTCGGACGTGCGCCACACGTGCGGGCCCCAACCGATCGCATAGCCGCGCTGCGGATCCAGAAAGAGCAGGCGACCGATGTTCCGGTCTTCGGGCCACGCGAGTTGCACCCAGTCGCGTCCGCCGTTGGACGACTTCCAGAGCTTGGTCACTTGCGGCGTCAGCCCGTCGGCAGGCTGAGGCGACTTGTAGTCCATCCAGCCGGTGCTGATGAATTCGACCGTCCAGTCCTTGGCGTGCCACCAGGCGGCGGTCTGGCCCACCTGCTTGAAATGGCGCGTCATGTCTCCGTTCACCGGGCCGCGCCAGAATTCGACCGACGTCCGGTTCAGCGTTTCGCGACTGTCGTTCATCCACGCTTCGGCCGGCTCGGCTTTTTCCTTGTCCTTCCATTCGGCATATGGCTTGAACGTGATTTCAGGATCGCTGATCTTCAGCGTGATCGCCTCGTTTCCCGATATCACGAAGTCGCCTCCGCCGTAAGGCTTGCTGTTCTTCATGAAAGTGTTGGAAACGACCTGCCAGTCATTCGACATATACGAGAACCCGACAATCAAAACAATGAGCACGACTGCCGCAGCCAGCGACAGCTTCAGGAATTTTTTCGTCATTTCATTTCGGCATCAGTTTTTCGAGTGCCTGTGCAACAGGGTCGATGACATGTTCGTTGACGGCATCACCGGCCTTTTTCGCATATTCCACGGTATTGTCGACGTACTGTTTGCCCACGCCGACGCCGCTGTCGAATGCCTGGGAGAATGTCCTGAGATCCCCCCATTCCTGGGCGTTGGGTTGCTTCAGGATGTAATACATATCGACAGGCCCGAGCCCGGCCAGACCGCCGTCGAGATAGGCGAGAGGGTGGGTCTTGAACGCGTACGTCTTGAAGGTGTCGTCATCCAGTTCGAGCGCGTACTGCGGCACGTTCATCACGCAGCTGCCGCTGTTCGGCTTCTTGCCCCTGATCGAAATGGTGTCGCCGCGCATGTTCTGCTGCAAACCCTGTTCCAGATAATGCTGCAGGAACCAGCGTGCGCTCGCAAGCCACGCTTTGCCCTTGTCGCTCAATTCCGGCAGCAGGTATTTGCCGTAATTCGAGCAGTAGTAGTAACCGTAGCTGACGTAATATCCCGGCGGCTTATGCCCGCACCCGATATGACGCATCATGAAATTGCCGTGGCGGGACCAGTCGGAATCGGTGCTTTCCGCTTGTATCAGGTTTTCCCGCCGATGCAGCAGTTCACGGGCAACTTTCGTGTCTTTCCACGGATCCCATGACGTCGCGAATTTCTTGACGGTCGCCCAGATACTCGACGTGCTGACTTTTTCGACCGTTTCCCAGTACTCGCCGTGCAGCGGCCGGTAGTAGTACGGGCACGTTCCGATAATGGAATCCGCCGCCGGCGTCACATGCTTGTCGCAGATGTTGATCTCCACCTTCGGCCGATCCTTGTACCCTGTCGGCGTTAGCATCCCCGCGCCGATGCCGAGCACCTTGTCCAGTTGTCCGTCAGCCATTCGATTTCCCTAGAAACTTGACGACGACGTCGTGCGGCACGTGGCTCTGCGTGAGCCCCGTCTCACCTGCCGCATTGGTGACGCCTTCCGAGAGCAGCTTGCCGTTCGAGAACATCTGGTATCGCGTGTTCGCTACCGGAATGTCGGTGCCGGCCCAGTGCGCGATGAACGCCTGATCGTAGTTGCCGGTCGAGTTCGGCAGGGTCGGCATCGTCTGCGACAGGTGCGTGGGGCCGCTGAACGCGTGCTGCGCCCCCTTGATGTCGATCTTGCCGGGTGCGTGCACTTCGATGTTGCCGTTCGCGATGCGGATGTACGCGCCGCCGGAGGTCAGCAGGATTTCCTTCGCCGCGGCGCCTTCGATCGACTCGGTTACCGCCATCAGATTCAGCGCCTTCTGGGCCGTCAGCTCGATGTTGTCCGCGTGCGCCTGCACTTCGACCTTGCCCTTGCCGGCGAATAGCTTGATCCCGGAGTTCTGCGCGAACAGGCTGATCCGGTCGAGGACGCTCGCGATCAGCGACTTTCCGGCGGCCACGTGCGTGCTTTGCCCGCTGACGAGGTTGACGTGCTGGTCCGCGGCAAGCTGCACGGACTGTTGCGTGGACATCCCGATACCGGCCGGGCTGCCGAACAGCATCACCGGCTCCTTGAACGCGTTGGCCGTGCCGGTTCCGCCGCCCGCGGTCCTGCCGCCCGACGTGCCGCCGCTCACGCTGTTCTGCGTCGCGTCGGTGAACTGCTTCAGCGCCGAGTGGCCGTGGTCGAGCGGTTCGGCCTGATGCTGCGCGCCGACCTCCGACATGGCCTCCATCAGGCCTTCTGCACGGACGAGCTGCTGTTGCGTTTCCTGAACGTCGAGCGGCTGGCTCGCCGGCTGCTTCGGGTGCGTCGTGACGTACAGCCCGCGGCTCGCGCGTACGGCGCCGTACGCGTCCGAGCGCAGGTCGAAGCCGCTGCCGAGATAGCTGCCGCGGTTGTTGCCCGCATGGTCGATCAGGTAACCGAGATGCAAGTGCGCGTTGGTCTGGCTGCTGTAGAGGTGCACGCGGTTCTGCGAGGTCGCGTCGTCGAGCACGAGCTGGTTGTAGCCGGCGCCCGCATATTCCTTGGACCGGTATCCGGACAGGATCCCGTTGCTGTGCCACTGCGGGCTCGTCGCGCCGTTGTACAGCTTGCCGACGATGATCGGGCGATCGCAGTCGCCGCCGAGGAAATCGACCAGCACCTCCTCGCCGCTGCGGTGCGGGTGAACGGCCCCATAACCCTTGCCCGAATCCGACGCGGTGGCACGCAGCCAGCACGACGCCTTTTCGTCGCCGTCGTTCAGGCGGTCCCAATGGAAGCGAACCTTGACCCGGTTGAGCGCGTCGGTGTGGATTTCCTCGCCTTTCGGTGCGACGACGATCGCCGATTGCAGGTGCATCGGCGGCTTCGCGTGCTCGAACGGGCTGCGGAACGGTACGGTCGTGCGCTGGGCTTCGACGCGGATCTGAAAGAAGCCTTCGCTGCCGTCGGGATGACGCACGCGCGACTGGGCCGTATCGGTTGCCTGCACGATGCTGCCGACCTCGGCGCGCAGGCTGTGCGGGAAAACCGCCTGTTCGTCGGCAACGGGCAGATTGTTGACGATGACCCACGCCGTCTCGATCACGGCGAATTCGCGCTGCCCGGCATCGTCCTTGTCGTGTTCGGGGTGATCCGCCAGCTCGAAGGTCCGCCCGGCATCCATGCGCCGCACGCCGCCGACGCCATAAAAGCGTTTCGCGCGCGACTCCTGTTCCTCCATCCATATCTTCGACAGATGGTCACCACGGGACTGTTCGAGGTACGTGTACGCACCGGTGTATTCGTAGACCTCGAGCTGCGGCGGCAGGTCACCCTGATTGGCGATCGTCGGCGTATGGGTCGCCTTCGGATTCGCCGCGCTCGGCGGCTGCTTGTAGTCGAACGTGCGTGTGGCGCGGGCGACACTTCGCAGCGTGCGCGTGCCGGAGAACTGGACGAACGTGTCGGCCTCGTCACCCGTGCCCGCATGATGAAAGCGCACCGTTCGCGGCGACAGCGCGGGCAACGCGTCGACGCGGTCGACGACGACGAGCCGGTGCGACTTGCCGTCCTGGTCCTGTTCCCAGAAGCCATACAGGCCTTCCGATTCCATCAGGCGATGCACGAAATTCCAGTCATCCTCGTACTGCATGCAGAACGAGCGGAGCGGCAGCGGCTGGTGGAGCTTGAAGGTGAAGCGACCCTTGGCCTGCGGATGCTGGTTCAGCACGTCGGCAATGATGTCGTCCGCGGACTGGTCCTGCCAGATTCGCTGGTCGCGGCGGAACTTCAGGAAGTGCAGGAACGAAGCGAAGACGATCTGGTAGTGCGTGACGCCGCTGTCCGAGCCGAGCCGGCGGGCGCAATGCACGTAGCCGTGGTGAGACGCGTAAGACTGGTCGGCCTGCAGGATCCATAGCGTGACCGGCTGCGCGATCAGCTTCTTCAGCTCGAGGTTATCGGACACCGACACGGTATCGACCGTGAACTCGAAGTGACGTCCGAGCCGCGATCGGCCGATGACGCGATGCGGCAGCAGCACGTTGGGGCCCAGCGGCGTATCCAGTTTGACAAGGCGCTCGTGCTGAACCGGTCCGGCCAGCAATGCGCTTCTTAACATTTGCGAATTCATCACCCGTGCTCGCTTTTTTTGTGCTGAGTCGCACGCTCTCCCGTGCGGAATCCGGTAATTGTATGAGATAAACGGGCGGTATCCCGAATTTACCGGCCGACAGGGTTCCGAGCGGTCAGCCGGCGGCGTCCTCCGCCTTCCAGTCCCCCGACTTCCCGCCGCGTTTCTCCCTGACGCTCACATCGGTGATCACCATTCCGCGATCGACCGCCTTGCACATGTCGAACACGGTCAACAGCCCTACCTGCACGGCAGTCAGCGCTTCCATCTCGACGCCGGTACGCCCGAACGTCTCGACCTGCGCGACGCAGTGCACGCCCGGCAGTGCGTCGTCGAGTTCGAAGTCGACGGCCACGCGCGTCAGCGCGAGCGGGTGACACAGCGGAATGAGATCGGCGGTGCGCTTCGCGCCCTGAATCGCGGCGATGCGCGCGACGCCGAGCACGTCGCCTTTCTTCGCCTTGCCGTCGCGGATCAGCGCGAACGTCGCCGGCAGCATCCGGATCGTGCCGCGCGCGATCGCGATGCGTTGCGTTTCCTCTTTGCCGCCGACGTCGACCATGTGTGCGTGGCCCGCGGCGTCGAAATGGGTGAGTCCTGACATGTCTTGCTCCAGTGGAACGGAGTGCGCGCGCGAGCACGTCCCTCGATCCTGCTTCGCGATCGGCCGGGGGCGCCGAATCCCGTCTCTGCACCCCGATCCGATCCAACGTTTCAATGGGCGCCTATCATAGCAGTGGCCTTCGCGGCACCGAGCGCGCAGATGGCGCATATGCCGCGCGGGACAGTCGCGATGTCGCCGGTACAATGACCCGAATATTCAGACCAAACGCCGCGATGCGCGCCCGGCGCGCGGGACGGCGTCGCTTTCATCCTGCCATGCGTGTCAAACAGTTGCTTGCCGTGTTGCTGTCGGCGGCGCTCGTGCTGCCGCCGAGCGGCCATGCACAGCGCGCGTCCGCACTGCCGCTCGAGCCGGCGGCAGGCGCCTCGCCGTCGATTTCCACGGTGCCATCCGGAATCGCGACCGGCGTATTCGGCACCTACGGCGGCGCGGAGAGCCGGTTTTCCGGCGCCGGCGCGGGCGGCGCGTCCGCGCCCGTCGCGAGCCTGCGCGCACCTCTGCGCGCGCTGGAACTGCCCGACCTCGGCGACGGCTCCGGCGGTTCGCTCACGCCGCGGGCCGAACGCCGTCTCGGCGAGCGCGTGATGCGCGAGGTGCGGCGCGACCCGGACTATCTCGACGACTGGCTCGCGCGCGACTACCTGAATGCGATCGCGAAGCGGCTCGCGGCCGCTGCGGCGGCGCGCTACATCGGCGGCTACATGCCGGACTTCGAACTGTTCCCGGTGCGAGATCCACAGATCAACGCGTTCTCGATGCCGGGCGGCTTCATCGGCATCAACAGCGGGCTGGTCGTCACGACGCAGACGGAATCCGAACTCGCATCGGTGGTCGGCCACGAGATGGGCCACGTGCTGCAGCGGCACATCGCGCGGATGATCGGTGCGAACGAGAAGACCGGTTACACGGCCCTCGCGACGATGCTGCTCGGCGTGCTGGCGGGCGTGCTCGCGCGAAGCGGCGATCTCGGCAGCGCGATCGCGATCGGCGGGCAGGCGTACGCGGTCGACAACCAGCTGCGTTTCTCGCGGTCGGCGGAGCGCGAGGCCGATCGCGTCGGATTCCAGCTGCTCGCCGGCGCCGGCTACGACCCGTACGGGATGCCGGGCTTCTTCGAGCGGCTCGAGCGCGCATCGATGGGCGACGCGGGCGTGCCGGCCTATGCGCGCACGCACCCGCTGACGGGCGAACGGGTTGCCGACATGGAAGATCGCGCACGCCGCGCGCCATACCGGCAGCCGCGCCAGTCGGCCGAATACGGCTTCGTGCGCGCACGGTTGCGCATTCTGCAGAACCGCGCGCCGAACGACATCGCGGCCGAGGCGCGCCGGATGCAGATCGAGCTCGACGACCGCACGGCGCCGAACGTCGCGGCGAACGAGTACGGGATCGCGCTCGCGAACATGCTGCTCGGCCAGTACGACGCGGCCGACAAGGCGCTCGTGTCGGCTCGTGCCGCGTTCGAGGCGCGCGAGCGGCTCGCGGACGATCCCGAGACGAGTTCACCGAGCCTCGACGTCCTCGCCGCCGACATCGCGCGCCGCGCAGGCCGGACCGACAGCGCGGTGCGGCTCGCGGCGCTCGCGCAGCGGCGCTGGCCGGCATCGCACGCGGCGATCGTCGCGCACCTGCAGGCGCTGATCGCCGCGCGCCGCTTCGCCGAAGCACAGACGCTCGCGCGCACGGAGGCGCAAACGGATCCCGAGCAGCCGGACTGGTGGGACTATCTCGCGAAGGCGAGCGACGGCCGGGGCGACGTGCTCGCGCGGCGCCGCGCGCTCGCGGAGAAGCTGGCGCTCGACGGCGCGTGGCCGTCGGCGATACGTCAGCTGAAGGAGGCGCGCGACGCGAAGGACGTGTCGTTCTACGACCAGTCGATCATCGGCGCGCGGCTGCTGGAATTCGAGGCGCGCTACAAGGAAGAGCGCGAGGACGAGAAGAACGGCCGCGGATAACGGCCGTCAGGTGGGGCAGGTGAGCTGCGCGTCAGCCCTCGACGCTACCGTTGCCGCCATCCGATGCGGCGCCGCGAGCCCGCTGCGCGGGACTCGCGACGAAGCCGAACGTCGCCGGCACGTCGGCGCACGCGAGATTGCCGAGCGACAGCGTGCGCCCGTCGCGCCAGCGCAGCGCGGGTGGCGTCGTGTCGAAGTCCGTGTGATCGGCGAACAGGCCCAGGTCGTGGTCGTGCAGTGCCGCGACGCGCGGCGGCGAGCCGGCTGCGCGAAACAGCACGCCGCCGGCGTCGTCGAGCCACGCGGCGTCCGGTTCGAACGGCGCGCCGGTCTGGTCGGCCAGCGCGAGTTGCCCGTCGTGTTCAGCCAGGCGGACGACCCACGGCGTATAGGCGAGCTCGACGTACACGCGCTGCGGGCCGTTCTGGAAGAACCACTGGCCGTGCGCGTCGCAGTCGTAGTTGCGGCCGATGAACGCGTTCAGCGCCGCATGCCGGACCGGCGAGCCGAGTTCGCCCGCGGCCTGCGCGGCCTCGTCGCGCAGCCGCCACTCACCGCGCCGGTCGAGCAGCAGCCAGCCGGTGCAGTGCGGCACGTTCGGCCATTTGGCGAGGGCTTGCCTGACGATGTCATCCATGGTCGACGAATTTCGAGCAATAGCCGAACACCCGCGCCGACAGCCAGTCGAGGCGGCCGGGGAACGGCCCGGTCATGAATCCCGCGTGGCCGCCGTCCGCGGGCTGGTCGAGCTCGACGGCCGGCGACACGTCGGCGGCGCTGGGCAGCGCGGATTCGGGCAGGAACGGATCGTTGCGGGCGTTGAGGATCAGCGTCGGCACGTCGATCGCGGGCAGCAGCGGGCGCGTCGTGGCCTGGGTCCAGTAGTCGTCGGCGTCGGCGAAGCCGTGCAACGGCGCGGTCACGACTTCGTCGAAGTCGCGCATCGTCACGGCCCGGAGCATTGCTTCGCGGTCGAACAGCCCCGGATATTGGTCGAGCTTCGCGAGCGCCTTGCGCTTCAGCGTCTTCAGGAAGCTGCGCGTATAGACCATCGCGAAGCCCTGCGACAGCGCGCGGCCGCCCGCATGCACGTCGATCGGCGTCGAGATCGCGGCGGCCGCGCGCACGATCGACGTGTCGCTGCGGTGCTCGCCGAGCCAGCGCAGCAGCACGTTGCCGCCGAGCGACACGCCGGCCGCGACGACCGGCCCGCGATGCTGCGCGGCGAGCCGGCGCAGGATCCAGTCGACCTCGGCGCTATCGGCGAGATGGTAGAAGCGCGGCTGCCGGTTGAGCTCGCCGCTGCAGCTGCGAAAGTGCGGGACGACCGCGTGCCAGCCCTTCGCGCGCGCGGCGGCCATCATCGCCAGCGCGTAATGCGAGCCGGAACTGCCTTCGAGGCCGTGGAACAGCACGAACAGCGGTGCGTCGGGCGGCGGTGCGGCACTGTCGAGATGCGCGACCCAGTCGAGATCGATGAAGTCGTGGTCGGGGGTTTCCCATCGCTCTCGTCGGTACGCGACCGCCGGACGCCGTGCGAACAGCGCGGGCACGATGGTTTGGGCATGGCTGTTCGGCAGCCAGCGCGGTGCGCGATAGCGCAATGAATCGTCGTCGGGGGCCGGGGCCCCGGTCAGCGGCGAGGTGGGCGGAGAAGCCGTACTCATGATCGCCCCGCTAATGCGTTGCTTCGTTCTTCGTCAGTGCAGCGGACCCTGCCCGTGACGGATCTTCGCGGCGAATTGTCCGGCCGCTTGTTCAGGAATCGGGCTCGCGTGAATATGCGCGATGCGCCACTCGCCACGTTCGTGAATCATCACGTACGTGGCGAAAACCATGTCCGGTTCGGCCGTCAGGTCGGCCTGCTGATGCGCTTCGGCGATCGTGTAGACGACGGTGCCGAGACTGTCGTAGACGCGGATGTCGAGCGGTTCGATCGTCACCGGACGCGTCGCGAGGCGGTTCGCCAGCCCGCTGCGGATCTGGTCGAGGCCGTGCAGATGCTCACCGTCGGCCCAGACGCAGCTGGCGAAGTCCTCGTCGATCCACAACCCCAGCAGCGCGTCGAGATTGGCATCGGCGACGGCCTGGTAGTAAGCGTTCAGCGTATCGGCAGCGGCTTCGAAAAGGCGGGCAAAACGTGGCATCGGGGTTATCTCTCGCGCGCGTCGCGCGCCGTATTCAGCACGGCGGCCCGGATGGAGCCGCCGTACACCGGTGAATCGGATTGCCCGGCGCGTCGTGCGACGCTGCCGGTCAGGGTCAGCGCTGCCCGACGAGCATGCCGCGCAAATCGCCGAATACCTGCTCGGGACCGAGTTCGCGCAGGCAGTTCAGATGGCCGAGCGGGCACTCGCGCTCGAAGCAGGGACTGCATTCGAGATGGAGCCATTGTACCTTCGCCAGCTCCGACAGCGGAGGGGTGTGGCGCGGATCCGTCGAGCCGTACAGCGCGACGAGCGGCCGGCGCAAGGCGGCCGCGACGTGCATCAACCCCGAATCGTTGGTCACGACCGCGTTCGCGCGCGCAATCAGCGCGCACGCCTCGGACAGCGACGTCTGCCCGCACAGATTACGCACGTTCGGCGCATGGTCGGCGATCGCCTGCGCGGCGGCGGCGTCCTTCTGCGAGCCGAGCGCGACGATCTGCGTGTACGGGAACGACTGGTGGACGATCGTCGCGAGCGTCGCGAAGTGCTCGGGCGGCCAGCGCTTGGCCGGGCCGTATTCCGCGCCGGGGCAGAACACGACGAGCGGCTTGCGCGTATCGAGATTGAAGCGCGCGGACACGCGCGCCGTCTCGTTCAGGTCGGCGTCGAGGCGCGGGGGCGGCAGCGTCTTCATCGACTCGGGCAGCTTCGCGCCCGGCGCATACGCGAGCGCCGCGTAGTGGGTCGTCATCGGCGGACGCTCGGCCGACTTGTCGGGGTTCGCGTGGCGCACGTTCAGCAGGCCGTAGCGGTGCTCGCCCGTGTAGCCGATCCGCAGCGGGATGTTCGCGAGCCACGGGATCACCGCGGACTTCAGCGAATTCGGCAGCACGTACGCCGCGTCGTAGCCGACGTCACGCAGGTCGGTCGCGAGCTGCCAGCGGCGCAGCAGCTGCAGCTTGCCGTGCGCGAGGTCGGTCGCGTAGACATCGTGGATCTCGGGCATCCGCTCGAGCACGGGCGCGACCCAGGTGGGCGCGACGGCATCGATCGCGATGCGGGGATGGAGCTTTTTCAGCAGCGCAAAAAGCGGCTGCGCCATCAATGCGTCACCGATCCAGTTCGGTGCGATAACCAGCGCTCGACGCATCAGGTCGACTTCCGATGTCGTAATGAAGCACGGCGCGCATGCGCCGCGTTCGGGTTGTCAGAACAGGAAAAGGGCGGCGCGCCGGGCATCCGGCTGCGCCGCCTCGCATGCGGCGGGCCCGCGGGCCCGGCCGGCCGGGGCTCAGTGACCCTTGACCACCTCGCCGTCGCGCAGCTTGTAGCGCGTGCCGCAGTACGGGCAGCGTGCCTCGCCGTGCGACACGTCGATGAAGACGCGCGGGTGCGCACTCCAGCGCGCCATGGCCGGGTTCGGGCAGTAGGCGGGGAGATCCTTGGCCGTCAGCTCGACCAGCGGCATTTCCTTGATTTCACTCATGAGACTTTCTCTTATCACTCTTTTGTGGGGCAGTCGGTGGTGCAGCGCACTCAGACTTTCGTCAGCCAGTGCGCGTACTTCGCGTTCTTGCCCGACACGATATCGAAAAATGCCGACTGGAGCTTTTCCGTGACCGGGCCGCGTGCGCCGCTGCCGATCGTGCGGTTGTCGAGCTCGCGGATCGGCGTGACTTCGGCGGCCGTGCCCGTGAAGAACGCTTCGTCGGCCGTGTAGACCTCGTCGCGCGTGATGCGCTTCTCGATCACCTCGATGCCGGCGTCCTTCGCGAGCGTGATGATCGTGTCGCGCGTGATGCCGTCGAGGCACGACGACAGGTCCGGCGTGTACAGCTTGCCGTTGTTCACCAGGAAGAAGTTCTCGCCGGAGCCTTCCGACACGTAGCCGTCGACGTCGAGCAGCAGCGCTTCGTCGTAGCCGTCGGCGGTCGCTTCCTGGTTCGCGAGGATCGAGTTCACGTACCAGCCCGACGCCTTCGCGCGCACCATGGACACGTTCACGTGGTGGCGCGTAAACGACGATGTCTTCACGCGGATACCCTTCGCGAGGCCGTCCTCGCCGAGGTACGCGCCCCACGGCCATGCGGCGATCGCGACGTGGATCGTGTTGCCCTTCGCCGACACGCCGAGCTTTTCCGAGCCGACCCAGATGATCGGGCGCAGGTAGCACGACTCGAGCTTGTTTTCGCGTACGACTTCGAGCTGCGCGGATTCGAGCGTTTCGCGGTCGAACGGCACGTCCATCTGGAAGATCTTCGCCGAATTCAGCAGACGTTTGGTGTGCTCGCGCAGACGGAAGATCGCGGTGCTGCCGTCGGCCGTCTTGTACGCACGCACGCCCTCGAAGACGCCCATGCCGTAGTGCAGCGTATGGGTCAGGACGTGGATCTTGGCATCGCGCCAGTCGATCAGCTTGCCGTCCATCCAGATCTTGCCGTCGCGGTCGGCCATTGACATAGGATTCTCCTGGGAAGCGGTTGTACAGCGGGTTGTGTGCAGCATTGAGCCGCAAAGACGCTTATTTTAGCGTCATTTGAAGGCGATCCGGTCGGTCGGCAGAGGGGCGGCGCTATAATCGCCCGGTACCGATTCCAATAACGACGGGTCGTACCGGCAGGAGGCGCCGGCGGCCCGGCGAACCGCCCGTCGCGGCCCGTTTCCCATGCTCGCTCGATTTTCCGCCACCGACCGCTTCGCGCTGATCCAGGGCGCGCGCGACTATTCGCCGACACTGATGGCGATCCTGTCCTGGGGGCTCGTCACCGGGGTCGCGATGAGCAAGTCGGTGATGACGCTCGGGCAGGCGAGCGCAATGTCGATCTTCGTCTACGCGGGCTCGTCGCAGCTCGCGGTGCTGCCGCTCCTCGTCGCGAAGCTGCCGATCTGGACCGTGCTGCTCACGGCCACAATGGTCAACATGCGCTTCGTGATCTTCAGCGCCGGGCTTGCGCCCCATTTTTCCTACTTGCCGCTGTGGCGGCGCCTCGCGATCGGGTATTTCAACGGCGACGTGATCTACCTGCTGTTCCAGAAACAGGGCTTCGCGTACGGCCACGTGCCGGGCAAGGAGGCCTATTTCTGGGGGATGGCGCTCGCCAGCTGGGCGTCGTGGCAGGTGTCGTCGCTCGCCGGCATCCTGCTCGCGAGCTTCTTCCCGGCGAGCTGGGGGCTGGAACTGGCCGGCACGCTCGCGCTGCTCCCGATCATGGTGTCGGCGGTCGCGAACCGCTCGACGCTCGCGGCCGTCGTGGTGGCGGGCATCGTGTCGCTGATCGCGTTCGACCTGCCGTACCGGCTCGCGCTGCCGATCGCGGTGCTGGCCGCGCTCGCGGCCGGGTGCACGGCCGATTTCTTCGTCGAACGCGCCGACTGGCGCCGCATCCGCACCGAAACCGTGCACGAAAAGGAAATCGAATGAGCGCGACGGAAATCTGGATCGTGATCGTCGGGATGACGATCGTCACGGCCGTCACGCGCGCGCTGTTCCTGATCGGCGGCGAACGCACCGTGCTGCCCGAGCGCGCGCAGCGGGCGCTGCGCTACGCGCCGGCTGCCGCGCTCGTCGCGGTCGTGTTGCCCGACGTGCTCGAAACGCCCGCCGGGCTGTCGTTCGCGCTGTCCAACCATCCGTTCTACGCCGCGCTCGCCGGTCTCGGCTGGTTTTTGTGGCGGCGCAGCATGCTTGGCACGATCGTCGTCGGAATGCTCGTGTTCACCGCGCTGCGGCTTATCTTCTGACGAATCGCTGTGCCCGCCCACCGGGTGCCGGCCGCGGGCGAGCACGTATTGTTGCGTTGCGGAAATGTCTTGACGGCCGTGCGCGATCCCAAATAGGCGGAATTCGCCGCCGCACGGGTCAGTCTGCCGGGTGGATCGGCTAGAATGCCCGTTCGAGATTTTTTACCCGTGCGCGTCATGCGAACCGCCAGCCACGGCCGCATCCGGCGCCCTTTCGCGGCAGCCCGCGCACGTCCAGCGTGAACCCCCTTTCCCCATCCACTACTTCAATCTGTTCAACATGAGCCAAGTCAAGCGTCTTACCGACCTGATCGCCGCCGGCCAGCTCGCCGGCCAGCGGGTGTTCATCCGCGCCGACCTGAACGTCCCGCAGGACGATCACGGCAACATCACCGAAGACACGCGCGTGCGCGCGTCCGTGCCGGCCATCCAGGCCGCGCTCGACGCCGGCGCGGCCGTGATGGTCACGTCGCACCTCGGTCGTCCGACCGAAGGCGAGTTCAAGCCGGAAGATTCGCTCGCGCCGGTCGCGAAGCGTCTCGCCGAGCTGCTCGGCCGCGACGTGCCGCTCGTGTCGAACTGGGTCGAGAACGGCGTGAACGTCGCGCCGGGCCAGGTCGTGCTGCTCGAGAACTGCCGCGTGAACAAGGGCGAGAAGAAGAATTCGGACGAACTCGCCCAGAAGATGGCGAAGCTCTGCGACGTCTACGTGAACGACGCGTTCGGCACCGCGCACCGTGCGGAAGCGACCACCCACGGGATCGCCAAGTACGCGCCGGTCGCGTGCGCGGGCCCGCTGCTGGCCGCCGAACTCGACGCGCTCGGCAAGGCGCTCGGCAACCCGGCTCGCCCGCTGGTGGCGATCGTCGCCGGTTCGAAGGTGTCGACCAAGCTGACGATTCTCAAGTCGCTGGCCGGCAAGGTCGACCAGCTGATCGTCGGCGGCGGCATCGCGAACACGTTCATGCTCGCGGCCGGCCTGTCGATCGGCAAGTCGCTCGCGGAAGCCGATCTCGTCGCCGAGGCGAAGGCGATCATCGACGAAGCGCGCGAGCGCGGCGCGTCGGTGCCGATCCCGACCGACGTCGTGACGGCCAAGGAATTCTCGCCGACGGCCGTGGCCACGGTGAAGCAGGTCGCCGACATCGAAGCGGACGACATGATCCTCGACATCGGCCCCGATACGGCCAAGGCGCTCGCGAGCCAGCTCGAGAAGGCCGGCACGATCGTGTGGAACGGCCCGGTCGGCGTGTTCGAGTTCGACCAGTTCGGCAACGGCACCAAGACGCTCGCGGAAGCGATCGCGAAATCGTCCGCGTTCTCGATCGCGGGCGGCGGCGACACGCTCGCGGCCATCGCGAAGTACGGCATCCATGACCAGGTCAGCTACATCTCGACGGGCGGCGGCGCCTTCCTCGAGTTCCTCGAGGGGAAGAAGCTGCCGGCGGTGGAAGTGCTGGAAACGCGGGCGGCCTGAGCGTGGCGGCGCGCGCAGGGGTGACGAGGGCCGCGCGCTCCGCGAAAGCGGAGCAGCCGGCCGGCGCGGGCAAGCGCAAACGCGCGCCCGCGCGGGCGAACTCGACCCCGCGCGCACCGGCGGCCGCCGGCGACGCGGCCGTGCAGCACCACGAAATTCAGAACAAAGCGATGCCGGGCGCAAGCACCGGCACGCCCCCCGGAACGGCCGCCGCTGGGCCCGCCGATTCCGGCTCTCGCAGCGTTTCACCCAGCGCATCCACCTTGATCCAGATGAGGAGTTTCATGCAGCGCGCCACCAAGATAGTCGCCACGATCGGCCCGGCTTCCAGTTCGCCGGAGATTCTGCTGCAGATGATGCAGGCGGGCCTCGACGTCGTGCGGCTCAATTTTTCGCACGGCACGGCCGACGATCACCGCCAGCGCGCCGAGATGGTGCGCGAGGCCGCCCGCAAGGTCGGCCGCGAGATCGCGATCATGGCCGACCTCCAGGGCCCGAAGATCCGCGTCGGCAAGTTCGAGAACGGCAAGACGACCCTCGTGCCGGGCCAGGCCTTCATCCTCGACGCGGGCTGTGAACTGGGCAACGACGAGCGCGTCGGCCTCGACTACAAGGAACTGCCGCGCGACCTGAAGCCGGGCGACCTGCTGCTGCTGAACGACGGCCTGATCGTGCTGACCGTCGAGCGCGTGCTCGGCGAAGAGATCCACACGATCGTCAAGGTGGGCGGCGAGCTGTCGAACAACAAGGGGATCAACCGCCAGGGCGGCGGCCTGTCGGCGCCCGCGCTGACCGCGAAGGACATGGAGGACATCCGCACGGCGATGTCGCTCGGCGCGGATCTGGTCGCGGTGTCGTTCCCGAAGAACGCCACCGACATGGAAATGGCGCGCCAGCTCGCGAACATCGCGGGCGCGCCGTACGGCATCAAGCCGAAGATGATCGCGAAGATCGAGCGTGCGGAGGCGATTCCGGCGCTGCAGAGCATTCTCGACGCGTCCGACGGCATCATGGTTGCGCGCGGCGACCTCGCGGTGGAAGTCGGCAACGCGGCCGTGCCGGCGCTGCAGAAGCGGATGATCCGGATGGCGCGCGAGTCGAACAAGCTCGTGATCACCGCGACGCAAATGATGGAGTCGATGATCCACGCGCCGGTGCCGACCCGCGCGGAAGTGTCGGACGTCGCGAACGCGGTGCTCGACGGCACCGACGCGGTGATGCTGTCGGCCGAGACGGCCGCCGGCAAGTACCCGGTCGTCACGATCGAGACGATGGCGGCCGTGTGCGTCGAGGCGGAAAAGTCGGAACACGTCGAGCTGGACAAGGATTTCCTCGATCGCACGTTCACGCGGATCGACCAGTCGATCGCGATGGGCGCGCTGTTCACCGCATATCACCTGGGCGCGAAGGCGATCATCGCGCTGACCGAATCGGGCGCGACCGCGCTGTGGATGTCGCGCCACTACACGCACGTGCCGATCTTCGCGCTGACGCCGCGCGTCGGCAGCGAGCGCACGATGGCGCTGTACCGCAACGTGACGCCGCTGCACGTCGACTTCAACAGCGATCGCGATTCGGCGCTGCAGGCGGCGCTGGAACTCGTCGTCAAGCAGGGCTACGTGCAGCACGGCGACATGGTCGTGCTGACCGTCGGCGAGCCGATGGGGCAGGCGGGCGGCACCAACACGCTGAAGATCGTGCGAGTCGGCGAGCATTATTGAGCGCCCGGCATGCACCGGGCCGGTCCGTTCGGTCCGTTGGCCGGTCCACCGGCCGCCCGAGCCGATCGGGCACTTTTTTGACGAAAGCCGCGCGGGGTCCGATGCCCCGCGCGGCTTTTTTCTGTTTTTTGCCCGAATTGTGCCGTGCGAAGGTAACAAATTGCGAATGCGCGCCACCGGCCGGTCGGAATCGGAGGCGCTTCGCGATAAAATGCGGCTATTCGACGCTCAGCCGCGCCGCGCCGCCCCGGTTTCGACGGGGGGCGAGCGCCGCGCCGGCGTCAGGGCGCACCGGTTTTCATTCCAAGGAGTTCCACAATGCCTCTCGTATCAATGCGTCAATTGCTGGACCACGCGGCAGAGCACGGTTACGGCCTGCCGGCCTTCAACGTGAACAACCTGGAGCAGGTCCAGGCGATCATGGCGGCGGCGGATCAGGTCGGCGCGCCCGTGATCATGCAGGCATCGGCCGGCGCGCGTAAGTATGCTGGCGAGCCGTTCCTGCGCCACCTGATCGAAGCAGCAGTCGAGTCGTACCCGCACATCCCGGTCGTGATGCACCAGGATCACGGCCAGTCGCCGGCGGTCTGCATGGCCGCGATCCGCAGCGGCTTCACCAGCGTGATGATGGACGGTTCGCTCGAAGCCGACGGCAAGACGGTCGCCTCGTACGAATACAACGTCGACGTGTCGCGCAAGGTCGTCGAGATGGCGCACTCGATCGGCGTGACGGTCGAAGCCGAACTCGGCGTGCTCGGCTCGCTCGAGACGATGAAGGGCGACAAGGAAGACGGCCATGGCGCGGAAGGCACGATGACCCGCGAGCAACTGCTGACCGATCCGGAGCAGGCCGCCGACTTCGTCAAGCTCACGCAGTGCGACGCGCTCGCGATCGCGATCGGCACGTCGCACGGCGCGTACAAGTTCTCGAAGAAGCCGACGGGCGACATCCTGTCGATCCAGCGCATCAAGGAAATCCACGCACGCATCCCGAACACGCACCTGGTGATGCACGGTTCGTCGTCGGTGCCGCAGGAACTGCTGGCCGAGATCCGCGAATTCGGCGGCGACATGAAGGAAACCTACGGCGTGCCGGTCGAGGAAATCCAGGAAGGCATCAAGCACGGCGTGCGCAAGATCAACATCGACACCGACCTGCGTCTCGCGATCACCGGCGCGATCCGCCGCTACCTGTTCGAGAACCCGGGCAAGTTCGATCCGCGCGACTACCTGAAGCCCGCGCGTGAAGCGGCGAAGAAGGTGTGTGTCGACCGCTACCTCGCGTTCGGCTGCGAAGGCCAGGCCGCGAAGATCAAGCCGGTGTCGCTCGACAAGATCGCCGAGCAATACAAGTCCGGCGCGCTCGCGCAGGTCGTGCGCTGAGATGTAGTACGATTGCCGCGCCGAAAGGCTAAGGCAAGGCTGTCCGGCCGGATTTGATCCGGCCCCGCAGCCGCTCCGTCCGGCCGAACGAGGGCCGGCCGGCAACCGCACGGGCGCCGATCGCCCGCCGGTTCGCCGATGCATTGCAAGACCGCCGTTCCCGCCTGCCGCGGGGAACGGCGTTTCCCTTTTTGTTTGGCTCCTTATCTGCGAAAAGACGATGTCTACCCTTTACGAATCCACGCTCCGCTCGCTGCCGCTCCTCGGTCGCGGCAAGGTCCGCGACAACTACGCGGTCGGCAACGACAAGCTCCTGATCGTCACGACGGATCGCCTGTCGGCATTCGACGTGATCATGGGCGAGCCGATTCCGAACAAGGGTCGCGTGCTGAACCAGATGGCGAACTTCTGGTTCGACAAGCTCGCGCACATCGTGCCGAACCACCTGACGGGCGACGCGCCGGAAGCGGTCGTCTCGGCGGACGAGGTCGAGCAGGTCAAGGGGCGCGGCGTGGTCGTCAAGCGCCTCGAGCCGATCATGATCGAGGCGGTCGTGCGCGGCTACCTCGCGGGCAGCGGCTGGAAGGAATACCAGGCGTCGGGCGCCGTGTGCGGCGTGAAGCTGCCGGAAGGGCTGCAGAACGCGCAGAAGCTGCCCGAGCCGATCTTCACGCCGGCCGCGAAGGCCGAGATGGGCGAGCACGACGAGAACATCACGTTCGAGGAAACCGAGCGCCGCATCGGCACCGAGCTGGCCGCGACGATCCGCGACATCTCGATCCGCCTGTACAAGGAAGCGGCCGATTACGCGGCGACGCGCGGCATCATCATCGCCGACACGAAGTTCGAATTCGGCCTCGACAATCACGGCAAGCTGTACCTGATGGACGAAGTGCTGACGGCCGATTCGTCGCGCTTCTGGCCGGCCGACCAGTACCAGGTCGGCACCAACCCGCCGTCGTTCGACAAGCAGTTCGTGCGCGACTGGCTCGAGGCGCAGCCGTGGGGCAAGACCGCGCCGGCACCGGCGCTGCCGGCCGACGTCATCGAGAAGACGGCCGCGAAGTACCAGGAAGCGCTCGAGCGCATCACCGGCCAGCCGCTCGCCTGAAGGAAGGAACGCACGAAATGAGTGAAGTCCAGACTGCCCACACGCACAGCGCGCCGCTCATCGGCGTGCTGATGGGTTCGAGTTCCGACTGGGACGTGATGAAGAATGCGGTCGCGATCCTGCAGGAATTCGGCGTGCCGTACGAAGCGAAGGTCGTGTCCGCGCACCGGATGCCCGACGAGATGTTCGACTACGCGGAGAAGGCGCGCGAGCGCGGACTGCGCGCGATCATCGCGGGCGCCGGCGGTGCCGCGCACCTGCCCGGCATGCTGGCCGCGAAAACCACGGTGCCGGTGCTCGGCGTACCGGTCGCGAGCAAGTACCTGAAGGGCGTCGATTCGCTGCACTCGATCGTGCAGATGCCGAAGGGCGTGCCGGTCGCGACGTTCGCGATCGGCGAGGCCGGCGCTGCGAATGCCGCTCTGTTCGCGGTGTCGATTCTGTCCGGCACGTCGGTCGACTACGCGAACCGGCTCGCCGCGTTCCGCGTGCGCCAGAACGAAGCCGCGCACGCGATGGTGCTGCCGCCGCTCGCATGACGGCGCGCCGGCGGCCGCACTGCCATTCCAGCGGCCGTCTGATCTTCATCACTGCGGCGGGCAGCGCCCGCCGCGACCGACCACTGACATGACCGCAACTCCTGATTCCGTTTCCCCGATCCTGCCCGGCGCGTGGCTGGGCATGGTCGGCGGTGGCCAGCTCGGCCGCATGTTCTGCTTTGCCGCCCAGTCGATGGGCTATCGCGTCGCCGTGCTCGATCCCGATCCGACGAGCCCCGCCGGCGCGGTCGCCGACCGTCACCTGCGCGCGGCCTACGACGATGAAGCGGCGCTGACCGAACTGGCCGCGCTGTGCGCGGCCGTGTCGACGGAATTCGAGAACGTGCCGGCCGCGAGCCTCGATTTCCTCGCGCGCACGACGTTCGTTGCGCCGGCCGGCCGCTGCGTCGCGGTCGCGCAGGACCGGATCGCGGAGAAGCGTTTCATCGAGGCGTCGGGTGTGCCGGTCGCACCGCACGTCGTGATCGAATCGGCGGCGGCGCTCGCCGCGCTCGACGATGCCGCGCTCGACGCGGTGCTGCCGGGCATCCTGAAGACGGCGCGCCTCGGTTACGACGGCAAGGGCCAGGTGCGCGTGAGCACCGCGCGGGAAGCGCGCGACGCGCATGCGTCGCTCGGCGGCGTGCCGTGCGTGCTCGAAAAGCGCCTGCCGCTGAAATACGAAGTGTCCGCGCTGATCGCGCGCGGCGCTGACGGCCGCTCGGCCGCATTCCCGCTCGCGCAGAACGTGCATCACAACGGCATCCTTGCGCTGACCGTCGTGCCGGCCCCGGCCGCCGATGCCGCACGCGTCGAGGAGGCGCAGCAGGCAGCCGTCCGGATTGCCGATACGCTCGGCTACGTCGGCGTGCTCTGCGTCGAATTCTTCGTGCTGGAAGACGGCTCGTTCGTCGCGAACGAAATGGCGCCACGCCCGCACAACTCCGGCCACTACACGGTCGATGCGTGCGCCACGAGCCAGTTCGAGCAGCAGGTGCGCACGATGACGCGCATGCCGCTCGGCAACCCGCGCCAGCATTCGCCGGCCGCGATGCTGAACATCCTCGGCGACGTGTGGTTCCCGAACGGTGCCGCAGCCGAAGCCGTCACGCCGCCGTGGGACACGGTCGCCGCCATGCCGGCCGCGCACCTGCACCTGTACGGCAAGGAAGAAGCGCGCGTCGGGCGCAAGATGGGCCACGTGAACTTCACGGCCGAGACGCGCGACGAAGCCGTCGCTGCCGCCACCGCGTGCGCGCAGCTGCTGCGCGTGCCGCTCGACTGAGGCGCCAGCCGATGTCCATCGATCTCCCGACCTCCGTGACGCCCGCGCAGATCGACGCGGCTGCCGCGCTGCTCGACGCGGGGCAACTCGTCGCATTCCCGACCGAAACCGTGTACGGGCTCGGCGGCGACGCGGCGAATCCCGAGGCCGTCGCGCGCATCTACGCGGCGAAGGGGCGCCCGGCGAACCATCCGGTGATCGTGCACCTGCCGCCCGGCGGCGATCCCGGTTACTGGGCCGAAGACCTGCCGGCCGATGCGCAGGCGCTGATCGATGCATTCTGGCCGGGCCCGCTGACGTTGATCCTGAAGCGCCATGCGCGCATTCCGGACGCCGTGAGCGGCGGCCAGGATTCGGTCGGCCTGCGCTGTCCGTCGCATCCGGTCGCACAGGCGCTGCTGGCCGCGTTCAGCGCGCGGCGCGGCGGCCACGGCGGCGTCGCCGCACCGTCCGCGAACCGCTTCGGCCACGTGAGCCCGACCACCGCTCAACACGTGCGCGACGAATTCGGCGACACCGTGCACGTGCTCGATGGCGGCCCGTCGGAAGTCGGCATCGAATCGACGATCCTCGACCTGTCGCGCGGCTTCCCGGCGCTGCTGCGCCCGGGCCACGTGACGCCGCAGCAGATCGCCGACGTGCTCGGCCGCGCGCCGCGCCTGCCCGACGGCAGCGACGCGACCGCGCCGCGCGCGTCGGGCACGCTGAAGGCGCATTACGCGCCGCGCACGCCGCTCGCGCTGCTGCCGTTCGAGGCACTCGAGCCGCTGCTCGCGGCCGCGCAGACCGACGGCGAACGTGTCGCGCTCGTCGCACGCGCGTCGCGCGCGGGACGCTGGGCGGAAGCCGACGGCGTGCATTTCGTCGCGGCGCCGGAAGATCCGCAGGCATATGCGCGCGACCTGTACGGCATGTTGCGCGCGCTCGACCGCGCGCAGGTCGCACGTATCCTCGTCGAGAAACTGCCCGAGACCGTCGAATGGATCGCGGTCAACGATCGCCTCGGTCGTGCGGCCGCCGCGTTCGAAGCGCGCGACTGACGCAGCCGTTCGCATCCGCTCGTGAAATGAAAAACGCCCGACCGGCGAACCGGTCGGGCGTTTTCGTTCGTGCGCGTGGCGCTCGCCTTACTTGCCGACGCCCGAGGCCGCGATCTGCTGCTCGACGTACTGCGCGAACAGCGCGTGCAGGCGCGTCGTCGGGTGAACCAAGTCGGCGAACATGTAAGTCTGGTCCGCGTTGGCGGTCGTGTAGGTCTGCGGCGAGCAGAACAGCGACGAGCCGAAGGCGGTTGCATCCGCGACGCCGTACTGGGTCGCCGCCGCGACCATCGCCTTCAGGTTGCATGCGGTGTCGGTGTTCGACACGCTGAAGCCGTTCGCCTGGTAGTTGGCCGCGATGCCGTCCTGCCACTTGAACGCGTCGACCACGGCGTACTTCGTCGTATCGACCTTCAGCGCGGCGAGCGTGCCGACCAGTGTCTGGTTGAACAGCCCCGACAGTTGCGTGAATGCGGCCTGCGTCTGCGCGCCGCCCTGCAGCGCGAGCGGCGTGCCGCCGATGTCCGGCACGGTCGCGACGAACACGTGCGTCGCGCCCGCCGCGACGATCTGCTGGACGATGCCGCCGAGCTGCTGCGCGGCGAGGCCGATCGCCTGCGCGGCCGCGAGCTGCGCGGCCGGCGTGTTGCCCTGCGCCTGCGCGACCTGTGCCTGATAGAAGATGTCGTTGGCGCCGCCGTTGACGAGCACGATCTGGCCCGCGTTGAAGCTGCCGTGCTGCGTCAGGTATTGCTTGACCTGATCGGCGATCGGCGTCGTCGTGGCCTGCGCGTAGTCGGCGTTCGGCACGCTCGAGTCCGCGTGGCCGAGACCCGGTTGCAGCGTCACGCGCGAGCCGCCCTGCGCGTAGCCGAGGCCGCCCGTGGCCTGCAGCGGAATGCCGAAGCCGCCCTGGTTCGCGGGCTGCAGCGTGTCGCCGTAATACTGCGCGACGTCCTGCGTCCACACCTGGCCGGGGTTGGTCGTGAAGCGGCCGCCGCCGAAGCCGAGCTTGATCTGCGAGTAGGTGCCGGCGTCCGACAGGCTGTCGCCGAACGACACGACCTGCATCTTCACGCCGGACGGCGGCGTGTTCGACGCGCTGCTGTTGTTGTCGTCACCACCGCCGCACGCGGCGAGCAGGGCGAGCGCGGCGCCCGCGATCGCGACCTGCACGGTGCGCAGCAGGCGTTGACGGTTGCGCGACGGGAATTGTTGTTGTGACTGCATCGTTCGATCTCCTCGTAGATATGGCCCGATGTATTTCTCATCTGCCGCGCGCCTGCTCGGATCCGGGCTGCGCGGCGGCCGTTGGCTGAAACGGTTATTGGTCGCGCACGGCCGCTAGCGGCACGGTGCGCGGATCGTGGTTTGCGGCCTCGGCGATCTGCGCATGATAAGCGCTCGCCCATTCGGGCGGGCCGAAAATCGCGCGCAGCTTGTTGCGCCATCCGTGAACGCGCAACGCGTCGGCCGCCATCGACACCCACTCGTGAAACGTCGCGACGAGCGGGTTGTTCGAGCCGAGCGGCTCGACGATCCCGTATTGCGGCGGATCGTCGGGCGACTCCTCGACGTAGCTGCCGAACAGGCGGTCCCAGATCACGAGCACACCTGCGTAATTGCGGTCGATGTAGCGGGGGTTGCGTGCATGGTGCGCGCGATGGATCGACGGCGTGTTGAGCACGTATTCGAGCCAGCCGAGCTTGCCGATCGCCTGCGTATGCACGAAGAACTGGAACGCGAGGTTGATCAGCACGATGCCGACGATCTGCTGCGGCGGAAAGCCGACGAACGCGAGCGGCAGCCAGAACGCCCACATGCCTGCGACGGGATACATCAGGCTCTGCCGGAACGCGGTCGAGAAATTCATCCGCTCGGACGAGTGATGCACGACGTGCGCGGCCCACAGCCAGCGCACGCGATGGCTCGCGCGATGGAACACGTAGTAGAGGAAGTCCTGGCCGACGAACAGCACGGCGAACGACAGCCAGCTGTCGTGCCACGTGAACAGCCGGAAATGTGCGTAGCAGTACGCATAAACGGGGATCACGAACAGCCACGCGAGCTTGTCGGCGCCCTGGTGCATCAGGGCGAGCACCGCGTTGCACAGCGTGTCGCGCCACGCATAGACATGGTCCTGCGCACGCGTGCGGGCGAGGTGCCAGGCTTCCCACGCGATGCAGAGCAGGAAGACGGGCGCCAGCGCGAGCAGAAGCAATTCGACGTCGAATCGCATGGACGTGTCTCCTCCTTTCCCCTGCAAGCCGTGAGGCCGGGCGTACGGCCCGTTTTAGATATCGGTCAGGCCAACAGCCTACGCAATCGCCACGCGCTAGGCGAGGGGGCAGCGTAGAGGGTTCCCTCTGAGGACAGGGTTTCTACGGAAGTCATGCGGAACGGGGCCTCGCGGTGCGGCCCCGTTTTGTGGGCACATCTGGCGGGCCGTGCGCGGCGCGCCGGCGGCCGAGGCCGTTTCAAACCGCACCGGGCGAAATCCCCGAGGGCGCGGCGCCCGATGCACGATGTTTCCCCGCGATGGACGCGCGCCGACAGCGGGGCAGGCGTGCGCCGCGCCGCGGCGAGTGCGTCGTCAGTGCGCGCCCGCGTAGATCCATTCGAGCAGCGTGTCGTGCGCGGCGCGCGCGGCTTCCGCGTGATCGTCGTTGATGAAACTGACGACGATGTAGCTCTGGCCGTCGGCGCCCGCGACGTAGCCCGCGATCGCGCGCACGTCGCGCAGCGTGCCGGTCTTGATGTGCGCGTTGCCGAGCACGCCGGCGTTGGTCAGGCGGTTCTTCATCGTGCCGTCGATGCCGGCGATCGGCAGCGAATCGATGAACGCCTGTGCGACGGGGCTCGCGTTCGCGGCCTGCAGCAGCGCAGCGAGCGACTGCGCGCTGACGCGCTCCTCGCGCGACAGGCCCGAGCCGTTCTCGAGCTCGAGGTCGGGCATCGCGATTCCGCTCTTCTGCAGGAACGCGTGAATCGCGTGGCTCGACTGCTCGGGGCTCGCGGGCGGCTTGCCGGCGGCCGCGCCGATCGTCAGGAACAGGTTGCGCGCCATCACGTTGTTGCTGAACTTGTTGATGTCGTAGACGATGCTGCCGAGCACGGGGCTGTGATGGACGGCGAGCGGGCGCGCCGCGGTCGGCACCTTGCCTTCGCTGACGGGGCCCGCGATCGTGCCGCCGTCCTGCTGCCACAGCGCGAGGAAGCCGCGCGCGAAGAACGTCGTGTGATCGAGGATCGCGAGGTTGGTCGTGTGCGCGCCGCAGCGCAGCGGATAGGCGCCGGCGAACGACGCGGTCATGATCCCGCTGCCGGCCGACAGCGTCGGACGCGCGGCGGCCGCCGCCGCGCCGCACGACCCCGTGCCTTCGACCAGCCGGTTGTCGATCGACAGGTTCGCGAGCGGCGGCAGCACGTCGACGGCGACCTTGCCGTCGTCGCCCGGCGTCACCGTGAACGACACGGCCTTGAACGCGTACAGCAGCGGATCGGGGCCGACGTTGTACGGTGCGCTCACGTCGTCGTCGAACGACGGCAGGTCGCGCGTCGACGCGGCGAAATAGCTCTTGTCGAGCACGAGGCCGCCGGCCACGCGCTTGATGCCGGCCTTGCGGATCTTGTCGACGAGGTCGATCAGTTCCTCCGGTACGAGCTTCGGATCGCCGGTGCCCTTGATGTACAGGTTGCCCTGCAGCGTGCCGTCCGGATCGACCGGGCCGTCCGCGTACGCGGTGGTGCGCCAGCGGTAGTCGGGGCCGAGGATCGACAGGCCCGAGAAGGTTGTGACGAGCTTCATCGTCGACGCCGGCATCATCGGCCGGTTCGCATTCCATGCGATCAACGGCTCGGGGTCGCCGACGCGCTCGACCACAACGCTCATCGCCGAGGCCGGTACCTTCGCGCGCTGCAGCGCGACGAGCACGGACGCCGGCAGGCCGGCCGCCCGCGCGGCGGGCGACACGACGGCGGTCTTGTGCGCCTCCTTGTGGGACTTCTTGCGGGCCTGGGCGGACGGTGCGAACGCAAGCGCCGTGCAGGTGGCGACGACGGCGGCCGCGCGCAGGAAGGAGCGGGCGCGGGGGGCGAACCGGGCGGAAAGATCGGAAATCGGCATGGGCGAATACGGGAAAAGCACGGGGTTCGGGCAGCGCGCGCGGCGCCGGAGCGCACATTGTAGAGACAACTGCGGACACGCTCCTTGCGATCCGCCTTTCTGTTGCATTGCACGGGGCGCACGCGATTCGCGGCGCTACAATGGTCGCCATGTTTCACTCGCCCGATGGGTTCCAGCTCCGATGCGGATTCTGCTTGTTGAAGACGATCGAATGATTGCCGAGGGCGTACGCAAGGCCTTGCGCGCCGACGGCTTCGCAGTCGACTGGGTGCAGGACGGCGACGCCGCGCTCACGGCGCTCGGCGGCGAGGCGTACGACCTGCTGCTGCTCGACCTCGGCCTGCCGAAGCGCGACGGCATCGACGTGCTGCGCACGCTGCGCGCGCGCGGGCTGTCGCTGCCGGTGCTGATCGTCACCGCGCGCGATGCGGTGGCCGATCGCGTGAAGGGGCTCGACGCGGGCGCCGACGACTACCTCGTCAAGCCGTTCGACCTCGACGAACTGGGCGCGCGGATGCGCGCGCTGATCCGCCGCCAGGCGGGGCGCAGCGAGTCGCTGATCCGTCACGGCGCGCTGACGCTCGATCCCGCGGCGCACCAGGTGACGCTCGACGGCGCGCCCGTCGCGCTGTCCGCGCGCGAGTTCGCGCTGCTCGAGGCGCTGCTCGCGCGGCCCGGTGCGGTGCTGTCGAAGAGTCAGCTCGAGGAAAAGATGTACGGCTGGGGCGAGGAAATCGGCAGCAACACGGTCGAGGTCTACATCCACGCGCTGCGCAAGAAGCTCGGCTCGGACCTGATCCGCAACGTGCGCGGGCTCGGCTACATGGTCGTCAAGGAAAGCTGACGCGTGAGGTCGATTCGTCATCAATTGCTGATCTGGCTGCTCGCGATCGTCGTCGCGGGCGTGGGTGCCGCGGGCTGGCTCATCTACCGGCAGGCGCTCGCCGAGGCGAACGAGCTGTTCGACTACCAGCTGCAGGAAATCGCCGCGGCGCTGCCGTCCGAGCCGTTCTCGCAGGTGTTCGGTTCGCGCACCAACGGCGACGAAGGCATCGTGATCCAGATCTGGAACCGCAACGGCGTGCTGATGTACTTCTCGCATCCACGTGCGCCGATCGCGCCGCGCGCGGAGCTCGGCTTCTCGACCGAGCGCACCGATCGCGGCGAATGGCGCGTGTACGGCGCGATCGTCGGCGACAACGTCGTGCAGCTCGCGCAGCCGCTGTCGGTGCGCAACCGGCTCGCGGCGAACGTGGCGCTGCGCACGCTGTGGCCGCTGATCGTGCTGCTGCCGTTCCTCGGCGCGGCGGTCTGGGTGATCGTCGGGCGCGGGCTCGCGCCGCTCGGCCGCGTGACGCGCGCGGTCGAGACGCGCCGGCCCGAAGCGCTCGATCCGCTACCCGATGCGGGTCTGCCGCTCGAGGTGCAGCCGCTCGTGCGTGCGCTGAACGGGCTGCTTGCGCGGCTGTCGGCGGCGCTCGACACGCAGAAGGCCTTCGTCGCCGATGCCGCGCACGAACTGCGCACGCCACTCGCGGCCGTGCAGATCCAGGCGCAGCTCGTCGCGCGCGCGAAGGACGATACGTCGCGCCGCGAGGCGGTCGCCGATCTGCAGGACGGCGTCACGCGCGCGACGCGCCTCGCCGAGCAGTTGCTCGCGCTGGCGCGTGCCGAACCGGACGGCGCCACGATGCGCGAGCCGGTCGACCTGCAGGCGCTGCTCGTCGAATGCGTGGCCGCGCATGCGCCGCTCGCGCAACGGCACAGCATCGATCTCGGTTTCGAGGAGAGCCGCGCGGCGACCGTCGTCGCGGATGTCGGCGCGCTGCGCGTGATGTTCGGCAACCTGCTCGACAACGCAGTGAAGTACACGCCGGACGGCGGCCGCATCGACGTGTCGCTGACCCGCGACGCGGCCGGCCGCGTGTGCGTGCAGATCGGCGACAGCGGCCCCGGCATTCCGGCGGAGGAGCGCGAGCGCGTGTTCGACCGCTTCTACCGGGACAGCTCTGCGCGGGCGCGCGCCGACGTGTCGGGCAGCGGGCTCGGGCTGGCGATCGTCAAGCGCGTCGCGGCGCAGCAGGGCGCGACGGTGACGCTCGGCGACGCGGCTGCGGGCGGCCTGCTCGTGAGCGTCGTGTTCCGAGACGCCGAGATGCCGGCGCAGGCGCCGCAGGAGTCCGACTCCGTATGACGAATCGCGCAGGTGGTGGCCTAAGCCCCGTTTAAGGTCGATTAAGCCTCCTTTAAGTCAGGGTCGTTACGCTGCGTCCTAACAAAGAGGAGGTCCTACGATGAACACCCGAATCCTTGCGCGCGGCGCCGTCGCGGTCGCCGTGGCGGCTGCCCTGTCCGCCGGCTATGTCGCAGGCACCCGCCGTGCCGATCCGCAGATCATCACGCCGGCGCAGGCCGCCGCGCTGATGCCGGCCGAGGCGGCAGCGAAGACCGGCATTCCCGATTTCTCCGGGCTGGTCGAAACCTACGGCCCGGCGGTCGTGAACATCAGCGCGAAGCACGTCGTGAAGCAGGTGTCGCGGCGCGTGCAGCAGCCGCAATTGCCGATGGATCCGAGCGACCCGTTCTACCAGTTCTTCAAGCACTTCTACGGCCAGATGCCGGGCATGGGCGGCGATGCGCAGCCGGACGACCAGCCGAGCGCGAGCCTCGGTTCCGGGTTCATCGTCAGCGCGGACGGGTACATCCTCACCAACGCGCACGTGATCGACGGCGCGAACGTCGTCACGGTCAAGCTGACCGACAAGCGCGAGTACAAGGCGAAGGTCGTCGGGTCCGACAAGCAGTCCGACGTCGCGGTGCTGAAGATCGACGCGAGCGGCCTGCCGACCGTGAAGATCGGCGACCCGGCGCAGAGCAAGGTCGGCCAGTGGGTCGTCGCGATCGGTTCGCCGTACGGCTTCGACAACACGGTCACGTCCGGCATCATCAGCGCGAAATCGCGCGCGCTGCCCGACGAGAACTACACGCCGTTCATCCAGACCGACGTGCCGGTGAACCCCGGCAACTCGGGCGGCCCGCTGTTCAACCTGCAGGGCGAGGTGATCGGCATCAACTCGATGATCTACTCGCAGACGGGCGGCTTCCAGGGCCTGTCGTTCGCGATTCCGATCAACGAGGCGATCAAGGTCAAGGACGAGCTCGTGAAGACGGGGCACGTGAGCCGCGGCCGCCTCGGCGTCGCCGTGCAGGGGCTGAACCAGACGCTCGCGAGCTCGTTCGGACTGCAGAAGCCGGACGGCGCGCTCGTCAGTTCGGTCGACCCGAACGGCCCGGCCGCGAAAGCGGGCTTGCAGCCGGGTGACGTGATCCTCGCGGTCAACGGCTCGCCGGTTGCCGACTCCACGTCGCTGCCCGCGCAGATCGCGAACCTGAAGCCGGGGTCGAAGGCCGATCTGCAGGTGTGGCGCGACAAGTCGAGGAAGTCGATCAGCGTGACGCTCGGCGCGATGACCGACGCGAAGCTGGCCTCGAACGACGGCGGCCCCGTCGAGCAGGGGCGCCTCGGCGTCGCGGTGCGTCCGCTCACGCCGCAGGAGCGCAGCGCAACCAACCTGTCGCACGGGCTGATCGTGCAGCAGGCCGGCGGCCCGGCGGCCAGCGCGGGCATCCAGCCCGGCGACGTGATCCTCGCGGTGAACGGCCGCCCGGTCACGAGCCCCGAGCAGTTGCGCGACGCGGTCAAGGGAGCGGGCAACAGTCTTGCTCTCCTGATCCAGCGCGATAATGCACAGATCTTCGTGCCGGTCGACCTGAGCTGACCGGCGGCCGCTGCGGGCCGGCTTCGCCGGCCTTGGCGGGCGCCGCAGGCATTCGACCCGCGGCGCTGTGTTCCGACCCGAAAGGAGGGAGCCATGCAATATCTACGCAACGTGTCCCGATTTGCCGCTGCCGCGGCGCTGGCCGCCGGCTTCGCCGTCGCCGCGCCCGGCGCCTACGCACAATCGGACGGCTTGCCCGCGGCGAGCCAGCAGGGCGATGTCAGCTACGTGTCAGGCGGCATCGGCAAGGATCAATCGACGGCATTCGAGCAGAACGAAGCGGCGTGGCCGCTGGCACTGCGCTTCACCGGCAAGGGCGGCGAATACCTGGCCGACGTCCATGTGCGGATCGTCGACAGCAAGGGCACCGAGCTGCTGACGACGAACGCGCGCGGGCCGTACATGCTCGTGAAGCTGCCGCCGGGGCGCTACACCGTGCATGCGGCGTACCAGGGCAGCGACGAATCGCGCGCGGTCACGGTCGGTGCGAAGGGCGGGGCGAAGGCCGCGTTCCAGTGGAGTGCGCAGTAGCGCATCGCGCGCGGGCGCGGTCAGGCCGCGCAATCGGATGCGGTTTCGCCCATAATGAGAGCCACGGCACCTGTGCCGTGGCTTTTTCGTTTCCTGCGCCCGGCTTGCCCGCCAGGGCCGCCGTCCGGAGGAGAAACGATGTCCGATGCTGCCGACCCTCACCTGGAAATCGTACCGAACCACCATCGCGTGCGCGTGATCCATCGCGGCATCACGTATGCCGATTCACACGGCGCGCTGACCGTGCGCGAAACGGGCCTGCCGGACATCCATTACCTGCCGCGCAGCGACGTCAACATGCACAGGCTCGTGATGTCGAGCGTCACGACGGATTGTCCGCTGAGGGGCCGCGCCGTGTATTTCAACTTGCAGACGGAAGACGGCGTGATCGAGAACGCCGCATGGAGTTACGAGGAACCGGGGGAAACCGCGTCCGCGCTTGCGCAATACGTCGCCTTCGATGTCGCGCGGGTCGACAGTCTCGTCGAGACGTCCTGATGCGGCGCGTGTTCATCGGGGAGGCATCATGGAACTGAACGACACGTTACGCGTACCGCTCGCGCCGGCCGTCGTGCGGGAGGCACTCGAGGATCTCGCGTTGCTGCGGGCGAGCTTCGACCATTGCGAATCGTTCGTGAAGCACGCGCATGGCGAGTTCGCGCTGACCATCACGGTGCCGCTCGGCCCGCTGCGTGCGCGCTACGACGTGCGTGCGCATCTGGCGAGCGAGCAGGGCGACGCGGAAGGCCAGCCGCGCCGCGTGCTCAACTTCAAGGCCCGGGCCGACGGCCTCGGCGCGGTGCGCGGGCAGGTCGAGCTGGTGCTGTGCCCGGACGATGACGATGCGACCGCGACACGCATCGAATACGTGGTGTGGGCGACGGCGAGCGGGCCGCTTGCCGAACTGCCGGCGCGGCAGATCGAGAATGCGCTGTTCGCGTGGACCGACGATTTCTTCCGCGAATTCTGCGCGGTCGTGCAGGCGAAGCACGGTCTCGTGCCGAACCGCGCGCGTTCGCACCCGCAGCGTCGCCAGCATGTGTTCCTGCGGCCCGCGTCGCTGATGGCCGCGGCCAAGCGCCCGCTGCCGCCGCATCTTGGCGGCGCGCTGAGCGGCCGCGTCGCGAGCGCCGTGCATCATCGCGAATCCGGCCCGCTGCCCCTCTGGGCGTGGGCGGCGATCGTCGTGTTCGTCGCGCTGCTGCTGTACGCGGCGCGCTGGATCAACGGCGTCTGAGCGGCCGGCGTGCCACCGCGTTACCCGGCCGGGCGCCGGCGGCGCGGCGGTCACTCGCGCCGCGCATCGGGCGCGGCGCCGCGAAATTCCCTCCGATACGCCGACGGCGACGTGCCGAGCGAGCCCGCGAAATGCTGGCGCAGCGATACGCTCGAGCCGTAGCCGGCCGCCTGTGCGATCGCGTCGATCGAATGTCCCGTGGTTTCCAGCAGATGCTGCGCGCGCGTGAGCCGCTCGGCCTGCAGCCACGCGGTGACGGTCGTGCCGGTCGCCTGGCGGAAGTGGCGCGTGAACGTGCGCCGGCTCATCAGCACGCGTTCGGCGAGCGAATCCACGCTGTGCGCGATGTCCAGATGCGCGCGCACCCAGTCGAGCAGGCCCGCGAGCCGTGCATCGCGCGGATGCGCGGCAACCGGCTGCGGCACGTATTGCGCCTGCCCGCCCTGGCGGTGCGGCGGGATCACGAGACGGCGCGCGATCTGGTTCGCGGCGTCCGAGCCGAAGCGCCGCCGCACGACGTGCAGGCAGCAGTCGAGCCCCGCGGCCGTGCCGGCCGACGTCATCAGGTTGCCGTCGTCGACGTACAGCACATCGGGGTCGAGCTTCACGCGTGGAAAGCGTTGCGCGAAATCGTCGGCCCACGCCCAGTGCGTCGTGGCCGGGCGCCCGTCGAGCAGCCCGGCCGCGGCGAGCACGTACGCGCCGAGGCACAGGCCGACGACCTGCGCGCCGCGCGCGGCGGCCGCGCGCACCGCGTCGACCAGCACGTCAGGCGGTGCTTCGTCCGGATCGCGCCATGCCGGCACGATGACGATGTCCGCGTCGTCGAGCGCATCGAGCCCGTACGGCGCGGTGATCGTGAAGCCGCCCGTCGTCGACAGCGGGCCGCGCTCGGCCGAGCACACGCGAAACTCGAACGCGGGCATCGCGGCCGCATCGCGTTCCTTGCCGAACACGACCGACGGCACCGACAGGTGGAACGGGCTGATGCCGTCGTACGCGATCACGGCGACGACGGTCGGGGCAGGGGCAACGGACGACGCAGCGGCGCGCATTGACGGGCTCCGGAATGGCGATGGCCCGATTCTATCGAAGAATGGCAATCGGGCCACTGTCCGTCTGCGCGATGCGATCCGACAATGCATCGCATCGTGCCGCTGGCCGCCCCGTTCCGGAGCGGGGCGGTGCTGCCGAAACCGGAGCCTGCCATGTCGAATGCCATATCGCCTTCCGCTTCCCGCCGTGCGCTGATCGTGATCGACGTCCAGAACGAATACGTAACGGGCAACCTGCCGATCGAGTATCCGCCCGTCGACGTATCTCTGGCGAACATCGGTCGCGCGATCGACGCCGCGCACGCGGCCGGCGTGCCCGTGATCGTCGTCCAGCACGTCGCGCCGGCAGGTGCGCCGATCTTCGCGCCGGGCACGGACGGCGTCGCGCTGCATCCGGTCGTCGCCGGCCGGCCGTATGCGCACCTGATCGCGAAGGCGCAGGCGAGTTCGTTCGCCGGCACCGATCTCGCCGCATGGCTCGACGCGCACGGCATCGACACGCTCGCGGTCGCCGGCTACATGACGCACAACTGCAATGCGTCGACGGTCTATCACGCGGCGCACGCGGGGCTCGCCGTCGAGTATCTGGCGGACGCGACCGGCGCGTTGCCGTACGGGAATGGCGCGGGTGCGGCGAGCGCCGAAGAGATTCACCGCGCGTACACGGTGGTGTTTCAGTCGAATTTCGCGGCCGTGATGTCGACCGATGAGTGGATCGCGGGGCTCGGCGGCGCGGCGATGCCGGCGCGCGATTCGGTGTTCGCGTCGAACCGGCGGGCCCGCGCGCAACGCGCGAAGGCCGCCTGAGCGAATCGGGGAGGGCAGGGGGCGGCCGGGCAGGCGCGGCGCCGCCGTCTGCCCGTGGCCGGATCGACCGGCCGGTCGCGATGACACGGCGTCTGAGCGGCCGGCGTACCGGCGGAGGGGCCGTCGGTCAGTCGCTCGTCTTCAGCATCGCCGGGCTGTAACGCATCATGTCGAAGCAGCCGTCGACGAGATGTTCCGCATGCTGCTCGGCATCGATCTCGTCGGGCAGCATCAGCATGTCACGCACGAAACCGCTGACGAGCGTGTGCAGCATCAGCGTCGCGCGCCATGTGTCGAGCCGCTCGGGCAGCAGCTTGAGCCGCACGGCGCCCGCGAGATCGGCATCGATCGCGTGCAGCGCCTCGCTCATCCCCGCACGGTTGCGCTGCAGCAGCGGCTCCATGTCCGCGACGTACTCGCACTTCATGAACAGGATGCTGAACACGCGCCGCAACTGCGAGTCGCGCTGCACACCGAGCAGGCACCAGATCAGGATCTTGCGGATTTTCTCCAGCGGATTGCCGCCGGGCGCGTCGAGCGGCATCCGCTTGAGCTCGTCGATCGGCAGGAACACGCGGTCGAACATCGCGTCGAACAGCTCGCTCTTGTTCGCGAAATGCCAGTAGATCGCGCCGCGCGTCACGCCGGCGTGCTGGGCGATGTCGGCGAGCGATGTGTGCGACACGCCCTTCTCGAAGAACACGTGCTCGGCGGCGTCGAGAATGCGGTTGCGCGTCTCGAGCGCCTCCTCCTTGGTGCGTCTGACCATGTGCAGGCCTGAATGAATCGATCGTAGGTGAATATAGGGTCGGCAACCCTCGTCGTCGCCGTGCGGACGGGCTATGCTTGCGATTGGTAATAATTCGTAAGACCTAGCGGTTGGCGACGGGCGAGTGGGCTTTTTACATACATTCGTGAATGTATATACAATACCACCCTACGATCGAATGACCAAAGTGGCAATCAGTTAATATCCCACTCTGCTGATTCCCGCCAAAGTACCAGTCCGCAGTTCGCGGCATCTCGTCGGCATGGAGGTCTCGTGCCGACTTGCTGTATCCAGTAGTCCAGTAATTCAGGTGTTCGATCTGCGCCGCGAGGCGCATCCGTGTTGCGCTCCCGTCGGGTGCTGCACTTATTCCAATGGTTATACACAGAGGTCGCTCCATGCGCGTCGAACGGGTTCCATACCGCTTGATCACTGTCGCGGCAGCCGCGGTTTTTCTGGCTGCATGCGGAAAAAAAGAATCGGCACCGCCGCCGCAAACGCCGGAAGTCGGCGTCGTCACCGTCCAGCCGCAAGCCGTGCCGGTCTTCAGCGAACTGCCGGGCCGTACCAGCGCATTCCTCGTCGCGCAAGTCCGCGCGCGGGTCGACGGCATCGTGCTGCGTCGTGAATTCACCGAAGGCACCGACGTCAAGGCTGGCCAGCGTCTGTACAAGATCGATCCGGCGCCGTACATCGCGGCATTGAACAGCGCGAAGGCGACGCTCGCGAAGGCGCAGGCGAACCTCGTCACGCAGAACGCGCTGGTCGCGCGCTACAAGGTGCTCGTGGCCGCGAACGCGGTCAGCAAGCAGGACTACGACAACGCGGTGGCCACCCAGGGGCAGGCCGCAGCGGACGTCGCGGCCGGCAAGGCGGCGGTCGATACCGCGCAGATCAACCTCGGCTACACGGACGTGGTCTCGCCGATCTCGGGCCGCGTCGGCATTTCGCAAGTGACGCCGGGCGCCTACGTGCAGGCGAGCCAGGCGACGCTGATGTCGACGGTGCAGCAGCTCGACCCCGTGTACGTGGACCTCACGCAATCGAGTCTCGAGGGGCTGAAGCTGCGCCAGGACGTGCAGAGCGGCCGCCTGAAGACGAGCGGCCCGGGCGCGGCGAAGGTGTCGCTGATCCTCGAGGACGGCAAGACGTATTCGGAAGTCGGCAAGCTGCAGTTTTCCGACGTGACGGTCGACCAGGCAACCGGCTCGGTGACGATCCGCGCGGTCTTCCCGAACCCGGGCCGCGTGCTGCTGCCGGGGATGTTCGTGCGCGCGCGGATCGAGGAAGGCGTGAACGAGAACGCGTTCCTGGTGCCGCAGATCGGCGTCACGCATGACCAGAAGGGTCAGGCGATCGCGTTGGTAGTGAACGCGAGCAACAAGGTCGAGCCGCGTCAGCTGAAGACGTCGGGCATGCGCGGCCAGGACTGGATCGTCGAAGGCGGTCTGCAGGCAGGCGACCACGTGATCGTGCAGGGCGGCGAGAAGGTGCGTCCGGGCGCGACCGTGAAGTCGGTGGAGGCACAACTCGCCCCGGCGGCCGGTGCCGCATCGGGTGTCGCCGCTGCCACCGCCGCGCCGGCTGCCGCCGGTTCCGGCGCCGCCGCCGCGTCCGGTGCCGCCGCATCGGGCGCCGCGCCGGCGAGTGCCGCCGCTGCTTCGAGCGCGCAATAACAGGGAGCCTGTTTCATGGCAAAGTTTTTTATCGATCGCCCGATCTTCGCGTGGGTGATCGCCATCATCCTGATGCTGGCCGGGGTCGCGGCGATCTTCACGCTGCCGATCTCGCAGTATCCGACGATCGCGCCGCCATCGATCCAGATCACTGCGAACTACCCGGGCGCTTCCGCGAAGACGGTGGAAGACACGGTGACGCAGGTGATCGAGCAGCAGATGAGCGGTCTCGACAACTTCCTGTACATGTCGTCGACCAGTGACGACTCGGGCAACGCGACGATCACGCTGACGTTCGCGCCGGGCACCAACGCCGACATCGCGCAGGTCCAGGTGCAGAACAAGCTGTCGCTCGCGACGCCGGTTCTGCCCCAGGTCGTGCAGCAGCTCGGCCTGTCGGTGACGAAGTCGAGCAGCAGCTTCCTGCTGGTGCTCGCCTTCAACTCCGAAGACGGCAGCATGAACAAGTACGACCTCGCGAACTTCGTGGCGTCGCACGTGAAGGATCCGATCAGCCGGCTGAACGGCGTCGGCACCGTTACGCTGTTCGGCTCGCAGTACGCGATGCGGATCTGGCTCGACCCGACGCGCCTGACGAACTACGGCCTCACGCCGGTCGACGTGTCGACCGCGATTGCCGCGCAGAACGTACAGATCGCGGGCGGCCAGATCGGCGGCACGCCGTCCACGCCGGGCACCGTGCTGCAGGCGACGATCACCGAATCGACGCTGCTGCAGACGCCCGAGCAGTTCGGCAACATCCTGCTGAAGGTCAACCAGGACGGCTCGCAGGTTCGCCTGAAGGACGTCTCGAAGATCGAGCTCGGCGGCGAAAACTACAACTTCGACACGAAGTACAACGGTCAGCCGACCGCGGCACTCGGTATCCAGCTCGCGACCAACGCGAACGCGCTCGCCACTGCGAAGGCCGTGCGCGCGAAGATCGACGAGCTCGCACCGTTCTTCCCGCACGGTCTCGTCGTGAAGTACCCGTACGACACGACGCCGTTCGTGAAGCTGTCGATCGAGGAAGTGGTCAAGACGCTGCTCGAAGGTATCGTGCTCGTGTTCCTCGTGATGTATCTGTTCCTGCAGAACCTGCGGGCGACGATCATCCCGACGATCGCGGTGCCGGTCGTGCTGCTCGGTACGTTCGCGGTCATGTCGATGGTGGGCTTCTCGATCAACACGCTGTCGATGTTCGGCCTCGTGCTCGCGATCGGCCTGCTGGTGGACGATGCGATCGTGGTGGTGGAGAACGTCGAGCGCGTGATGGCGGAAGAGGGCCTGTCACCGAAGGAGGCGACCCGCAAGGCGATGGGCCAGATCACCGGCGCACTGGTCGGTATCGCGCTCGTGCTGTCGGCCGTGTTCGTGCCGGTCGCGTTCTCCGGCGGCTCGGTCGGTGCGATCTATCGGCAGTTCTCGCTGACGATCGTGACGGCGATGATCTTGTCGGTGCTGGTCGCGTTGATTCTGACGCCGGCCTTGTGCGCGACGATCCTCAAGCCGATCCCGCAAGGGCATCACGAAGAGAAGAAGGGCTTCTTCGGCTGGTTCAACCGCACGTTCAACAACAGCCGCGACAAGTACCACGTCGGCGTGCACCACGTGATCAAGCGCTCGGGCCGCTGGCTCATCATCTATCTGGTCGTGATCGTCGCGGTCGGGCTGCTGTTCGTGCGCCTGCCGAAGTCGTTCCTGCCCGATGAAGACCAGGGCCTGATGTTCGTGATCGTGCAGACGCCGTCGGGTTCGACGCAGGAAACGACCGCGAAGACGCTCGCGAACATATCCGACTACCTGCTGAAGGACGAGAAGGAAATCGTCGAATCGGCGTTCACGGTCAACGGCTTCAGTTTCGCGGGCCGCGGCCAGAACTCCGGTCTCGTGTTCGTGCGCCTGAAGGACTACTCGCAGCGTCAGCATGCGAACCAGAAGGTGCAGGCGCTGATCGGCCGGATGTTCGGGCGTTACGCGGGCTACAAGGACGCGATCGTGATCCCGTTCAACCCGCCGTCGATTCCCGAACTCGGCACGGCTGCGGGTTTCGACTTCGAGCTGACGGACAACGCCGGTCTCGGCCACGATGCGCTGATGGCCGCGCGTAACCAGCTACTCGGGATGGCCTCGAAGGATCCGACGCTGCAGGGCGTGCGCCCGAACGGCCTGAACGATACGCCGCAGTACAAGGTCGACATCGACCGCGAGAAGGCGAATGCGCTGGGCGTGACGGCGGATGCGATCGACCAGACGTTCTCGATCGCGTGGGCGTCGAAGTACGTGAACAACTTCCTCGACACCGACGGCCGGATCAAGAAGGTCTACGTGCAGTCGGACGCACCGTTCCGGATGACACCGGAGGACATGAACATCTGGTACGTGCGTAACGGGTCGGGCGGGATGGTGCCGTTCAGCGCGTTCTCGACCGGTCACTGGACGTACGGTTCGCCGAAGCTCGAGCGTTACAACGGCGTGTCGGCGATGGAAATCCAGGGTCAGGCTGCACCGGGCAAGTCGACCGGTCAGGCGATGACCGCGATGGAAGGACTCGCGAAGAAGCTGCCGGTCGGTATCGGCTATTCGTGGACGGGCCTGTCGTTCCAGGAAATCCAGTCCGGTTCGCAGGCGCCGATCCTGTACGCGATCTCGATCCTCGTCGTGTTCCTGTGTCTCGCGGCGCTGTATGAAAGCTGGTCGATCCCGTTCTCGGTGATCATGGTGGTGCCGCTCGGCGTGATCGGCGCACTGCTCGCGGCGACGATGCGCGGCCTCGAAAACGACGTGTACTTCCAGGTCGGCCTGTTGACCACGGTGGGCTTGTCGGCGAAGAACGCGATCCTGATCGTGGAATTCGCGCGCGAGTTGCAGGTGACCGAGAAGATGGGGCCGGTCGAAGCCGCGCTGGAAGCGGCACGCCAGCGGCTGCGCCCGATCCTGATGACGTCGCTCGCGTTCATTCTCGGCGTGATGCCGCTCGCGATCAGCAACGGCGCGGGCTCGGCGAGCCAGCACGCGATCGGCACGGGCGTGATCGGCGGGATGCTCACGGCGACGTTCCTCGCGATCTTCCTGATCCCGATGTTCTTCGTGAAGATCCGCGCGATTTTCAGCGGCGAGCGGGAAGATGCCGACGAGGCATTGCGTCTGGCTCAGGAGCATGCGAAGCACGAAGAGACGCCGGGCAACGGCGACGAAGGCAACAAGGGACAGTGATGATGCAAAAACACGCTTTGACTGCAATCGCGGTCGCGCTCTTTGCCACGGGCTGCACGATGGCGCCGCATTACAAGCGCCCCGATGCACCCGTCGCGCAGGCGTACCCGGCCGGCGGCGTCTATGCGACGCAGCCGGGTGCGGCCGGCGCGCGCAGCGCGAACGGCCAGGCGGCGACCGCCATCGGCTGGCGCGAATTCTTCGTCGACCCGCGCCTGCAGCGGCTGATCGAGATCGCGCTGAAGAACAACCGCGACCTGCGCGTGTCGGTGCTGAACATCGAGGCAGCGCGCGCGCAGTACCAGATCACGCGCGCGGGCCTGTTCCCGACGCTCGACGGCACGGGCACGGGCAGCATCCAGCGCGTGCCGCAGGGCCTGTCGCAGACGGGTGCGCCGTATATCTCGCGCGCCTACAACGTCGGCGCTTCGGCGTCGTGGGAACTCGACCTGTTCGGCCGCGTGCAGAGCCTGAAGGACCAGGCGCTCGCGCAGTACCTGTCGACGTCGTATGCGCGGCAGGCTGCCGAAATCTCGCTCGTGTCGCAGGTCGCGGACCAGTACCTGACGCTGCTGTCGACCGATGACCTGCTGCAGGTCACGGAGAACACGCTGAAGACGGCACAGGCGTCGTACGACCTGACGAAGCTGCAGTTCGACAACGGCACGGGCTCCGAGCTCGAGCTGCGTCAGGCGCAGACGGTCGTCGAGACGGCGCTCGCGAACCAGCAGGCGCAGGCGCGTGCGCGTGCGCAGGCGCTGAACGCGCTGGTGCTGCTGATCGGCGAGCCGCTGCCGGACGATCTGCCGGCGGGCATGCCACTCGATGCGCAGAACCTGCTGACGGACGTGCCGGCCGGTCTGCCGTCCGACCTGCTGACGCGTCGTCCTGACGTGATGCAGGCCGAGCAGACGCTCCTGGCCGCGAACGCGAACATCGGCGCGGCACGCGCGGCGTTCTTCCCGCGTATCTCGCTGACGGGCGCGTTCGGCACCGGCAGCCCGACGCTCGGCGGCCTGTTCAAGGCTGGCACGGCGGCGTGGTCGTTCGCGCCGCAGATCACGATGCCGATCTTCGAAGGCGGGCAGAACATCGCGAACCTGAACCTCGCGAACGTGCAGAAGCGTATCGAGATCGCCAACTACGAGAAGGCGATCCAGTCGGCGTTCCGCGAAGTGTCGGACGGGCTGGCGGCACGCGGCACGTACGACCAGCAGATCGCCGCGCTCGAGCGCAACGAGCACGCGCAGCAACGTCGCTTCGATCTGTCGGACCTGCGTTACAAGAATGGTGTCGACAGCTACCTGTCGGTGCTGACTGCGCAGACGGATCTGTACTCGGCGCAGCAGTCGCTGATCAGCGCGCGTCTGGCACGCTGGACGAACCTGGTCACGCTTTACCGCGCATTGGGCGGCGGCTGGATCCAGCGCGCCGGCGAGACGCCGCGCGCACCGGACGAAACGGTCGACTACGACAAGGCGGCCGCACCGGCGCCTGCGTCGGCAGCGGCGACGAACGGGTAAGCACGAAGGCGGGCACGGGCGGGCAACCGCTCCGGTTCGCCGAGGTCGCGGTTCCCGGAATGCGACAACGCCACGGACGAAAGTCCGTGGCGTTTTTTTTGCGGCCAGTTTTGTTTGCAGCGACCGCGGATCGTCATCACCGGCACCACCGGCACCACCGCTATCGCCGCCCAACCACTCGCCACAAAGCAAAACGCCACGGCAAGCCGTGGCGTTTTTCCTCTACCGTATCGCGCCATGCTCCGGCGCATCCGGGGCGGATCGATCAGTGATGCACGTCGGCCGGGCGTCCGTCGAAGTCGTGCCCTGCGCGGCGGATCTCGCAACGTGCGTCCTTCTCGGCCTTCACGCCGTTGAACACGATGTTCAGGATCACGGCGGTGGCGGACGCGAGCAGGATGCCGCTGTGCAGGATCGGTGCGAGCGCGGGCGGCAGCTTCGAGAAGAAGTGCGGTGACACGACCGGCACGAGGCCCATCCCGACGCTGACGGCGACGATGAACAGGTTGTGCGAGTTGTTGACGAAGTCGACCTTCGACAGCACCTTGATGCCGTTCGCGGCCACCATCCCGAACATCACGATGCCCGCGCCGCCGAGCACGAATGGCGGCACCGATGCGACGACCTGCGCCATCTTCGGGAACAGGCCGAGCAGCACCAGGATCACGCCGCCCGTCGCGCAGACGAACCGGCTCTTCACGCCTGTCACGCCGATCAGGCCGACGTTCTGCGAGAACGACGTATGCGGAAACGAGTTGAAGATGCCGCCGATCAGCGTGCCGAGGCCGTCGACGCGCAGGCCGCGCACGAGGCGCTCCTGGTTGACCGGGCGATCGACCATGTCGCCGACCGCGAGGAACATGCCGGTCGATTCGATGAACGTGACGAACATCACCGTGACCATCGTCGCGATCGACAGCGGGTCGAAATGCGGCAGGCCGAAGTGGAATGGCATCACGAAACCGACCCACGGTGCGTGCGCGACGCCGTCGGTATTCACGCGGCCGATCGTGAACGCGATCACGAAGCCGGCGACGATGCCGAGCAGCACCGAGATGTTCGCGATGAAGCCGCGGCCGAACTTGTTGATCAGCAGGATCAGCGTGAGCACGAGCAGCGACAGGCCGAGGTAGACGGGGCTGCCGTATTCGGGGTTGCCGACGCCGCCCGCTGCCCAGTTGATCCCGACTTCCATCAGCGACAGCCCGATCACCGCGATCACGGTGCCGACGACGACCGGCGGAAAGAACCGCAACAGCTTGCCGATCATCGGTGCGAGCACGATGCCGATGATGCCGGCGGCAATGGTCGAGCCGAAGATGTCGAGAATGCCGAGGCCGGGGTTGGTGCCGATCGCGATCATCGGGCCGACGGCCGCGAACGTGCAGCCCATGATGACGGGCAGGCGGATCCCGAAGATCCACAGGCCGAGCGTCTGGATCAGCGTGGCGATACCGCACGAAAACAGATCGGCGCTGATCAGGAACGCGATCTGGTCTTTCGGCAGCTTCAGCGCGCCGCCGACGATAAGCGGCACGGCTACGGCGCCGGCGTACATGACGAGGACGTGCTGCAGACCAAGCGTTACAAGCTTGCCGGTCGGCAGCACCTCATCGCACGGATGGACCGTGTTCGATTGCATCTGTCTCACTCCATGATCTTGTTTTCGGGGTGATACGAAGTTATGCGGAATGGAACATCGCAACAAGAGCACTGGGTTCTATTCCGTTCTTTGCTGGTTCGATATGCCATTTCGGCATGAAACAGGGTGTCGATCATCGGGAAACTGCCGCTGGAGTGAGGTTCCCCAGATTTATAGCCCTTCAAAATAGTGCAGGCCGCCATGTCAAATATCGGTGGCTTTATGGTGTGTATCGCGACCGTGGCATAGTGGAAAAAACGACCGGTGGAAAATCGCGCCGGGTTAACCCGCTGGCAGCCGTTCTCGCACGCAACGTGCAGCCGGGTGAAACCGGTCAGGCGCGGCTGCGTTTTCGCGTCGCCAGGGTGTCAAAAGCGCCGAGCCAGCCGGGCCGCATGTCGCGATCCCGCTATCATCGAGATCCGTTCACTCGAATACGCCAACCCGTCATGCGCCTGCTCGGAATCGACCTCGGTACCGGCTCCGTCAAACTCGTCACGCTCGATGCCGATGGCGGCGAGCGCGCGGTTGCGAGCCAACCCTATGCGTTGTCGTCGCCGCAGCCAGGCTGGGCCGAAATTGCCCCCGACGTGTGGTGGCAGGCGCTCGTGCGCGCCGCTGCGCGGCTGCCGGCCGATGAGCGCGCGCAGGTCGCGGCAATCGGCTTCTCCGGCCAGATGCATGGCGTCGTGCTGATCGACGCGGCCGGGCAGCCAGTGCGGCCCGCACTGTTGTGGCCCGATACGCGCGCGGTGCGCGAAGCGGATGCGGCCGACTGGCCTGGCGCGCCGAATCCCGTCGCGCCCGGCATGGCGGGCCCCCTGTTGCGCTGGCTGGCCGCACACGAACCGCACGCGTTGCGGGACGCACGCTGGGCCGTGCAGCCGAAGGACTGGCTGCGCGTCGCGCTGGGCGGGGAGATCGCGGCCGATCCGAGCGATGCATGCGCGACGGCGCTCGCGACGCCGGACGGCGCGTGGGATACGGCACTGATCGGCGCGCTGGGCTTGCCCGTCGACCGGTTCGCACCAGAGCGGGCGTCGAGTGCGCGCTGCGGCGTGCTCGATGCGAGGGCGGCGGCGGCACTCGGGCTGCCGGCCGGCGTGCCGCTCGCGACGGGGGCGGCCGATACCGCGTGCGCGGCGCTCGGCAGCGGGCTCGTCGCGGCCGGCGACGCGCTGCTGACCACCGGCAGCGGTGGCCAGATCGTCGTGCTCGCGGATCGGTTGCCGCCCGCACGGCGCGGCCTGCATCGTTATCGCACGGCGGCGGGCGGCGGCTATTACACGATGGCCGCGATGCAGAACGTCGGGCTCGCGCTCGAAGCCGTGCGCGGCTGGCTCGGCTATCCGGGCTGGCCGGATGCGTACGACGACGCGTTCGCGCGGCCGGCGTCGGAGCGGCTCTGCTTCCTGCCGTACCTGACGGGCGAGCGTTCGCCGTGGATGAATCCCGACGCGCGCGGCGGCTGGCTCGGTCTCGGGCTCGGCGACACGCGCGGCGCGATGATGCGCGCCGCGTTCGAGGGCGTCGCGTTCGCGTTGCGCGCGGGGCTCGATGCGATCCGCGATGCGAACCGGGACGATCCGGTGACGACGCTGCGCCTCGCCGGTGGCGGCTCGGTCGATCCGCGCTGGCGCCAGTTGCTCGCGGATGCGCTCGGCGCGTCGCTCGACGCGGTCGATTGCCCGAACGCCGCGACGCGCGGCGCCGCGCTGCTCGCGGGCGTCGCGATCGGACACTGGCGCGAAGACGCGCTGCGCACGCTGGCGCCGACCGCGTCGCCGGTCGCCGCACCGCACGACGATCGCGCGCTGGCCGCACGCCATGCGCGTTTCGTCGATCTGTATGCGCGAACGGATGCGTGGTTCACGACCGGCGTTTAAACTCGGGCACGTGTCCTGTCGCGACAGCGGTGACGCGTCGCGGCAAGCCGGCGGCTGTTTCCCGCACGCGACGGGCGGCGGGATCGGGGATCATGACGGGCACGCTCCGGTATCGCCGTGTCGCGCGGCACAGCTCGACCTGATTACGCACGCGCTGCCGCTCGAGACGCTCCACGGCGGCGCCGACCCGATGAAGACGGGCGAATCGATTCGCCCGATCGTGCTGTATTGAACGGAAGGGAACCCCATGCTCGAACTTGTTACTTCGCATGCTTGCCACGGTGGCGAGCAACGCTTCTATCGCCACGATTCGAAGGCGATCGGCCTGCCGATGAAGTTCTCGGTGTACCTGCCGCCGCAGGCCGCGCACGGTCGCGTGCCGGCGCTGTTCTATCTCGCGGGGCTCACGTGCACCGAGGAGACGTTCGCGATCAAGGGCGGCGCGCAGCAGTACGCGGCGCAGTACGGCCTCGCGCTCGTGATGCCCGATACGAGCCCGCGCGGCGCGGGCGTGCCGGGCGAGACCGATGCGTGGGATTTCGGCGTCGGCGCGGGTTTCTACGTCGACGCGACGCAAGCTCCGTGGTCGACGCATTACCGGATGGAGTCGTACGTGACGGGCGAACTGCGCGAGCTCGTCGCGGCCGAGTTGCCGATCGACGGCGCGCGGCTCGGGATCTTCGGCCACTCGATGGGCGGGCACGGCGCGCTGACGCTCGCGCTGCGTCACCCCGACCTGTACCGATCGGTGTCGGCGTTCGCGCCGATTGCCGCGCCGACGCGTTGCCCGTGGGGCGAGAAGGCGTTCTCGGGCTACCTCGGCGACGATCGCGACGCGTGGAAGCAGCACGACGCGAGCGAACTCGTCACGCGCGCGGATGCGCCGAAGTTCGCCGACGGCATCCTCGTCGACCAGGGCCTCGCCGACCAGTTCCTCGCGAACCAGCTGAACCCGGACGTATTCGAAGCCGCGTGCGCGAAGGCCGGCCAGCCGCTGACGCTGCGCCGCCATGCGGGCTACGACCACGGTTATTACTTCATCTCGACGTTCATCGCCGATCACATCGCGCATCACGCACGCGTGCTCGCATCGTGAGTGCGGTGCGGCACGCGTGACTCGCGGCGCGCGCCGCACGTCGCGCGCGCATGCAAAAACGCCGGCGGCCTTTCGGCTACGCCGGCGTTTTGGTTTTCGCCGCTCGACGATCAGTGGCGCCGCAACAGGCTCGCGCCATACACGAGCGCGGACAGCGCGGTGATCCAGAAGCTCGTCGGCCAGTCGGTGTGATACGCGAGCGTGATCCCGGCCCACGCTTCGAACAGCGCGAACAGCGCGGCGAGCAGCACGCCGGTCGACAGCCGCGTCGACACGTTTTGCGCGGCCGCGGCCGGCCCGACCAGCAGCGTGAACACGAGCAGCACGCCGACGATCTGCGTTGCCGCCGCCACCGCGAGCGCGCACACCGCGAGGAACAGCACCGACACCGTGCGCAGCGACACGCCCTTGGCTTCGGCCAGCTCAGGCTGCAGCGACGCGAACAGCAGCGGTCGCGCGATCAGCGCGAGCGCGACGAGGCTCACCGCGCCGATGCCGGCCAGCACCGCGAGCGTGTCGTGGCTGACCGCGAGCACGTTGCCGAACAGCAATGCGGTGACCTGCGTCGCGAACGACGTATAGAAGTGCAGGAACAGCAGGCCGAAGCCGAGCGCGCCCGACAGGATCACGCCGATCGCCACGTCGCGGCCCGCGAGCCGTTCGCCGAGCGCGCCCATGCCGATCCCGGCCGCGAGCGTGAAGCCGACCATCCCCCAGATCGGCGAGATGCCGAGCAGCACCGCGCCCGTCGCGCCGGTAAAGCCGACGTGCGACAGCGCATGGCCGGCGAAGGTCTGTCCGCGCAGCACCAGGAAGTAGCCGACGATGCCCGCGAGCACCGCGACGATTCCCGACGCGGCGAACGCGTTGATCATGAAGTCGTATTCAAACATCGTGCGAATGCCCGGGATGAGCGTGTCCGTGGTGGTGATGGCTGTGTCCGCCGCCACCGCCGTGCGAGTGGCCGTCGTCGTCCTCGTGTTCGTGGTCGTGCTTCTCGATTTCGACGTCGCCCGACATCACGAAGATCCTGCCGTTCACGCGCATCACGTCGATCGGCGAGCCGTAGAGCCGCGACAGCACCGGCCGGGTGATGACCTCGTCGACGGTGCCGAGCGCCGCGACGCCGTTGCCGAGATACAGCACGCGATCGAGCGCGTTCAGCAGCGGATTCAGTTCGTGCGCCGAGAACAGCACGGTGATGCCGAGCTCGCGCTGCACGTTGCGCACGAGTTCGACGACGCCGCGCTGGTGGTTCGGGTCGAGGCTGATCAGTGGCTCGTCGAGCAGCAGCAGCTGCGGATTGCCGAGCAGGCATTGCGCGAGCAGCAGGCGCTGCCGCTCGCCGCCCGACAGCTCCGACAGCGGCCGGCGCGCGAGCGTCTGGCCGCCGACGAGGTCGAGCACGCGGTCGACGTCGCGCCGCGTCGCGGCGTTCGTGTGCGGCAGCCCCCAGCGGTGGCCGTCGGCGGCCATCGCGACGAAGTCGTAGCCGCGCATCCGGCGATTCGCGAGGCCGCTCCTGATCTGCGGCATGTAGCCGATCGACGCGTTGCCGCGCGCGACCGGCACGCCGCCGACCGACAGCGTGCCGCGCGTGACGGGCACGAGACCGAGCACAGCGCGCATCAGCGTCGTCTTGCCCGCGCCGTTCGGCCCGAGCACGCCGACGAATTCGCCGGGTTCGATCGAGAAACTCACGTCGCGAAGGATCGTGCGTCCGCCCAGTTCGAGCGTGACGCGATCGAGTGCGAGTGGGTGGGGAGTGTCCGTCATGGCGTTGACTGCGTCATTTCTTGCTGGCGGAAAGCGCGGCCGCGAGCGCGTCGAGCTGGCCGGCCATCCATTGCTGGAAGGTCTTGCCGGCCGGCTGCGTCTCGGTGACGCTCACGCTCGGCACACCGCTGTCGTGCGCGATCTTCAGCATGCGCTTGGTCATCGGTTCTTCGGCCTGGCTGTTGTAGATGAGCACGCGCACCTGCTTCTTGCGCAGGTCGTTCTCGAACGCGGCGACGTCCTGCGCGCTGGCTTCGGTATCGTTCATCGTCGCAAGCTGGAAGCGCTCGTTGCGCATGCCGAGGCCGATCGCGTCGGACATGTAGCCGAACACCGGCTCGGTGGCCGTTACCGGCACGCCCTTGTATTGCGCGCGCAGCGCGGCGACCTTGTCGTCGACGGGCTTCAGCGACGCGACGAACTTCTGCAGGTTCGCATCGTAGTCGGCCTTGTTCGCCGGATCGGCACGGCCGAGCTCGGCCGCGATCGCGCGCGCGGCGGCCGGCATGGTGGCCGGGTCGTACCACAGGTGCGGGTTGTCGCCTGCCTTCTTGCCGACGAGATCCGCCACGACGATCGTCGCGCGCTTCGCCTGCTTCGATGCGCCGAGCAGTTTGCTCATCCACGGATCGTAGTTCGCGCCGTTGTAGATCACGACCTGCGCGTGCTGCAGCGCGCGCGCGGTCTTCGGGCTCGCTTCGAACAGGTGCGGATCCTGGTCGGGATTGCTGAGGATGCTGGTCACCGCGACATGGCGGCCGCCGATCTGCGATGCGACGTCGCCATAGAAATTCTCGGCGGCGACCACATTGACGGTCGCGGCCTGCGCGAGGGTGGGTGAGGCGATCGACAGCGCGGCGGCCGCGGTGGCGAACAGACGAGCAAACGGCAGGGCGCGCCGCGGCGCGCGCTTCAGAGCAATGGACATGAAACTCCTCGTTGGAAGGGGCGGCGCGTGCGCCGCGCGTGTGCGGTGTCAGCGTTGCGCGGGCTTGCCCTTGCAGTGCCCGCACAGGCCGTTCAGCTCGACGACCTGGTGGTGGACTTCGAACCCGTGCGCGGGCGCGCTCGCGGACAGCTGTTTCGCGAGGTCGCTGCCCGGAATCTCGACGGTCTCGCCGCACGAGTCGCAGATCAGGAACTGGCCTTCGTGCGGCACGCCGATCTCGCAGCACGCGAAGAACGCGTTCTTCGATTCGATTCGGTGGATGAAGCCGTGCTCGACGAGGAAATCCAGCGCGCGATAGACGGTCGTCGGCGGCACGCGGCCGCGCTGCGGCTCGAGCTCGGCGAGCAGGTCGTACGCGCCGATCGGGCGGTGCGCGGCCAGCACGCGTTCGTAGACCTGGCGGCGCAGCGGCGTCCACGCGAGCCCGTGCTCGGCGGCGAATGCGTCGGCCCGGGACAGCCGGGCGTCGATGTGCGATGAGGTGGCCATGGCGTGAAGCAGGCAATGAAACGAAGTATCGCGATGATATAACGTATCTTCTCGTCGTGCAGCCCGAATTCCGCCCCGCGCACCGGCTCCGTCCCCTTCATCGCCGTTTCAGCCGCGCTGCACCCGGCGCGCCGCGCCTTGCCGGGCGCGATTCTCCGCGCGCCGCTCGGCGCGGTCGTGCCGCAGCGCATCATCGAAAGCCGCCGTGTCGCCTTGACAGCGTGAATCGCGTATCCGATCATTCGATCACAAACAGAGCAATTGATCGGTCGACGAGCGTTCGCTCACCTCGCGGCCTTCGTACAGCAGAACGAACCGGAGACAACCAGTGAGACTGGAAGACAAGGTCGCGATCCTGACGGGCGCGGCCAGCGGCATCGGCGAAGCGGTCGCGCAACGCTATCTGGACGAGGGCGCGCGCTGCGTGCTGGTCGACGTGAAGCCCGCGGGCGGTTCGCTCGCCCGGCTGATCGAGGCGAACCCCGGCCGCGCGGTGGCCGTCACCGCGGACGTCACGCGACGCGACGACATCGCGCGGATCGTCGCCACCGCCGTCGAGCGCTTCGGCGGCGTCGACATCCTGTTCAACAACGCGGCGCTGTTCGACATGCGCCCGATCCTCGACGAATCCTGGGACGTGTTCGACCGGCTGTTCGCGGTCAACGTGAAAGGGCTGTTCTTCCTGATGCAGGCGGTCGCGCAGCGGATGGTCGAGCAGGGTCGCGGCGGCAAGATCGTCAATATGTCGTCGCAGGCCGGGCGTCGCGGCGAGGCACTCGTTTCGCACTACTGCGCGACCAAGGCCGCGGTGATCAGCTACACGCAGTCGGCCGCGCTTGCGCTCGCACCGCACCGGATCAACGTGAACGGCATCGCGCCGGGCGTAGTCGACACGCCGATGTGGGAGCAGGTCGACGCGCTGTTCGCGCGCTACGAGAACCGGCCGCTCGGCGAGAAGAAGCGGCTCGTTGGCGAAGCCGTGCCGCTCGGCCGGATGGGCGTGCCGGGCGACCTGACGGGCGCCGCGCTGTTCCTCGCGTCGGCCGACGCCGACTACATCACCGCCCAGACGCTGAACGTCGACGGCGGCAACTGGATGAGCTGACATGGCGCCGTTCGCACGCGCAACCCGGGCGTCCGCGCCGCGCGCGGCCGCCGCCGCACGAGGGCACGCATGATGGCCGAGATCGTCGTGGCCGGCGAACTGCTGGCCGAATTCGTCGCCGCCGAGCGTGGCCAGGGTTTCGAAACGCCGGGCCTGTTCGCGGGCCCGTTTCCGAGCGGTGCGCCGGCGATCTTCGCCGACCAGGCCGCGCGGCTCGGCGCGCGCGTCGCGTATGCGGGCTGTGTCGGCCGCGATGCGTTCGGCGACGCGATCGTCGCGCGGCTCGAGCGCGACGGCGTCGACGTCGCGCGCATCCGTCGTGTCGCGCGTCCGACCGGCACCGCGTTCGTCGCGTATCGCGACGACGGCTCGCGCAGTTTCGTGTTCAGCCTGTCGACCAGCGCGGCCGCGTGCGTCGACGCATCCGACGTCGACACCGCGATGTTCGACGGTTGCCGCTACTTCCATGTGATGGGCTCGTCGCTGACGAGCGAATCGGCGATCGCGGCGGTCCAGCGCGGCGTGATCGAAGCGGCGCGCGTCGGCGCGAAGGTGTCGTTCGACCCGAACGTGCGGCCCGAGATGCTGAGCTTCCGTCCGATGCGCGCGGCGCTCGACACGATGCTCGCCGCCTGCCATCTGTTTCTGCCGAGCGAGGCCGACCTGCCGTTTTTCTGCGGGCCGCAGCCGGCCGAGCGCGCGATCGCCGGGCTGCTCGCGACGCATCCGCTGCTCGAGCGCGTCGTGCTCAAGCGCGGCGCGGCCGGCAGCGCCGCGTTCGACCGTGCGAGCCGTGTGGACGTGCCGGCCTGGCCGGTCGACGAACTCGATCCGACCGGTGCCGGCGACTGCTTCGGCGGCACGTTGGTCGCGAGCCTCGTCGCCGGCCTGCCGATCGACGTCGCGCTGCGCCGCGCGAACGCGGCCGGCGCGATCGCGGTCACGCGGCGCGGCCCGATGGAGGGCAACAGCAGCGCGACCGAAATTGACCGCTTCCTGACCGAACGAGGTATCGCATGTCCGGCCTGACCCCCGTCGCCGAACGATCGCGCACCGCGCACGCCGACGCCGTGCTGCGGATGATCTTCGATGCGAACCGCGCGGATGCGCAGCGCGGCATCTATTCGATCTGCAGCGCGCACCGGCTCGTGCTGGAGGCCGCGTGCGAGGCCGCGCGCGCGGACGGCTCGCCGCTCCTGATCGAGGCGACCTGCAACCAGGTGAACCATCTCGGCGGCTACACGGGCATGACGCCCGCCGATTTCCGGCGCGACGTCGATGCGATCGCGCAGCGCTGCGGGCTCGCGCCGTCGGCGCTCGTGCTCGGCGGCGACCATCTGGGCCCGAACCCGTGGCGGCACCGTCGCGCGGCCGATGCGATGCGCGAAGCGGCCGCGATGGTCGCCGCGTATGTCGAAGCCGGGTTCGAGAAGATCCACCTGGACGCGAGCATGGCGTGCGCGGACGATCCGGAGCGGCTCGACGACCGGACGATTGCCGCGCGCGCGGCCGAGCTGTGCCGCGCGGCGGAAGACGCGGCGGCGCGCGCCGGCGTTGCGCCCGTCTACGTGATCGGCACCGAGGTGCCGACGCCGGGCGGCGAAGTGGCCGGCGACACGGGCAGCCATGGGATCGCGCGGATCGCGGTCACGCGCAGCGACAGCATCGCCGCGACGCTGGACGCGCATCGCGGCGCATTCGCGGCGGCCGGGCTCGACGACGCATGGACGCGCGTGGTCGCGATTGTCGCGCAGCCGGGCGTCGATTTCGACGACCGCCACGTGCTCGACTACGACAGCGCGAAGGCCGCGTCGCTTGGCGCGAGCATCCTGCGCACGCCGCGCCTCGTGTTCGAAGCGCATTCGACCGACTACCAGACCGAAGGCGCACTCGCCGCGCTCGTGCGCGACCACTTCGCGGTGCTGAAGGTCGGGCCCGCGCTGACCTTCGCGTTGCGCGAGGCGCTGTTCGCGCTCACCTTCATCGAGGACGCGCTGATCGTCGACGTCGCGCAGCGCTCGCGGTTGCGCGACGTGGTCGACGCCGCGATGCGCGCGCAACCCGAGCACTGGGCGCCGTATTACCGCGGCGACGAAACCGAGCAGCGGCTTGCGCGCCAGTTCAGCTACAGCGACCGGATCCGCTACTACTGGCTGCAGCCGGCCGTCGCCGCAGCGGTCGAGCAGTTGTTCGACAACCTTGCACGGCAGCCCGTGCCCGAGACGCTCGTTGCGCAGTGGCTGCCGGACGTGTACGCGGCTTGCCGCGCGGGCGGCCTCGCGAGAGAGCCTCGCGCATGGGTGCGCCACCGGATACGCGACGTGATCGCGCACTATGCGCGCGCGTGCGGGATGCAGCGGCCGGCGTGACGGGCCGCGAAGGAAACACGGCAACACGAAACAAGCAATACGCAACACCGACGAACAATCACAGGAGACATGCCATGCAACGAAAGATGCTCGATGCCGCCGCACGCTGCTTCGCCGGAGCCGCGCTCGCGACGGCCGCGTGCGCGGCGTCGGCCGGCACGCTGACGATCGCGACGCTGAACAACCCGGACATGATCGAGTTGAAGAAGCTGTCGCCGGCGTTCGAGAAGGCGAATCCGGACATCAAGCTGAACTGGGTGATCCTCGAGGAAAACGTGCTGCGCCAGCGTGCGACCACCGACATCACGACCGGCAGCGGCCAGTTCGACGTGATGGCGATCGGCACGTACGAAACGCCGCAGTGGGGCAAGCGCGGCTGGCTCGCGCCGATGACCGGGCTGCCCGCCGACTACGACCTGAACGACATCGTGAAGACCGCGCGCGACAGCCTGTCGTACAACGGCCAGCTGTATGCGCTGCCGTTCTACGTCGAAAGCTCGATGACGTTCTACCGCAAGGACCTGTTCGCGGCGAAGGGGCTGAAGATGCCCGACCAGCCGACCTACGACCAGATCGCCGAATTCGCGGACAAGCTCACCGACAAGTCGAAGGGCACCTACGGCATCTGCCTGCGCGGCAAGGCTGGGTGGGGCGAGAACATGGCGTACGTGTCGACGGTCGTGAACACGTTCGGCGGGCGCTGGTTCGACGAGAACTGGAATGCGCAGCTGACGTCGCCGGAATGGAAGAAGGCGATCAATTTCTACGTGAACCTGCTGAAGAAGGACGGCCCGCCGGGAGCGAGCTCGAACGGCTTCAACGAGAACCTGACGCTGACCGCGTCCGGCAAGTGCGCGATGTGGATCGACGCGACGGTCGCGGCCGGGATGCTCTACAACAAGCAGCAGTCGCAGGTCGCCGACAAGATCGGCTTCGCGGCCGCGCCGGTCGCCGCCACGCCGAAGGGCTCGCACTGGCTGTGGGCGTGGGCGCTGGCCGTGCCGAAGACGTCGAAGCAGCAGGACGCCGCGCGCAAGTTCATTGCGTGGGCGACGTCGAAGCAGTACATCGAGATGGTCGGCAAGGACGAAGGCTGGGCGTCGGTGCCGCCGGGTACGCGCGCGTCGACCTACCAGCGCCCCGAGTACAAGGCCGCCGCGCCGTTCTCGGACTTCGTGCTGAAGGCGATCGAGACGGCCGATCCGAACGATCCGTCGCTGAAGAAGGTGCCGTACACGGGCGTGCAGTACGTCGGGATTCCTGAATTCCAGTCGTTCGGCACGGTGGTCGGGCAGGCGATCGCGGGTGCGGTGGCCGGCCAGATGACGGTCGACCAGGCGCTCGCCGCCGGGCAGGCCGCCGCCGATCGCGCAGTGCGCCAGGCCGGCTACAAGAAGTAACGCGGCCCGGGCCGTGCGTGCCGCCGCGCACGGTGCGCGTCGCCGAAGCAGACAGGGCGGGCGACCATTCGCGCCCGCGCCTCAACCGGAGGGACTCCGATCATGCGTCATTTGCGTCTTCCCTTGAGCCACGCGCCGTCGGTCGGCGATGCGTCGTCGCCGCCGGGCGCGCCGCGCCGCGCGCGCGGCGGCGCCAGCTGGCTGGTGTCGCCGTCCGTCGCGGTGCTGCTGCTGTGGATGTCGATCCCGCTCGCGATGACGATCTGGTATTCGTTCTCGCGCTACAACCTGCTGAATCCGGATGTGAAGGGCTTTGCCGGGCTCGACAACTACCGCTTCCTCGCGACCGATCCGTCGTTCCTGCCCGCGATCTGGCACACGCTCGTGCTGATCGGCGCGGTGCTCGCGATCACCGTGGTCGGCGGCGTGCTGATGGCCGTGCTGTTCGACCGCAAGTTCTATGGGCAGGGCGTGGCGCGCCTGCTCGTGATCGCGCCGTTCTTCGTGATGCCAACGGTCGCCGCGCTGATCTGGAAGAACATGATCCTTCATCCGGTGTACGGGCTCGTCGCGAACGCGATGCGTGCGTTCGGGATGACGCCGATCGACTGGTTCGCCGATTACCCGCTCACCGCCGTGATCATCATCGTCGCGTGGCAGTGGCTGCCGTTCGCGTTCCTGATCCTGTTCACCGCGATCCAGTCGCTCGACCAGGAGCAGAAGGAAGCCGCGCGCATCGACGGCGCGGGCCCGATCGCGATGTTCTTCTACATCACGCTGCCGCACCTGAAGCGCGCGATCGCCGTGGTCGTGATGATGGAGACGATCTTCCTGCTGTCGATCTTCGCGGAGATCTACACGACGACGGGCGGCGGCCCCGGCAATGCGACGACCAACCTGTCGTACCTGATCTATGCGCTTGGCCTGCAGCAGTTCGACGTCGGCCTCGCATCCGCGGGCGGGATCATCGCCGTCGTGGTTGCGAACGTCGTGTCGTTCTTCCTGGTGCGGATGCTCGCGCGCAACCTGAAGGGAGAGTACGAGAAATGAGCGACCTGACCTTCGAAGGCCGGCGCGCGCCGGCCCCGTTCGAGCGCGTACGGCGCGCGCTGCCCGGCACGCTCGCGTGGCTGCTCGCGCTGCTGCTGTTCTTCCCGATCTTCTGGATGGCGATCACCGCATTCAAGACCGAGCAGCAGGCGTATGCATCGACGCTGTTCTTCGTGCCGACGCTCGACAGCTTCCGCGAGGTGTTCGCGCGCAGCAACTATTTCGCGTTCGCGTGGAATTCGGTGCTGATTTCGGCCGGTGTCACGGTGATCTCGCTGCTGTTCGCGGTGCCGGCCGCGTACGCGATGGCGTTCTTCCCGAACCACCGCACGCAGAAGGTGCTGCTGTGGATGCTGTCGACGAAGATGATGCCGTCGGTCGGCGTGCTCGTGCCGATCTACCTGCTGTGGAAGAACGCGGGGCTGCTCGATACTGTGTCGGGCCTGGTGATCGTCTATACGCTGATCAACCTGCCGATCGCGGTGTGGATGACCTTCACGTACTTCAACGAAATCCCGAAGGACATCCTCGAAGCGGGCCGCATCGACGGTGCGTCGACGTGGCAGGAGATCGTCTACCTGCTGATGCCGATGGCGCTGCCGGGTCTCGCGTCCACCGCGCTCCTGCTCGTGATCCTGTCGTGGAACGAGGCGTTCTGGAGCATCAACCTGTCGAGCTCGAACGCCGCGCCGCTGACCGTGTTCATCGCATCGTATTCGAGTCCGGAGGGGCTGTTCTGGGCGAAGCTGTCCGCCGCTTCGTTGCTGGCGGTCGCGCCGATCCTGATCGTCGGCTGGCTGTCGCAGAAGCAGCTCGTGCGCGGGCTCACGTTCGGGGCGGTCAAATGAGCGCGGCCGGCGAGGGCATGGGCGGAAAAGGCGCGGTCGGCCACGGGATGAACGTGCTGATCTGCGATTGCGACGGCGTGCTGATCGACAGCGAGGCTGTCGCCGCCGACGTGATCGTGCGCGAGCTGGACGCGCGCTGGCCGGGCGTCGATGCGCGGCCGGCGGTGATGCCGCTGCTCGGGCTGCGCATCGAGCGCGTGCTGGCCGGCGCGAGCGAGGCGGTCGGCCGCACGCTGACGGCGGGCGACGTCGACGCGATCCGCCGCGCGGTCGAGGCGGCGGCGGTCAATGCGCCGATGGTCGACGGCATCGATGCGGCCCTCGCCGCGATCGATCTGACGACGGCATGCGCGAGCAACAGCTACCGCGCCTACGTCGAGGCGGCGCTCACCCGCACCGGCCTCGCGCGCTTCTTCGGCGACCGGCTGTTCTGCGCGGACGCCGTCGCCAGGCCGAAGCCCGCGCCCGACGTGTATCTCGCGGCCGCACACGCGCTCGGCGCGATGCCCGCGCAATGCCTCGTCGTCGAGGACAGCGTGACCGGCATCACCGCGGCCGCCGCGGCCGGCATGACCGTGCTCGGCTTCATCGGCGGCGGGCATGCGTCGGCCGCGCAGATCGACGCGCTGCGCGGGATCGGCGCGCGTCACGTATTCGACGACATGCACGAGCTGCCCGGCTACGTCGCGCGCTGGCAGGCGACGGGTGCCGTGCTGCCGAACTAGCAAGATTGCGCGCCGCGTCGAACGCGGCGCATCACGAACGAACGGAGACTGATCATGGCAAGCGTGCTCCTGCGCAACATCGCGAAGCGCTACGACGATACCGAAGTGCTGCGCAACGTGAACCTCGACATCGCCGACGGCGAATTCGTCGTGTTCGTCGGCCCGAGCGGCTGCGGCAAATCCACGCTGATGCGGATGATCGCCGGCCTCGAGGATATTTCGAGCGGCGACCTGCTGATCGACGGCGCGAAGGTCAACGACGTGCCGAGCGCGAAGCGCGGCATCGCGATGGTGTTCCAGTCGTATGCGCTGTACCCGCACATGACGCTGTACGACAACATGGCGTTCGGCCTCAAGCTCGCCGGCACGAAGAAGCCCGAGATCGACCAGGCGGTGAAGCAGGCTGCGAAGATCCTGCACATCGATCACCTGCTCGACCGCAAGCCGAAGCAGCTGTCGGGCGGCCAGCGACAGCGCGTCGCGATCGGCCGCGCGATCACGCGCAAGCCGAAGGTGTTCCTGTTCGACGAGCCGTTGTCGAACCTCGACGCGGCGCTGCGCGTGAAGATGCGGCTGGAATTCGCGCGGCTGCACGACGAGCTGAAGACGACGATGATCTACGTGACGCACGACCAGGTCGAGGCGATGACGCTCGCCGACAAGATCGTCGTGCTGTCGGGCGGCGCGGTGCAGCAGGTCGGCACGCCGAACGCGCTGTACCACGCGCCGGCGAACCTGTTCGTCGCAGGCTTCATCGGCTCGCCGAAGATGAACTTCCTGAAGGGCATCGTCGAGTCGGTCGATGCGACTGGCGTGCTCGTGCGTTTCGACAGCGGCGAGACGCAACGCGTCGCGGTCGAGGCGGCCGGGTTGCAGCGCGGGGCGGCGGTGACGGTCGGCGTGCGGCCCGAGCACTTGAAAGTCGAAGCCGCGGCTGCCGGCGTCGCTGCGAAGACGATGGCCGTGGAGTCGCTCGGCGATGCCGCGTATCTGTATGCGGAGTCGGCGGTCGCGCCCGACGGTCTGATCGCGCGGATTCCGCCGCTCGATACGTATCGCACCGGCGAGGCGCTGCACGTGCACGCGGAAGCCGAGCACTGCCATCTGTTCGACGAGCACGGACAGGCGTTGCGCCGGCTGGGCGCGCACGCGAAGGCGGCGTGACGGTCGGCTTCGGTCAGAGGTGCAGGTGCGCGGCCGTGTAATCGACGAATGCGCGCAGCTTCGGCGGCGGATGGCGGCCTGACGGCCACAGCGCGTAGAGCGGCGTGCGGCTCGCGACGTGTTCGTCGAGCACCGCGCGCAGCGCGCCGCGTACGAAGAATTCAGGCAGGCACGCGTTTCCGGCGCCGCGCGCGGCCGCGTGAGCGTTCGGCGGCGTCAGTCCGCCTTCGCGTCGAGCGCGGCGCGCGCGCAGGTCTCGTCGGTGACGAGCCCCGACAGCCAGCCGCCGCGCAACGCGGCGATCACGGCGTCGCGCTTCTTCGGGCCGCCGGCGAACGCGATCGTCGGGCGCTTCGGCGGCGCGTCGAGCGCGACGCTCGTGACGCGCGCGCTGGTCGACACGTCGACCAGCTTGCCCTGCGCATCGATCGGCACGCCGAGCAGTTCGGCCACCGCGCCGAGCGCGGTCATCTCGTCGCGTTCCTGTTCGGTGATGAAGCCGTCCTCGTAGAGCGGGCAGTGCGGGCCGATGTTGCCGATCCCGACGAACGCGACGTCGGCCTGCGCCGACAGCGCGTCGACGATCCGGTACAGCCGGTGATTGCACCATTGCGCGCGCTCGGCGTCGCTGTCGGCGAACAGCGGCGCGGGCAGCAGGAAGTGCTTGCCGCCGGTTTTTTCGGAAATGTACTGTGCGACGTCGTAGCGGTTCGACGAGCCGTCGGCCGCGATCGCGCCGACCATCGACACGAGCCGGTGCTGCGGCCGCTCGATCTGCGCGATCTGCGCGACCGCGGCCTTCAGCGTCCGGCCGCTGCTGACGGCGATCACCATCGGTCGCGTCTCGTTCAGGTAGCGTTCCATCACCTGCGCGCCGGCGACCGCGAGCTTGCGGTCGATCGCTTCCGGCGCGTCGGCATCGACGGGCACGACTTCGCACATCGCGAGCCCGTAGCGCTTCGACAGCTGCGCGCCGAGGTCGAGACAGTCGGCGAGCTGATGATCGACGCGCACGCGGATCAGATTCTTCTCGACCGCGAACGCGACGAGGCGCTGCGCGACCGGGCGCGACACCTGCAGCTTCTCGGCGATTTCGTTCTGCGTGTCGCCCGCGACGTAGTAGAGCCACGCGGCACGCGTGGCGAGATCGAGTTTTTCTGAGGACTTGGACACGATAGCGGTTCGGTTCGGATCTGGGCCGGCCGTCGGACGGCGCAACGGGCATCCACTGTAACGCATGCCGGGTGCGCGGCCGACGGCCGCTGCGCGTCGCCGCTTACGCGAGCCGCGCGCGCGACGGTTCGTAAAGCGGGCGCACGTGGCGATACAGCGCGCGGAACGCGTCGAGGCGCTCGCGCAGCAGCGTATGACGGCCGGCATCGGGCGCGTATTCGGCGCGCACCGGCGGCTTGGTCAGCACGGCATGCGGATCGCCGCCGACGGCAAGCCAGCCCAGGCGCGCGGCGCCGAGCGCCGCACCGGTTTCGCCGCCACCGTGCTGGCACGTGCGCACGTTCAGTGCGTCGGCGATCAGCTGCGCCCAGAACGCGCTGCGCGCGCCGCCGCCGATCAGCGACAGACGGTCGGTTTCGACTCCGGCCGCATGCAGCGCGTCGAGGCCGTCCGCGAGGCCGAGCGTCACGCCTTCGAGCACCGCGTAGCCGAGGTGCGCGCGTTCGGTCGCATGCGTCATCCCGAAGAACACGCCCTGCGCATAAGGATCGTTGTGCGGCGTGCGTTCGCCGGACAGGTACGGCAGGAACAGCGGCGCCGTCGCGAGCGCGTCCGCGTCGAGCGCCTCGATTTCGGCGAGCAGCGCCGGCTCGTCCGTGCCCGTCAGCTTGCAGACCCAGCGCAGGCAGCTCGCGGCCGACAGCACGACGCTCATCAGCTGCCAGCGATCGGGAATCGCGTGGCAGAACGCATGCACGGCCGAGGCGGAGTTCGGCATGAAGCGATCGCCGACCACGCTCAGCACGCCCGACGTGCCGAGCGACACGAAGCCGTCGCCCGCGTGGATCGCGCCGATGCCGAGCGCGCTGGTCGCGTTGTCGCCGCCGCCGCCTGCCACCACGACGGCCTCCGACAGCCCGAGCTCGCGCGCGAGATCCGCGCGCAGCGTGCCGGACGGCGCGTTGCCTTCGACGATGCGCGGCATCTGCCCGCGCGTCATGTCGCACGCGGCGAGCAGCGCGTCGGACCAGTCGCGGCGCGCGACGTCGAGCCACAGCGTGCCGGCCGCGTCGGACGGGTCGGACACTTTCGCGCCGGTCAGGCGGAACCGCAGGTAGTCCTTCGGCATCAGCACGCACGCGGTCGCCGCGAACACGTCGGGCTCGTGCTTCGCGACCCACAGCAGTTTCGGCGCGGTGAAGCCGGGCATCGCGAGATTGCCGGCGAGGGCGTGGAGATCGGGCGCGCGTTCGGTGAGCAGCGCGCATTCGTCGGCGCTACGCATGTCGTTCCACAGGATCGCGGGGCGCAGCACGCGGTCGTCGCGGCCGAGCAGCACCGCGCCGTGCATCTGGCCCGACAGGCCGATCCCGCGCACCTGCGCGAATGCCTGCGGATGCCGTTCGCGCAGTGCCGCGAGTGCGCCGAGCGTGCCTCGCCACCAGTCGTCCGGATGCTGTTCCGCCCAGCGCGGGTGCGGCCGCGACACGCTGAACGGCGTGCCCGCGGTGCCGACCACCGTACCGTCCGGGGCAAGCAGCAGCACCTTCACTTCCGAGGTGCCGAGGTCGATGCCGAGATACATGAGCGATCCGTTCCGTCAGAGAGGAGCCGCTACTTTAGCCGCACGCATGCGCACATGCCAACGCAGGTTCGCCCGGATGCGCGGCCGCGGGCCGCCGCGCTTCAGCGCTGCGCGAGCCATGCGTCGACGCGGGCGAGCCCGGCGCGCAGCGCTTCGAACAGCGCCGCGTTGCCGGCGAGCGAGCCCCACAGCGCGCGGCTTGCGCACAGCGCGACGACCGGGTCGTCGGCTTCGACGATCGCGCGTGCGGCGCCGTCGTCCATCACGCCGTCCTGGTACGCATACGGCAGCAAGCCGCGCGCCCAGCGTTCGAGAAAGCGCAGGAACAGCGCCGGCAACACGGCGGTGGCGACCGGCGCCGCGCCGCGTGCGAGCGATTCGACGAGCGTCGGCGCGATGAAGCCGGGAATCTTCGAGAAGCCGTCGGCCGCGACGCGCTGGTTCGTGTCGAGCACGTACGGGTTGCCGAAGCGTTCGAGCACGACGTCGCGGTAGCGTTCGAGATCGAGCGGGCTCGGACTGAGGCACGGGATCACGTCCTGCGTCACGTAGTCGTGCGCGAACCGGCGGATCGCCGCGTCGTGCGTGCCCTCGTGAATGTACGTGCAGCCCGCGAGCGTGCCGGCCCACGCGATGCAGCTGTGCGTCGCGTTGAGGATGCGGATCTTCGCTTCCTCGTACGGGTGCACGTCGTCCACCAGCTCCGCGCCGGCCAGCTCCCAGCGCGGCCGGCCGGCCGCGAAGCGGTCCTCGATCACCCACTGGATGAACGATTCGCCCATCACCGGGCATGCGTCGTCGACGCCGATGGCCGCGCGCACGCGCTCGCGCACGTCGGCGGTCGGGCGCGGCGTGATGCGGTCGACCATCGCGCTCGGCGTCGCGACGTTCGCATCGAACCATGCGAGCAGGCCGTCCTCGCCGCGCCGTTCGAGGAATTCGCGCATGCCCGCGCGAAAGCGCGCGCCGTTGTTGCGCAGGTTGTCGCAGCTCTGCAGCGTGAGCGGGCCCGCGCCGCGCTTCACGCGCTCGGCAAGCAGCGCCGCGAGCGCGCCGTACAGCGTCGTGCGCGCACCCTGCAGGTCGGCCGCGAGATCGGCGTTCGCGAGGTCGAGCCGGTTGTGTTCGTCGAGGTAGTAGCCGCCTTCGGTCACGGTGAACGACACGATCCGGCATGCCGGATCGGCGCCGGCGTCGATCAGCGCGGCGAGGTCGATCGACCACGGCAGCACGCGCGAGATCGCGCGGACCGTCTCGTATGCGCGCTCGCCCTGCGGCGTGACGGTTTCGAGCGTGTATTCGCCGTGCTGCGCGGCGAGCGCGTCCATCGTCGCGCGCATGTCGTCGCGGATGTTGCCGACGGTCAGCGACCAGCGTTCGTCGGCCGGCACGGCCGCGTTCACGCGATGCAGATACCACGCCTGGTGCGCGCGGTGGAAAGAGCCCGCGCCGATGTGCAGCAGCACGGGCGCGCGGGCGGAGGACGATTCGCTCATCCGGTGTCTCCTGTTCGTGCCAGTCTTTCCTGTCGAATACGATCATTTGCTCTTTGTGTGAGCGAATGATCGTATTCGGGCGAACGAAAGTCAAGGCGGGACAGGGCATTTCGATGGTGCGCTGCGGCGGCGCGCAAGGGGAGAGGTATCAGCGCCCTTCGCGTGTGAGCGCGACGAGTTCGTCGAGCAGCTTGCCGGCCGGCCCCGGCAGGATCCCGTGGCGGCGCCGGAACGCGGTGAGCGTGCGCACCGCGACGACCTCGCGCACCGGCAGCGTGTCGATCGTGCCGGCGCGCTGTTCGGCGCCGTACATCGGTTCGGCCATCCAGCTCAGGAAGCCCGCATGCGCGACGAGGCTCTTCAGCGTCGTGACCGAGCGTGTCTCGACCGCGATGTCGGGAAGGGCAAGCCCATGCGCGTCGAAGGTCGCGCGCATGTGGTCGAACGGCGCGGTGCCGCGCGGCGGAATCGCCCAGCGCGCGTGCAGTGTGTCGGTGAGCGTCGGCGCGCGACCGAGCGCGCGCAGCGGATGGTGCGGCGCCGCAACGATATGGCTGCGATCTTCCCAGCAGCACTCCGGAATCGCGACGATCTCGTCGGTGTCGGGCCCGTGCGCGGACAGCGCGAGATCGATCTCATGCTTGTTCAGCCCTTCCGCGAGCCGATCCCACACGCCTTCGAGAATCTCGACACGCAGGTTCGGCCAGCGGTCGAGCGCGCGGCCGACCGCGATCGGCAGCACGAGGCTCGCGATGCTGCCCACCGCGCCGACCTTGATCGTGCCCTTCGCGAAGCCGCGCATCGCGTCGAGCTCCTCACGCGCGTGCTCGGCCTCGTGCTGCAGCAGCGTCGCGTGCGGCAGCAGCGCCTCGCCGAACGCCGTCAGCTGCACGCCTTTCGAATGGCGCTCGAACAGCGGCGCGCCGACCTGGTCCTCGAGCCGCTTCAGGATCCGGCTCAGCGCCGGCTGGGTCACGTGCAGCGCGTCGGCCGCGCGGCCCAGGCTGCCGCACGCGACGATGGTCGTGAATGCCCGCAATTGCCGGAGATCGAAAGTCATGCCGAACAGTAATGGCTTTTCGCAAAAAATACAGTATCCGTGAATGGCTCGCGCTTCGATACTGTGGAAACCGCCAAGCCACCGAGGAGACGCCCGAGCATGTCCGGCACCCCGTCCCATTCCGCCACACCCGCCGCCCCGATCACCGTCCGCGATGCCGTCATCGACCTGTTTCGCCAGTTCGGCATCGATTGCGTGTTCGGCAATCCTGGCTCGACCGAGCTGCCGATGTTCCGCGATTTTCCCGCCGATTTCCGCTACGTGCTCGGCCTGCAGGAGGCCGTCGTGGTCGGAATGGCGGACGGTCATGCGCAGGCCACCGGCAACGCGGCGGTCGTCAACCTGCATTCGGCGGCCGGCGTCGGCAACGCGATGGGCAACCTGTTCACCGCGTTCAGGAACCGCACGCCGCTGATCGTCACTGCGGGCCAGCAGGCACGCGCGATCCTGCCGTTCGATCCGTTCCTCGGCGCGACGCAGGCTGCCGAGCTGCCGAAGCCGTACGTGAAATGGAGCATCGAGCCCGCGCGTGCGCAGGACGTGCCGGCCGCGATCGCGCGAGCGTACCGGATCGCGATGCAGGAGCCGCGCGGGCCGGTGTTCGTGTCGATCCCGGTCGACGACTGGGACCAACCGGCCGAGCTGCTGCCGCGCCGTGACGTGAGCAGCGTCGTGCGGCCCGATCCCGATGCGCTCGCGCGGCTCGGCGACGCGCTCGATGCCGCGCGGCGTCCCGCGCTGGTGGTCGGCGCGGCCGTCGATCGGGCCGGAGCGTGGGACGACGTCGTGCGGCTCGCCGAGCGGCACCGGCTCAGCGTGTACGTCGCGCCGATGTCGGGGCGCTGCAGCTTTCCCGAGGATCATCCGCTGTTCGCCGGCTTCCTGCCCGCGATCCGCGAAAAGATCGTCGCGCGGCTCGACGGGCACGACCTCGTGTTCGCGTTCGGCGCGCCCGCGTTCACCTATCACATCGAGGGCTGCGGCCCGCACGTGCCACCGGGCGCCAAGCTCGTGCAGCTCGTCGACGATCCCGGCATCGCCGCATGGACGCCGTCGGGCGACGCGGTCGTCGGCAACCTGCGGCTCGCGGCACATGACCTGCTGGCCCGGCCGGCGCCGCGCGAGCGGCCGATGCCCGCGCCGCGGCCGATGCGCCCGCGCGTGGAAGCGCCGGCCGCCGGCGAGCGGATGTCGGTGGCATTCGCGCTGCAGACGCTCGACGACGTGCGCGACGCGCACGACATCGTCGTCGAGGAAGCGCCGAGCGCGCGGCCGGTGATGCAGGCGCATCTGCCGTTCACGCGCAGCGGCACGTTCTACACGATGGACAGCGGCGGGCTCGGCTATGGGATGCCGGCCGCGGTTGGCGTCGCGCTCGCGCGGCCGGGACGGCGCGTGATCGGGCTGATCGGCGATGGGTCGAGCCTCTATTCGATCCAGGCATTGTGGAGCGCCGCGCAGCTGAAGCTGCCGATCACGTTCGTAATCCTGAATAACCGGCGCTATGCGGCGCTGCAGGATTTCGCGCCAGTGTTCGGCTTCGGTCCTGACGATCCGGTGCAGGGTACCGATCTGCCCGACCTGGATTTCGTCGCGCTCGCGCAAGGGATGGGGTGCCGCGGCGTCCGCGTCGCCGATGCCGCTCGCCTGCACGAAACGCTGACCGATGCGCTGCGGGCCGATACGCCGGTCGTCGTCGACGTCGAAGTTGCCTGACGCGCGTTGCGCGTCGTTCCGGAGAATCCATGCAAACCGTATCGATGCTGATCGGCGGCGAACGCCGCCACTCGTCCAGCGGCGCGACCTTCGTGCGCCGTAACCCGCTCGACGGCGAAGTCGCGTCGGTCGCGCCCGCGGGCACGGTCGACGATGCGCGCGCGGCGGCCGACGCGGCCGCTCGCGCGTTTCCCGATTGGGCCGCGCTCGGCCCCGGCGCGCGCCGCGCGCTGCTGCTGAAGGCTGCCGCCGCGCTCGAAGCGAAGCACGAGCAGTTCGTCGCCGCGATGGCGGCCGAAACCGGCGCGTCGGCGCTGTGGGCAGGCTTCAACGTGCACCTTGCCGCGAGCGGTCTCGTCGAGGCCGCGTCGCTGACCACGCAGACCGGCGGCGAGCTGATCCCGTCCGACGTGCCCGGTTCGCTGGCAATGGGCGTGCGGCAGCCGGCCGGCGTGGTGCTCGGCATCGCACCGTGGAACGCGCCGGTGATCCTCGCGACGCGTGCACTCGCGCTGCCGCTCGCGTGCGGCAACACGGTCGTGCTGAAGGGCTCCGAGCTGTGCCCCGTCACGCACGGGCTGATCGTCGAGGCGCTGCAGGAGGCCGGACTGCCTCCGGGCGTCGTCAACTTCGTGACGAACGCGCCCGACGACGCGGGTGCCGTCGTCGATGCGTTGATCGCACATCCGGCCGTGCGCCGCGTAAATTTCACCGGCTCGACGCGCGTCGGTCGGATCGTCGCCGAAGCGTGCGCGCGTCATCTGAAACCGTCGGTGCTCGAACTCGGCGGCAAGGCGCCGTTCGTCGTGCTCGACGATGCGGATCTCGATGCGGCGGTCGCGGCGGCCGCATTCGGCGCATTCGCGAATTCCGGACAGATCTGCATGTCGACCGAGCGGATCGTCGTCGATGCGTCGATCGCCGACGCATTCGTCGCGAAGCTCGCCACCAAGGCTGCGTCGCTGCCGCTCGGCGATCCGCGCCAAGGGCCGGTCGTGCTCGGGTCGCTGATCGACATGAAGGCGGTCGAGCGCTGCAACGCGCTGATCGACGATGCGCTCGCGCACGGCGCGACGCTGCTGTGCGGCGGCAAGTCGGACAGCACGCTGTTCCCGGCGACGCTGCTCGATCACGTGACGCCCGCGATGCGGATCTACGCGGAGGAGTCGTTCGGGCCGGTGAAGGGCATCGTGCGGGTCGACGGCGAGGCGGCCGCGATCCGCTGCGCGAACGACAACGCGTTCGGGCTGGCTTCGGCCGTGTTCAGCCGCGACGTCGCCCGCGCGATGCGGGTCGCGGCGCGCATCGAATCGGGCATCTGCCACGTGAACGGCCCGACCGTGCACGACGAGGCGCAAATGCCGTTCGGCGGCGTGAAGGACAGCGGCTTCGGCCACTTCGGCGGCAAGGCCGGCATTGCCGCATTCACCGACCTGCGCTGGATCACCGTGCAGACCACGCCGCGCCAGTATCCATTCTGAGAGGCCGCCGACGATGAAGATTGCGATTCTTGGTGCCGGTGCGATGGGCTCGCTGTTCGGGGCGCTGCTGGCGGAGCACGGCGAGGCCGTCACGCTGATCGACGTGAACGATGCGCATCTCGAGGCGATCCGTCGCGACGGGCTGCGCATCGACGACGATCGCGGCGAACGCCGCATCCGCGCGCTGCAGGCCGTCCGGCCAGAAACGGCGAATGCACAGGCAAGTGCATCGCCCGACATACCGTTCGATTTGCTGATCGTTTTCACGAAATCGCTGCACACGCGTGCGGCGCTCGAAGGCGTGCGCGCATTGCTGACGCCACGTACGTACGTGCTGACCCTGCAGAACGGCCTCGGCAACGTCGAGACGCTGAACGCGTTCATGCCGCTCGAACGGATTCTGGTCGGCGTCACGACGTGGCCGGCCGACTTCGCCGGCGCCGGACACGTGCGCTCGCACGGTGCCGGCGCGATCCGCATGATGACAGCCGACGGCGCGGCGCGCCCGTTCGCGGCGGCCGTGGCCGACGCGCTGTCGTGTGCCGGGCTCGCGTGTTCGCTCGATGCCGACGTGTGGGCCGCGATCTGGGAAAAGGTCGCGTTCAACGCGGCGCTCAACACGCTGTGTGCGGCGACGGGCTGCACGGTTGACCAGCTCGGCCTTGAACTTGACGGCCCACGGCTCGCGCTCGCGATCGCGGCGGAGACGGCCGCCGTCGCGCGTGCGAAAGGCATCGCGGTGGACGGCGAACGCATCGCGCGCAACGTCGAGCACGCGATCCACGCGCATCGCGGCCATCGACCGTCGATGCTGCAGGACGTGCTCGCGGGCCGCCGCACCGAGATCGATGCGATCAGCGGCAAGGTCGTCGCGGCCGCGCGCGAGACGGGCATCGCGGTACCGCATACCGATACGCTGCTCGCGCTCGTCAGGCTGATCGACGCGCGGCGCGACTGAGCATCACGCCGGCGGCGGGCTCGCGCCGCATGACGATACGGCCGCGCCGCATGCAGCCGATGGCGCCGGATCGGGTTGGATTGGACAAGACGCGGGGCCGGCACCGATGCACGGATGCCGATCGCCCCCGCAGCACGAGATCCGGGCACGCGCAAGCGCCAGCCCGGGCAACTGGAGACGCCATGAAAGTCATCGAATGCCGTTGTCTTGCCGCGCGCCGTGCGCGCACCTTGCCTCCGACGCGTGGCGCACGGGAGGTCGCATGAGCACGCGCGACGGATTGCAGCCGCCCCCGGTCGACATCGGCGCGACGCTTGACGACGGGCCGTTCACGACGATGCAGCGTTGCGTGGTGCTGCTCGCCGCGCTCGCGATCGTGCTCGACGGCTTCGACGGGCAGTTGATCGGTTTCGCGATTCCGGTGCTGATCCGCGAATGGGGGATCACGCGCGGCGCGTTCGCGCCGGCGGTGGCCGCCGGGCTGATCGGGATGGGCATCGGCAGCGCGTGCGCAGGCATCGTCGCGGACCGCTTCGGGCGCCGCCAGGCCGTGATCGGCAGCGTGTTCCTGTTCGGCATCGCGACCTGCACGATCGGCTTCGCGCCGGATGTCACGACGATCGCGATGTTGCGCTTCTGCGCGGGGCTCGGGATCGGCGGTGCGCTGCCGACGGCCACGACGATGACGGCTGAATACACGCCCGCGCGGCGCCGCACGATGATGGTGACGGCGACGATCGTCTGTGTGCCGCTCGGCGGCATGCTGGCCGGGCTGTTCGCCCACGAGGTGCTGCCGCGCTATGGCTGGCGCGGGCTGTTCTTCGCCGGCGGCGCGCTGCCGCTCGTGCTCGGCTTCGTGCTCGTGCACGCGTTGCCCGAATCGCCGCGCTTCCTGGCACGCCGTCCCGCGCGCTGGCCGGAACTCGGCGCGCTGCTCGCGCGCATGCAGCGGCCGGTCGCGCCCGACACCACGTTCACCGATCTGCGCGATGCACGCGCGTCCGGCGCACGAGGCGGGTTCGGCGCGCTGTTCGCCGGCGGCCAGGCGCGCGACACGATCGCGCTGTGGTGCGCGTTCTTCATGTGCCTGCTCGCCGTGTATGCGGCGTTCAGCTGGCTGCCGACGATGCTGGCCGCGAGCGGGCTGAGCGTGTCGGTCGCGGGCTCCGGGCTCACTGCGTACAACCTTGGCGGCGTGATCGGCGCGCTGCTGTGCGCATGGGCGATCGCGCATGCGGGTTCGCGCTGGCCGCTCGCGCTGTGCAGCATCGGCGGCGCGGCGAGCGCGGTGTGGCTGATGGGCGTCGATGCGGGGCGCCACACGGGCTGGCTGATCGTCGGGCTCGGCATGCACGGGCTGTTCGTCAACGCCGTGCAGTCGACGATGTATGCGCTGTGCGCGTACATCTACCCGACGGCGGTTCGCGCGACCGGCACCGCGAGCGCGCTCGCATTCGGCCGGCTCGGCGCGATCCTCAGCGCGTTCGCGGGCGCGATGGTGATCACCGCGGGCGGTGCGACGGCGTACCTGACGATGCTGGCCGCCGCGATGAGTGTGGTGTGCGTCGCGCTGCTCGCGATGCAGCGGCACATTCCGCGGCTCACGCGCGAACGCGCGTTGCCGCGCGAAGGGGAGGAACTGGCCCGCACGTCGTCGTGACGCGCGGGCGTATGACGCACGCGTACGTTACAGCGTGGTGCGTACGTGCCAGAGCTCGGGGAACAGCACGACGTCGAGCATCTTGCGCAGATACGGCGCACCGCTCGTGCCGCCGGTGCCCTGCTTGAAGCCGATGATGCGCTCGACGGTCGTCACGTGACGGAAGCGCCACTGGCGGAACGCGTCCTCGAGATCGACGAGTTCCTCGGCCATCTCGTAGAGCTCCCAGTGCTGCTGCGGGTGACGGTAGACCTCGAGCCACGCAGCCTCGACGGTCTCGTCGTGCCGCATCGGCTGCGTCCAGTCGCGCTCGAGCCGCTCGGGTGCGATCGGGAAACCGCGCCGCGCGAGCAGGCGCACGACCTCGTCATAGAACGACGGCGCCTCGAGCGTCGCGCGCACCTGTTCGAGGATGTCGGGCCGGTGCGCATGCGGCTGCAGCATCTGCACGTTCTTGTTGCCGAGCAGGAATTCGAGCTGCCGGTACTGATACGACTGGAAGCCCGACGACTGGCCGAGGTACGGCCGCATCGCCGAATACTCGGACGGCGTCATCGTCGACAGCACGCTCCACGCCTGCACGAGTTGCTCGAGAATGCGCGACACGCGCGCGAGCATCTTGAACGCGGGCGGCAGCGCGTCGCCACGCACCGCGTCGAGCGCGCCGCGCAATTCGAACAGCGCAAGCTTCATCCACAGCTCGCTCGTCTGATGCTGGATGATGAACAGCATCTCGTTGTGATCGGGCGACAGCGGATGCTGTGCGTTGAGGATCGAATTCAGCGACAGGTAGTCGCCGTAGCTCATCGACTTCGAAAAATCGAGCTGCGCGTTGTGCCAGCCGGCGTCGCCCGAGGCATCGCCCGGCACGTGCGGTGCTTCGTGTGCCGGTTGGGCCGTGCGCGCGCCCGAGAACGGGCAGCCCGCCGGCGCATCGTCGCCGGGTGGCTGCATATGACCAGAATTCACGACTCTCTCCAGAATTGAATGACGGGGGCGCGGCGCGCAATCCGCATGTAACCGCGGCGCGCCGGGCAAAAAGCCGGTCAGGTCACCGCGCCGCGCTCGGCGAACTCGGGCGCCTTCCACGCATTGGTGGCCAGGATGTCGCGCAGCGTCTCGACGGCATCCCACACGTCGACGAAGCGCGTATAGAGCGGCGTGAAGCCGAAGCGCAGCACGTACGGCTCGCGGTAGTCGCCGATCACGCCGCGCGCGATCAGCGCCTGCATCACCTCGTAGCCGTGCGGATGCTCGAAGCTGGCCTGCGAGCCGCGCTGGTGATGCGCGCGCGGCGTGACGAGCTTCAGCGACAGGCCCGCGCAGCGTGCTTCGACGAGTGCGATGAACGCATCGGTCAGCGCGAGCGACTTGCGGCGGATCGCATGCATGTCGGTCTGCAGGAACACGTCGAGCCCGCATTCGACCATCGACATCGACACGATCGGCTGCGTGCCGCACAGGAAGCGCGCGATGCCCGGATCGGGCGCGAAGCCCGGCTGCATCGCGAACGGCGCGCGGTGGCCCCACCAGCCCGACAGCGGCTGCGAGAAGTGCGCGTGATGACGGTGCGGCACCCACACGAACGCCGGCGAACCGGGGCCGCCGTTCAGGTACTTGTACGTGCAGCCGACCGCGCCGTCCGCATGCGCGCCGTTCAGGTCGACCGGCACCGCGCCGGCCGAGTGCGCGAGATCCCACAGCATCAGCGCGCCCGCGTCGTGCACGAGCTGCGTGACGGCCGGCATGTCGTGCATGTAGCCGGTGCGGTAGTTCACGTGCGTGATCATCGCGACGGCCGTGTCTGCGCCGAGCGCGTCGGGCAGGTCCGCCGGATCGTCGATCAGGCGCAGCTCATAGCCGCCGCCGAGCTGTTCGATCAGCCCTTGCGCGATGTACAGGTCGGTCGGGAAGTTCGAGCGCTCCGACACGATCACGCGGCGTTCCGGCGCGCGCCCGGCCTGATGGCGCAGCATCGCCGACAGCAGCTTGAACAGGTTGATCGAGATGGTGTCGGTCACGACGGTCTCGCCGGGGGCGCCGCCGATCAGCGTCGCGAGCTTGTCGCCGAGACGGCGCGGCAGCGCGAACCAGCCGGCGGTGTTCCAGCTGCGGATCAGACCTTCGCCCCATTCGGCGCCGATCACCTGTTGCGCACGGGCGGCCGACGCGCGCGGCTGCGCGCCGAGCGAGTTGCCGTCGAGATAGATCACGCCGTCGGGCAGCGCGAACTGGTCGCGCAGCAGGGCGAGCGGGTCGTCGCGGTCGAGTGCGAGCGCGTCTTCACGGGTCTTGATCATGATGTCGGGTCAGTGGTTCTCGGGTCAGTGGTTCGGTGAATCAGGAGGATCGGCCGGGCAGCGCGCGCAGCACCGCACGCACGGGGCTCGCGTCGAGCGTCGTGAACTTCAGCGGCAGCGCGATCAGTTCGTAGTCGCCGGGCGGCACGTCGTCGAGCACGATCCCTTCGAGGATCGCCATCCGGTGCGCGCGCACGCGGTGATGCGCATCCATGGTCTTCGATTCCTGCGGGTCGAGCGACGGCGTGTCGATGCCGATCAGCTTCACGCCGCGCGCGGCGAGCAGGTCGACGGTTTCGGGCGCGACCGCGCAGAAGCGGCTGTCCCATTGCTCGACGCTGGCACGCGCATAGGTGCGCAGCAGCACGCGCGGCGGCATGCCGTCGAGCGCGGCCTCGATGTCGGCCGGGCGCACGACCGGCGACGCGCCGATGCAGTGGATCACGCGGCACGGGCCGAGATAGGTGTCGAGCGGTACCGCGCCGATCGGCGCGCCGTCGGCGTCATAGTGGAGCGGCGCGTCGCAATGCGCGCCCGTGTGCGGCGACAGCGTCAGGCGCGCGACGTTGACCGGCGAGCCGGCCTCCATCCGCCAGACGCGTTCGACGCAAACGGCCGTGTCGCCCGGCCATACGGGGGTGGCGGGGCTGACGGGCGGCGAGATGTCCCAGAGTGTGTCCATGGCATGACGAATCGGTGAATCGATGCTTCGAATGATAGGCGGACGCTCGCAGAAAGTGCTTGCGAAATAAACATGGACAATCCGCCGGATTGGCAGATAATTCGACTCAGAGGGAAAACGGGGACCAAAAATGCACGCGATCACGCTCGATGCCACCGACTGCCGGATTCTGGCGGTATTGCAGGAGGAAGGCAGAATCAGCAATCTCGACCTGGCGGAACGGATCTCGCTTTCGCCGTCCGCCTGTCTGCGCCGGATGCGCCTGCTCGAGGAGCAGGGCGTGATCGAGCACTATCGCGCGTGCCTGAGCCGCGAGAAGCTCGGCTTCGAGCTCGAGGCGTTCGTGCAGGTGTCGATGCGCAACGAAGAGAATCAATGGCACGAGCGCTTCGCGGAAGCGCTGCGCGAATGGCCGGAGGTGGTCGGCGCGTTCGTCGTGACGGGCGAGAGCCACTATCTGCTCCGGGTGCTCGCGCACAACCTCAAGCACTATTCGGATTTCGTGCTGAACCGGCTCTACAAGGCGCCGGGCGTGATGGACATCCGTTCGAACATCGTGCTGCAGACGCTGAAGGACGAAGCGGGCGCGCCGGTCGGGCTGGCGCGCATGGGGTCGATCAAAGCTGTGTGAGGCCGTGGAAGCCGCCGCCGTGGAACACGAGCGGCGCTGCGGCATCCGACGCGGCACGCACGCCGCAGCGCTCCACTTCGCCGACGAAGATCACATGGTCGCCTTCGTCGTAGCGGCTGCGGTTGTGGCATTCGAACCACGCGAGCGCGCCGTCGAGCACCGGCATGCCCGAGTTGCCGGCCGCGTGCGCGATCCCTTCGAAGCGGTCGCCCTTGTAGGTCGAGAAGCGCTTGCACAGGTCGAGCTGCGACGCCGCGAGCACGTTCACCACGTAATGGCTGTTGTTGCGGAACACCGGGGTCGACGCCGATTTGTGCGCGAGGCTCCACAGCACGAGCGGCGGGTCGAGCGACACCGAGTTGAACGAGCTCGCGGTGATGCCGATCAGCTGCCCGGACGGCGCACGCGTCGTGATGACCGTGACGCCGGTCGCGAACTGCCCGAGCGCCTGGCGAAAGGCGGCCGAGTCGAAATCCGGCGGGGTGGCGTGGTTCATCGGGCGGCCATCCGGAACGAAACGGACGGGCGCGGCGCGCGGCGGCTGCAACGGGCGCGGCGGACGAAAGGCGACAAGGCCGGGGCGGTCGATTGGGAAGTGGTGCGCATGGCCCGATTTTAGCGGAATCGCGACCGCCGGACCCGTACGGACGGCGCATCGCGAGGCTAGCGTGAGGTAGCGAACACTGTCGCGCGGCGCCGGCGTCGTGCTGGAGCGGTCGTTCCCGCTCCTTTCGTTGCGCGCCGTCCGAGGCCGCTCCGCGCGCCGGGCGCTAACGCGCCGCCGCCAGCGTGAGCGCCAGCGCACCCGTCAGGATCAGGCTGGACGCCCACACCGCATCGAGATTGAACCAGCTCCGCGCGACGAACTTCAGCCCGAGATAGCGGTACACGAGCCACGCGAGCACGCCGCCCGTGCCGAACATCGCGGCTGCATGCACGGCTGCGACGACGAGTGCGATCCCGAGATGCGCATCGACGAGCGTGGCCGCCGCGCGATCGCCGGCGTCCCGGTCGAACCCGCAGAGCCCGAGGTAGATCGGCACCAGCATCAGCCCCGCGCCGTGCGCGAGCGCAACCGCGAACGACCACAGTCCGAGCCGCGCGGGCGGTATCCGCGCGAGCGCACGCGGATGCCGCCGCCGGATCAGCAGCGCCACGCCGAAGCCGATCACGAGCGCGCTCGCGCCGATTCGGATCGCCGACTGCCACGCAAGCATCGCCGCAAGCAGCCCGAACGGCAGCATCACCATGAATACCGCGAGCGCATGGCCGAGCGCGAGATAGCCGAGCGCCGCGATGAGCGCGCCGCCGCGGCGCGTCATCAGCGCGTTCGACACCGCGAGCGGCCAGCCCATCGCCGGATTGAGCCCGTGATAGACGCCGCTCGCGAGCACGGCCGCCCACAGCGCGAGCGGCGCGGAGAGGCTGGCGCTCAACGCTTGACCGACGGATAGCAGAACGAGTCGGTCGAGCAGTCGCCGCCTTCGAGCCGGATCTGGTGCGCGCGATAGCCGTCGGGAAAGTCGACCCAGTAGTCGTCGGCGAGCGTCAGCCCGCCGTTCGGCCCCGCATGCGCGAGCACCTGCGCGGCCGGCACGCCGTCCGGATAGAACTGGTCGTCCCACGTCGAGTAGAGCGAGTTGGTCCAGTACACGCGCCGGCCGTCGCGGCTGATTTCCACCATCTGCGGGCCGCCGGCGAACGCGCGGCCGTTCGTGTGCGGCGCGCGACGCACGATCCCGCCGATACGCACCGACCCCGCGAGCACCGGGTGATGCGGATCCGACACGTCGTACTGGCGCATCTCGCCAGTGCCCCAGCACGACACGTACAGAAAGCGGTCGTCGAGCGACAGGTCGATGTCGGTCACGAGCGGCGGCACCGCGCCGAAACCCTTGAGCAGCGGCGGCAGTTCGTCGGCCGCGGCCGGTTCGGGCGGAATCGTCGCGGTCTTCTTCACATGAAACTGGCCGCCTTCGCGCCACCAGGTCCAGATCGAGCCTTCGAGATTGGTCGTGTCGACCACGACGCCGACGAACCCGTATTCGCGCACCGGATCGTGCGCGGGCCGCACCTCGAGCGCCATCTGGTGCTGCGCGCCGAGATCGATCGTCTGCACGTTGCGCCGCGCGCGCAGGTCCCAGAAATGCAGCCGGTGCCCGTACTTGTTCGCGAGCAAGTCCTCCGGCACGATGCCGTTCTCGAATTGCGGCGGCAGCGCCCATTCGCTCGACACCATGTAGTCGCGCGGCAGGTTCCACCAGAAGTCGTAATGCTTGTCCTGCGAGCCGCGGTCGATCTCCCAGCGGCCGAGCACGTCGAAGGTCTCGCAGTCCATGATGAAGATGCCGGGCGCGCCGTCGGTGCCGTCCTTGCCCGCGCCGCCGAGCGTGCTCACATAGATGCCTTCGGGGCCGCAATGCACCGTATGCGGCCGCGAATAGCCCGTCTTGGCGAACACCTCGTCGGGCTCGATGATCTTGTGGATGCGCGCCTGAGTCGGGTGCGGCTTCGTGTCGATCACGTAGATCCGCGACGAACGCAGGCCCGGGATGATCAGGAAGCGGCGTTCGAGGAATGCGTGGCCGGTCAGCGGCGACAGCGACGACGAACACGCATTCCAGCCGAAGTGGTGGAATTCGTCTCCGGTGTTCGGCATCGTCACCGTGTGCACGATCTTGCCGTAGGTCGCCGAGCCGGGTTTCACGTCGATCACGGCGAGCGCGTCGGGTCTGGAAAAATCGGGGCTCAGCAACAACGTATAGGCAAACTCCTCCGCCGGCGCCTGCATCGCAAGTTCCGGCGAAGCGTGAAATGTCGGGTCAGGCCGCATGCTCATCGTGGTGCCTCTCTCGGTCGTATCTGATCACGGGTGCACGGACGTTCGCTGCGAACGTGCGGGTCGAACAGGTTGCGTGACGGGAATGCTCCGGCGGCCGCGCGATGGAGGACGCGCGGTGCGGTGCATCAGGTCGGGAAAGCAGGGAAACGCGGTGCGCCCGATCGCCGCGCATGCGGCGCAACGGGCGCACGGCGGCGCGAGGGTGCGGTGAAAGCGACGGCGGTCGGGCCCGCGATGCGGGCGCTTTCTGCTGAGGCGTGCATATCGATGTTCCGGCGGATGATGTTGGCATCAGGACGGGCATGCATCGGACGCTGCGCGCAGCCGGACGGTGTGCCGTTGCGGCGAGGCGTGCCTAAGTGTAGACGAGAAACGCGCGGCCGGTGGTGCGCGGCGCGCATGCCGTTCTGCCGGATTCGCGCACGAGTGAGATACTTGAACGCTGCCGCTGCGCACCGGGCAACCGGGCCGCGGCGATACGGACCGGCGACCCCGGCGCGCGCCCGCGTGCCGGCCGTTGTCATCAACGAGGTAATGATTTCATGGTGAACGAGATGCTTGAAACCGCGACTGTAGGCGGCGGGTGCTTCTGGTGCACGGAGGCCGTGTTTCTCGACGTCGACGGCGTGACGGCCGTCCAGTCGGGCTATGCAGGCGGCCATACGCGCAATCCCGGCTATCGCGACGTATGCGACGGCGATACCGGTCACGCGGAGGTCGTGAACGTGACGTTCGATCCGGCGCGCATCGGTTATCGCGAGATCCTCGAGATCTTCTTCGCGACGCACGATCCGACCCAGCTGAACCGGCAGGGCAACGACGTCGGCACGCAATACCGTTCGGTCGTGTTCACACATTCGGACGCGCAGCGCGACGTCGCGCTCGACGTGATCCGCGAACTGGAGCGCGAGCAGGTGTTCGGGCAGCCGATCGTCACGCAGGTCGTGCCGCTCGACGGCAACTACTGGCCGGCCGAGGACTATCACCAGAACTATTACGCGCGCAACCCGGGGCAGGGCTATTGCTCGGTCGTGATCGGGCCGAAGCTCGCGAAATTCCGCCAGAAGTTCTCGCACCGGCTGAAGTCGCTGCGCGGCGCGTAACCGGTTCGCCGACGCGCAAGCGGCGCCCGCGCCGCGATGCTTACGCCGCCTCGCTGCGCCACTGCGCGCACGCCGCGGCGATCTCGCGCGCGAGCGCGAGGCACGACAGCGGCGCGGAGCCTTCCGCCTTGTTGTTGATCGTGATGATCACGGGCTGTCCGGCCAGCGCGTAGCGCGCGGCCAGTTCGGCGAGCGCCGAGCGTGTGGCCGGATCTTCGTCGACGAGCGTGTCGAACGGCTCGTATTTCGCTTTTGCCTGTTCGTACTTGAAGCCGCCATGCAGGCTCCAGCGCACGATCAGCGGGCCCGGCGCATCGCCGTCGAGCAGCGCGAGCGCGGCTGCCTGGCGCAGCGGGTCGGGCATCCGCGCATGCAGGCCGACGCAGTAGCGCACGCCGAGCGCCGCGAGCGCGCGGATGAAGCGCGGCGTGAGCAGGCTCGCGTCGCGGATCTCGATCGCGTAGCGGGTGCCGTCGGCGTCCGGCGGCAGCGTCGGCAGCGCCGCGAAGAATGCCGACAGCCGATCGATCAGCGCGGCCGGTTCGGCGAGCAGTTGATCGGGCATCGGAGAAAACTGGAACACCAGCACGCCGGCCTTCCTGCCGAGCCCTTCGAGGCACGGCTGCACGAATTCGCGCGTGGCGAGCTGCGCGTCGAGAAAGGTCGGGTTCGGGCCCGACGGCTCGCCGCGCCGGCCGCGCACGACCGCATCGGTGACGGACGCCGGCGCCTTCACGACGAAGCGGAAGTCGTCCGGCACCTGTTGCGCGTAGCGCAGGTAGTCGGCCACCGACACCGGCCCGTAGAACGACCGGTCGAGGCTCACGCTCTTCAGCAGCGGATGCGCTCCGTACGCCTCGAGCCCCTCGCGAGACAGCTTCGTCTGCGCGAAATCGCCGTCGTAGACGATGCCGTCCCAGCCGGGGAAATACCACGACGATGTGCCGAGGCGCACGTTCGGCGGCAGCGCGGCCGCCGCGTCGGCGACTTCCGCGGAAACCGGTGCTGGCGGCACGCCGCGCCGACGCCGGGCCTGCTTCGGCGGCGCGGTCGGCGGCGACGGTTCGTCCCATAGCAGGCCGGAAGCAGGGGACGGTTCGGGTTCCTGATCGGCGCACGCGCCGGGCGATGCACGGCCGGTGCGCGCAGGCGACTTTGGCGGTCGCGCAGCGTCGTGTTCGTCCGGCGTCGCGCGTTCGCCGGCGCCATCAGGGTTGTCGTCGTTCGCGGGCGCGGCCGCGCGCGCGTCGTCGGGCGACGCGCCGAACAGGTCGAACTGCCCGTCGGCGTGCGACCCGTCCGGTTCGTCGCGCTGCTGTCGTTGCGGCGGCGTGCTGCGCCGCGTCCTGCCGTCACCCATGCATGCCCAGCGTGAAGTGCCGCCTAGCGCGGCAGCGTGTGTTCGTACATATAGCGCCTCGACCACGGCAGCGTTTTCGCGCTGCGTCCGGCCTTGCGGCACACGATCTGAAAGATCGACACGTCGTCGTGCTCGAACGCATACGCGCAACCGGCGAGATACACGCGCCAGATGCGGAATTTTTCGTCGTCGACGAGCGCGCGCGCCTCTTCCGCCTTCGCCTCGAAGTTCTCGGTCCAGATCTCGAGCGTGCGCGCATAGTGCCGCCGCAGGCTTTCGACGTCAATCGCCTCGAGCCCGCCGCGCTGCGCCGCTTCGAGCGCGAGGCTGATGTGCGGCAGCTCGCCGTCCGGGAACACGTAGCGGTCGATGAATTCGCCGCCGCCGAGCGCCGTTTCGCCGCTTTCCGCGTCGGTCGACGTGATCCCGTGGTTCATCGCGATGCCGTCGTCGGTCAGCAGGTCGCGCACGCGCGAGAAATAGAGTGGCAGGTTCTTGCGGCCGACGTGCTCGAACATCCCGACGCTCGTGATGCGGTCGAACTGTCCCTCGATTTCGCGGTAGTCCTGCAGGCGGATCTCGATCTTGTCCTCGAGCCCGGCGGCTTTCACGCGCGCGGTCGCGAGATCGAACTGGTTCTGCGACAGCGTCACGCCCAGGCACGTCGCGCCGAACTTCTGCGCGGCGCGCAACACGAGCGCGCCCCAGCCGCAACCGATGTCGAGCAGGCGCTGGCCGGGCTCGAGCTGGATCTTGGTCAGGATATGGTCGATCTTCTTGATCTGCGCGGTCGCGAGATCCTCGTCGCCGTTCTCGAAGTACGCGCACGAATACACCATGTTTTCGTCCAGCCACAGCTGGTAGAACGCGTTCGAGACGTCGTAGTGATACTGGATCGCCTTCTTGTCGGTGTTTTTCGTGTGATTGAAGTAGCGCTTCACGCGCGCGAGCTTGCTCGCACTGGTGACCGTGCTGCGCGCGAGCGAGTAGCTGATGTTGATGATGTCCGACAGCCTGCCCTCGATGTCGATCTTGCCCTTCACGTACGCCTCGCCGAGATTGTCGAGGCTCGGTTCGAGCAGGAGCGGCAACGCCGACGCGCTGTTGACCTTAAGCGTGACCTGCGGCGCGCTGAAGGTGCCGAAATCGAGTTGATCGCCGTTCCACAACACGAGTCGCGCCGGTATGTTCGCTTTCGCCCGTACTTCGTCCGCCCACTGTGCCAGCTTCTTTTCCCAGAACATTTGGATTCTCCGTTTGTTCGTTGAATCGAATACAGCCAAGTATCTTGACCGGCGCACGCCCCTTGCGAGGCGGGCGCCCGGATGCAACACGAGACACGGCCGGCGCGCCGGCACCGCGGCAGCCGCGCTTACGGCGACAGGCGCGAGATCGTCCAGCCCGACCCTGCCGCGGCGTCACGCGTGTAGAGCAGGCGGTCGTGCAGCCGCGACGGGCGGCCCTGCCAGAACTCGATCGCGTCGGGCACGACGCGGTAACCGCCCCAGTGCGGCGGGCGCGGCGGGTTCTCGCCGTAGCGTTCGGTCACGGCCTTTTCACGCGCTTCGAGCGTCGCGCGGCTGTCGATCACGGCGCTCTGCTCGGACGCCCACGCACCGATGCGCGAGCCGAGCGGGCGCGACGCGAAATAGCGGTCGCTTTCGTCGGCGCTGGTTTTCTCGATCCGGCCTTCGATGCGCACCTGGCGCTCCAGCTCGATCCAGTAGAACAGCAGCGCCGCGTGCGGATTGGCGGCGAGATCGCGGCCCTTGCGGCTTTCGTAATTGGTAAAGAAGACGAACCCGCGTTCGTCGACACCCTTGATAAGCACGATTCGGGCCGACGGCCGGCCGTCGTCGCCGACGGTGGCGAGCGTCATCGTGTTGGGCTCGGGGAGCTTGGCGTCGAGCGCCTCCTTGAACCAGCGATCGAACTGGGCGAAGGGGTTCGGGGCGGCGTCGGCTTCGTCGAGCGAAGCACGCGAATAATTGATGCGGAGATCGGCGAGAGTCGTCATGTTATGCAAACGCTTCAATCTGGGGCCAGTATAGCGAACGCGCGAGAATCGTGCGTGCACAGGGGCGCGTGCCGACGGGGAGTTCAGGCAAAATAGAGGGCTGCACGACTTACGTTTTCCTTGCTGCCATGCCCGCTGCCGACACTGCCCCGCACAGTTCTTCTGATCTTACCCCGAGCCCGACAATCCAGCTTGACGTGGATCGCGAGCGCCGCTTCGGCGGCATCGCGCGCTTGTACGGCGCGCCCGCACTCGCGGCGTTCGAACGCGCGCACGTCGCCGTGATCGGCATCGGCGGCGTCGGGTCGTGGACGGCCGAGGCGCTCGCACGCAGCGCGATCGGCACGCTGACGCTGATTGATCTCGACAACGTCGCGGAAAGCAATACGAACAGGCAGATCCACGCGCTCGACGGCAATTACGGCAAGCCGAAGGTCGACGCGATGGCCGAGCGGATCGCGCTGATCGATCCCGCTTGCCGTGTGAACCGGATCGAGGATTTCGCGGAACCCGACAACTTCGACGCACTGCTCGGCGGCGGCTTCGACTACGTGGTCGACGCGATCGACAGCGTGCGCACGAAGGTCGCGCTGATCGCGTGGTGCATCGCAAAAGGGCAGCCGCTCGTCACGGTCGGCGGCGCGGGCGGGCAGCTCGACCCGACACGCATCCGCATCGACGATCTCGCGCTGACGATCCAGGATCCGCTGCTGTCGAAAGTGCGCGCGCAGCTGCGCAAGCAGCACGGCTTTCCACGCGGGCCGAAGGCGCGCTTCAAGGTCAGCGCCGTGTATTCGGACGAGCCGCTGATCTATCCGGAAGCGGCCGCGTGCGACATCGAGGACGGCGCGGAGCCGTCCGCCGCCGCGCATGTCGCGGGGCTCAACTGCGCGGGGTTCGGTTCGAGCGTGTGCGTGACCGCGAGCTTCGGCTTCGCGGCCGCCGCGCATGCGCTGCGCGCGATCGCGGCGCGGGCCCCGGGCTGATCGGGGAACCGGTCGACGCGCAACGCAATGTCGCGGCGCGGCAGACCTGCCGCGCGCGGCAACGCGATCCGGCCAGGCCATCGCGGCCCGGCCGGTCGTTCGTCAGTTGAGCGCCATGCTCAGCTTTCGCCGCCATGCGGCGACGAGTTCGGGGCGATCGCCCGCCAGCTCGAACACCGAGATCATCGTGCGGCGGCCGAGGTCGTCGCCATACGCGCGGTCGCGCAACACGATTTCCAGCAACTGCTCGAGCGCGCCTTCGTATGCGCGTCGCGCGATCAGGCTTTGCGCGAGGTCGAAGCGTGCCTCGAGATCGGCGGGGTCCGCCGCGATGCGCGCTTCGAGCGCGTCGGTCGGCGGCAGATCGGCCGTCGCGTCGAGCGCATCGAAACGGGTCTTGATCGCCTGATAGCGCGGATCGGCGCTTTGTACCGTCTCCGGCGACAGGCGCTCGGCCTCGGCGCGCGCGATGTCCACCTGGTTGTTCGCGAGCAGCAGTTCGATCAGGTCGAGCCGTGCGTCGTCGAAGCCGGGGTTCAGCGCGAGCGCCGCTTCGAGGTGGGTGAGCGCGTCGTCGTAGCGCGATTCGGCGATCGCATATTGCGCGGCGCGGCGTTCGGCTTCGTCGGGCGCCGGCAGCAGCCGGTCGAGGAACGCGCGCAACTGGCCTTCCGGCAGCACGCCGATGAACTGGTCGACGGGACGCCCGTCGGCGAACGCGATCACGTGCGGGATGCTGCGCGTCTGGAAGTGCGCGGCGAGCTCCTGGTTTTCGTCGACGTTCACCTTCACGAGCTTCCAGCGGCCTTCGTAGTCGGCTTCGAGCTTTTCGAGCAACGGACCGAGCGTCTTGCAGGGGCCGCACCACGGCGCCCAGAAGTCGACCAGCACGGGCGTGTCCAGCGACGCCTCGATGACGTCTTTCTCGAAAGTGGCAAGCGTGGTGTCCATGTCGTTCTCTTCCGTTCGAATGTCGTCAGGATGGGGGCAGTGTGCCCCTTTTTCAACGCGGCTTCGATTCGGGCAGCGGAATCCACTCGGTTTCGCCGGGCACCTTGCCCATTTCCTGGTTCGTCCACGCATGTTTCGCGCGCTCGATCGCGTCGCGGCTGCTGGCGACGAAGTTCCATTCGATGAAGCGCTCGCCGTCGATCTTCTGGCCGCCCAGCAGCATCGCGCGTGCGCCGCTGCCGCTCGCGAGCGTGACGGTGGCGCCGGGCGCGAGCACGGCCATCTGTTCGGCCGGCACCGGCGTGCCGTCAATCGAAAGATCGCCGTCGACCACGTAGACCGCGCGCTCCTCGTGCGACGCGTCGAGTTCCAGGCGGCCGCCGGCCGCGAATTCGGCGGCCACGTACAGTGTGCGCGTGAACGTCTTGACGGGCGAGCGCAGGCCGAACGCGTCGCCGGCGATCACCGTCAGCGACACGCCGTTCTCGTCGCGCTTGGGCAGCGTGTCGGCCGCATGGTGCTCGAACGACGGCTCGGTGGTCTCGTGGGCGACGGGCAGCGCGACCCAGGTCTGGATCCCGTGCACCGTGTGGCCGCTCGCACGCTGAGCGTCGGGCGTGCGCTCCGAATGGACGATGCCGCGACCGGCCGTCATCCAGTTCACGTCGCCCGGCACGATCTCCTGCAGCGAGCCGAGGCTGTCGCGGTGCAGGATCGCGCCGTCGAACAGGTAGGTGACGGTGGCGAGCCCGATGTGCGGGTGCGGGCGCACGTCGAGCCCGGTGCCGGCCGGCAGCGTCGCGGGCCCCATGTGATCGAAGAAGATGAACGGACCGACGAGGCGCGCGGCGAGCGCGGGCAGCGTGCGGCGCACCTGCAGGTTGCCGATGTCGCGGATGTGCGGCTTGAGCAGGGCTTTGATCGAATCGGTCATGGCGGCCTCGTGGGCTACGGCTGGGATGCCGGTCATTGTACTGGCGGCGCGGTGGCAACGCGCGTGTCGGGGGCGCGTGCGAAATGATTCACGGGTGTTGCGGACGTGCGGGCACGCGTCGTGCGGGCGCCACGTCGTCGTACCCGTCGCCGATTCCATGCGCTCCGCGCGGGTATCGGGCCGCACGGCGAAATTCGGTAGACTGATCGGCTTCAGGAAACCATCCGACAATTGAGGAGACGCCGATGATGGCCACGAAGGACTTGCTGCTCGCGCTGGTCGTGATCCTGGCGTGGGGCGTGAACTTCGTCGTGATCAAGGTTGGCCTGCACGGCATGCCGCCGATGCTGCTCGGCGCGCTGCGCTTCACGCTCGCGGCGGTGCCCGCGGTGTTCTTCGTGCGCCGGCCGCAGATTCCGTGGCGGATGCTGATCCTGTATGGCGCGACGATCCAGCTCGGCCAGTTCGTGTTCCTGTTTACCGGCATGTATGTCGGTATGCCGGCCGGCCTCGCGTCGCTCGTGCTGCAGTCGCAGGCATTCTTCACGCTCGTGTTCGCGATGCTGTTCCTCGGCGAGCGGCTGCGTGTGCAGAACCTGATCGGGCTCGCGATCGCCGCGGGCGGGCTCGTCGTGATCGCGGCGCAGGGCGGTCGCGCGATGACGCTCGCGGGCTTCCTGCTGACCATCTGCTCGGCCGCGATGTGGGCGTTCGGCAATATCGTCACGAAGAAGGTTGGCAAGGCCAATCTGGTGTCGCTCGTCGTGTGGGCGAGCCTCGTGCCGCCCGTGCCGTTCTTCCTGCTGTCGCTCTGGTTCGAGGGGCCGCAGCGGATCGGGGCCGCGCTGGCCGGGCTCGACGGCGCGTCGATCTTCGCGGTCGTCTATCTCGCGTTCGTCGCGACGCTCGTCGGCTACGGCTTGTGGAGCCGCCTGATGTCGCGCTATCCGGCCGCGCAGGTCGCGCAGTTCTCGCTGCTGGTGCCGATCGTCGGGCTGGCGTCGTCGGCGCTGCTGCTCGACGAGCATCTGACGAACGCGCAACTGATCGGCGCCGCGCTCGTGATGGGCGGGCTCGCGGTGAACGTGTTCGGCGCAAAGCTGGTGCGCCGCTTCGCGGCGTCGTGACGCGCCGGCACGCAGCGCGTGCCGGCGGCGGGGAAGGCGGCCGGGTCAGGCCATCCGGTTCTTCGCGAGCGGCGGATTCGCGGCGAAGTAACGTTTGATGCCGCGGAAGATCGCGTCGGCCATCTCGTCGCGATAGCTGTCGTCGTTGAGCCTGCGTTCTTCGTCAGGGTTGCTGATGAACGCGGTCTCGACAAGGATCGACGGAATGTCGGGCGCCTTCAGCACCGCGAACCCGGCCTGCTCGACCGAGCCCTTGTGCAGCTTGTTGATGCCGCCGACTTCCTTCAGCACGTAATTGCCGTAGCGCAGCGAATCGCGGATCTGCGCGGTCGTCGACATGTCGAACAGCGCGCGGCTGACTGCCGCGTCCTGTGTCTTGATGTTGATGCCGCCGATCAGGTCGGACGAGTTCTCCTTGTTCGCGAGCCAGCGTGCCGCGGCGCTCGACGCGCCGTGGTCGGACAGCGCGAACACCGACGAGCCGCGCGCGGACGGCGTCGTGAACGCATCCGCGTGGATCGACACGAACAGGTCGGCGCCGACGCGGCGCGCCTTCTGCACGCGCACGTTCAGCGGCACGAAGAAGTCGGCGTCGCGCGTCATCATCGCGCGCATGTTCGGCGCGCCGTCGATCTTCGCGCGCAGCTTCTTCGCGATGTCGAGCGCGATGTGTTTCTCGTACGTGCCGCCGCCGCCGATCGCGCCCGGATCCTCGCCGCCGTGGCCCGGATCGATCGCGACCGTCAGCAGGCGCACGGTGCCGCCCTTGCCCGATTTCGGCGCGGTGAACTTGTAGGTGTCGCCATCGTCTTCGCTGTCGTCGCGGCGTGCGATGACGGGCGGCGGCTTGACGGCCGGCTTCGCGGGCGCGGAAGGCGTCGCGGCGGCCGGCGGCGTGCGCGGCGTGGCCGGCGTGTTCTGCGCGAAGCGCTGGAAGAACGCGTCGCTGTTGTCGTTGCCCGCGACGGGCGGCGTCGCCGGCCCGTTCAGCGCGCTCGGCGGCTGCATCTGCTGCGCGCGCGCCGTGTCGTTGAGCGCCTGCTCCTTGCGCTCCGTCTGCGCGATCAGGTCGGTCAGCGGATCGGGCGCGACGGCCGGATACAGGTCGAACACGAGCCGGTACTTGTAGGTGCCGACCGGCGGCAGCGTGAACACCTGCGGCTTCACCGAACCTTTCAGGTCGAACACCATCCGCACGACGTGCGGTTGATACTGGCCGACGCGCACCGACTGGATCTGCGGATCGTTCGGCGCGATCTTCGAGACGAGGTCGCGCAGCGCCTGGTCGAGATCGAGGCCGTTCAGGTCGACGACGAGCCGGTCGGGACTCTGCAGCAGTTGTTGGCTATTCTGCAGCGGCTGGTCGGATTCGATCGTGACGCGCGTGTAATCGCGCGCGGGCCACACGCGCACGCCGAGCACCGACGACGCGTGCGCGAGCCGCGGCGCGACGAGACCGAGCACCAGCGTCGACGCGCCCGCGCGCAGGATCTGACGGCGCCGCCAGTTGTGCGTCGCGGTGGCCGCCGATTCGATCGAGCGGAACGGTTTGATCAACATCTTTCGAGACATGCCTTTCCTGAAGCGCTGAACGCCCGGACGGTGAGGGCGCGGCCGTCGCCATCCACGTCGAGCGAGAAAACCAGATCGGGCACGCCGAGCAGGGTGCCCGCCTGTTGCGGCCATTCGACGAGGCAAATCGCGCTGGAATTGAAATACTCGCGAAAGCCGGCGTCGGACCATTCGGCCGGATCGTTGAATCGATACAGATCGAAGTGATAGACCTCAAGTTCCCCATCGTCGCGTGCGAATGCGTAAGGTTCGACGAGCGTGTAGGTCGGGCTGCGCACGCGCCCCGGGTGGCCGAGGCCGCGCAGGATCGCGCGCACGAGGGTCGTTTTGCCCGCGCCGAGGTCGCCGATCAGCTGGATTTGCAGCCCGTCGAACGCGTGTGCATGGGCAAGTTCGCTGCGTGCCGCGTCGAGCGCGTGCGCGAAGCGGGTGCCGAAGGCCTCGGTCGCCGCTTCGTCGGCGAGTGCGAACACGCGCTCCGCGAGCGGGACGGGCAGCGTGTCGGCATGAGGCGTATGGGACGTGGCTGGCATTCTCGTAAAATAGTGCGATGAACCGATTACCGGAACTCGCCGCATCCGACAGGCCTTCGACACGTGCCGAAGGCGCGGCACCGTGCGCGCTCGATGATGCGACGTTGACAGCGCTCGCCGCTCGCATCAGGGCGTGGGGGCGCGAATTGGGTTTCGGGGCGATCGGCATCAGCGATACCGATCTCTCGGATGCCGAAGCAGGCCTCGCCGCCTGGCTGGAAGCCGGGTGCCACGGCGAAATGGATTATATGGCGAAACACGGGATGAAACGCGCGCGGCCGGCCGAACTTGTGGCCGGTACGCGACGCGTGATCTCCGCGCGGCTCGCCTATCTGCCGGCCGAAACGCTTGCCGCCGACGCGCCCGATGCGTCGTCTGGCGCGCTCGTGCCGCACGACTGGCGCGCACGCGAGCGTGCGCGTCTCGACGATCCGCAGGCGGCCGTCGTGTCGATCTACGCACGCGGCCGCGACTATCACAAGGTGCTGCGCAACCGGCTGCAGACGCTCGCGGAGCGCATCGAGCAAGAGATCGGCGCGTTCGGCTACCGCGTGTTCACCGATTCGGCGCCCGTGCTCGAGGTCGAGCTCGCGCAGAAGGCCGGCGTCGGCTGGCGCGGCAAGCACACGCTGCTGCTGCAGCGCGACGCGGGTTCGCTGTTCTTCCTCGGCGAGATCTATGTCGACATTCCGTTGCCGACCGACGCGCAAACCGCGCCCGACGTCGCGCCCGAGACACCCGGCGCGCACTGCGGCAGTTGCACGCGCTGCATCGGCGCGTGCCCGACCGGCGCGATCGTCGAACCGTATCGCGTCGACGCGCGCCGTTGCATTTCCTACCTGACGATCGAACTGAAAGGCAGCATTCCGGAGCCGCTGAGGCCGATGATCGGCAACCGCGTATACGGCTGCGACGACTGCCAGCTCGTGTGCCCGTGGAACAAGTTCGCGCAGGCCGCACCCGTCGCCGATTTCGACGTGCGGCACGGTCTCGACCGCGCGACGCTCGTCGAGCTGTTCGGCTGGGATGCAGACTCGTTCGACACGCGGATGCAGGGCAGCGCGATCCGGCGCATCGGTTACGAAAGCTGGCTGCGCAATCTCGCGGTCGGGCTCGGCAATGCGTTGCGCGCGCCGGCCGATCGGCTCGCGCCCGATGCGCGCGACGCGATCGTCGCCGCGTTGCGTGCACGGGCCGACGATCCGTCGCCGGTCGTGCGCGAGCATGTCGAATGGGCGCTGCGTGCCGCGTGAAGGCGGCGTAAAGTGTCGTCGGCGCGCGGCGGCGCCGCGCGTTTCACCGGTGAGGAGAAGCTCATGTTCAACGCAGTCATCGACGCACCGTTCGGCAAGGTCGGCATTCGCACCGATGCCGCGGTGGTGCGCGAGATCGTCTATCTGCCCGAGTCGGTCAGATCGGTCGATCCGGACTCGCCACTCGCGAAGCGCGCGGTCAAGCAGATCGAACGTTATTTCGAACGCGCGTCGGCGCGTTTCGACCTGCCGCTCGCCGACGTCGGGAGTGCCTTCCAGCATCGCGTGTGGAACGTGATCAGCGACATTCCGCCGGGTGCAGTGCTGACCTACGGGCAGGTCGCGAAGCGGATCGGCAGCGCGCCACGCGCGGTCGGCCAGGCGTGCGGCGCGAACTATTTCCCGCTCGTGATTCCGTGTCATCGCGTCGTGGCGGCAGGCGGCCTCGGCGGCTTCGCGAACCACGACGACAATGGCTATTACCAGAAAGTGAAGCGCTGGCTGCTGGCGCACGAAGGCGTGCCGTACTGATGAGTGACCCCTTGCTTTCCCCCGACCCCGCGCCCGACGCCGACAGCGACGAGGCCGCGGCATCGCCCGCGCTGCTCGCGAGCCGCGCGTCGATCGACGTGTTCTGCGATGCGCTGTGGCTCGAGCACGGGCTCGCGCGCAACACGCTCGATGCGTACCGGCGCGATCTGATGCTGTTTTCGCAATGGCTGGCCGCGACGCACGACGCGTCGCTCGACTCGGCCGACGAAGCGATGGTGACCGGCTACATCGCCGCGCGCAGCGACGGCAAGGCGACATCGTCGAACCGGCGGTTGTCGGTGTTCCGTCGCTATTACGGCTGGGCCGTGCGAGAGCATCGCGCGAACGCGGACCCGACGCTGCGCATCACGTCGGCGAAACAGGCCGCACGGTTTCCGTCGACGCTGTCCGAGGCGCAGGTCGAAGCGCTGCTCGGCGCGCCCGACATCGGCACGCCGCTCGGCCTGCGCGATCGCACGATGCTGGAGCTGATGTACGCGAGCGGGCTGCGCGTGAGCGAACTCGTCACGCTGAAGACCGTCGAGGTCGGGCTCAACGAGGGTGTCGTGCGCGTGATGGGCAAGGGCTCGAAGGAACGGCTCGTGCCGTTCGGCGAAGTCGCGCACGGCTGGATCGAGCGCTACTTGCGCGACGCGCGGCCCGCGCTGCTCGGCGCGCGCGCGGCCGACGCGCTGTTCGTGACCGGACGCGGCGACGGGATGACGCGCCAGCAGTTCTGGAACATCATCAAGCGGCACGCGCAGCAGGCCGACGTGCGCGCGCACCTGTCGCCGCATACGCTGCGGCACGCGTTCGCGACACATCTGCTGAACCACGGCGCCGACCTGCGCGTCGTGCAGCTGCTGCTCGGCCACAGCGACATCTCGACCACGCAGATCTACACGCACGTCGCGCGCGAGCGGCTGAAGACGCTGCACGCGCAGCACCACCCGCGCGGCTAGCGCGGCGCGCGTCGGCCACCTGCGGGATGCGGGCCGCACCCGCGCGTCACGCGAGTTCGCGCAGCTTGTGCTTCAACACCTTGCCCGTCGATGCGGCGGGCAGCGCATCGAGCACGCGGATGCGCGCGGGCCGCTTGTAAGGCGCGAGCCGTTGTGCGCACCACGCCTGCAGCGCGGCCTCGGTCGCCGTCGCGCCCGGCACCAGCTCGACGAACGCGAGCACTTCCTCGTTGCCCTCGACCGCGCGGCCGACGACGGCCGCCTGCACGACGTCCGGGTGCGCGTTCAGCGCCTGTTCGACTTCGACCGGATAGACGTTGAAGCCCGAGCGGATGATCAGCTCCTTGCTGCGGCCCGCGATCGTCACCGAGCCGTCGGCTTCCTGGCGCGCGAGATCGCCGGTGCTCAGCCAGCCGTCCGGAGACACGGCTGCGCGTGTGGCATCCGCGTTGCGGTAGTAGCCGAGCATCACGTTCGGCCCGCGCACGCGGATTTCACCCACTTCACCCTGCGGCACGTCCGTGCCGTCCGGCGCGACGATCCGCATCTCGACGCCCGGGATCGGCACGCCGACCGAGCAGTCGGCACGCGGCGCGTCGAGCGGCGTCTGCGTGATCGTCGGGCTGCTCTCGGTCATTCCGTAGCCGTTGTGCAGCGGCACGCCGTACATGCGCTCGACGCGCGCCTTCAGGTTGGCGTCGAGCGGCGAGCCGCCCGAATACGCGAAACGCAGCCGCGGCGCGTGCCACGCGTGCGCGTGCGTGTGCAGGTGCTCGAGGAGCTTCGCGTGCATCGCGGGTACACCCTGGAAGATCGTCACGCCTTCGTCGGCGAGCGCGACGCGCACGGCCTCCGGCGAGAAGCGCGGTGCAAGCCGCAGCGTCGCCCCCGCGTACAGGCTGCCGAGGCAGACCGACGCGAGCCCGTACACGTGCGACACGGGCAGCACCGTATAGACGACGTCGTCCGGCGACACGCGGCGCAGCGCGCTCGACGTCGCCGCGATGAACAGCAGGTTGCGGTGCGACAGCATCACGCCTTTCGGCGCACCCGTCGTGCCCGTCGTGTAGATCAGCGCCGCGCATTGCGCGGCGCCATCGGCCGCCACCGGTTCGTCGGGCGCGCTCGTGTCGACGCGGTAAGACCACGCGCCGATGTCGACCGGCAGCGTGTCGGCCGGCGTCGCGTCGTGGCGTGCCGCGTGTGCGCGCGCATCGGGCGACGTCTCCGTCGCGAATGCGATCAGCTTCGGGCGCGCGTGCGCGGCGATCGCATCGAGTTCGCCGGCCGACAGCCGGGCGTTCGACACGAGCGCCCATGCGTCGATGCGCGCGGCCGCGAACAGCAGCACGATCTGCGCGACGCTGTTTTCCGCGACGATCATCACGCGATCGCCGCCGTGCACGCCGAGGCGCGCGAGCCGCTCGGCGGCCGCATCGACCGCTCGCGACAGCTCGCCGTACGACAGGCGGCGCGCGTCCTCGATCAGCGCCGGATGCGCGGGCGCTTGCGCGGCCCAGCGGGCGGGCACGTCGGCGATGCGGCCGGGCAACGCGGCGAGCAACGCCGGGACGTCGAGCGGCGCGGATGAACGGACAGGCGAGGACATGGCGTCTCCAGAAGAAGGGCCGGGCGGCGGCGCGGCCAGTTTTGCGAACGATCGTGCCATGACGGCGGGCGCGCCACAATCGGTCAATCGGGCAATAGCGCTTCGCAATGTCCGCAATGATGATGGGCGGACGGACTGACGGACAGGTGCGCCGCGGCGACGGGTGCTCGCCCGGGATACGGGTGCAAAAGGGCCGCGAGTATACCGCCGGTGCGCGGCACGCCGCCGCGAACACGCGACGGTGCGATCGTGGGTTGACGCCCGCCCGCCGGTCGTTCGCCATTAAAATGCCGCCATGAGCAAATCCAGACACGTGTCCGAGACACCCGCGACCCAGCTGCTGCGCCGGCACGGCGTCGCCTTCGGCGAGCATCCGTACGATTACGTCGAGCATGGTGGCACCGGCGAGTCGGCGCGCCAGCTCGGCGTCGACGAACACTGCGTCGTGAAGACGCTGGTGATGGAGGACGAGCACGCGAAGCCGCTGATCGTGCTGATGCACGGCGACCGCACGGTGTCGACCAAGAACCTCGCGCGGCAGATCGGCGCGAAGCGCGTCGAGCCGTGCAAGCCCGACGTCGCGAACCGCCATTCCGGCTATCTGGTCGGCGGCACGTCGCCGTTCGGCACGCGCAAGACGATGCCCGTGTACGTCGAGTCGACCATCCTCGAATTGCCGACGATCTACCTGAATGGCGGCCGCCGCGGCTATCTCGTCAGCCTCGCGCCGGCGGTGCTCACGACGCTGCTCGGCGCGACGCCCGTGCAGTGCGCAAGCGTCGACTGAGGGTTTCACCTTCGTGGCAGGCCGTGCTCGTTCGGTAGAATGGGCGCCGTTTCGGCCGGTCGGACCGCACGACCGGCCGAAACGGCCTCCCGGCGGTTCGCCGCGACGGCGCCCGCCGCAACCGGCCGGCATGCCGCGCCCGGCCGCCCCTTCACCGATACGTTGAAAGAAGAGTTCTCCGCATGCAGATCCTGCTCGCCGCACTTGTTGCCTACCTGATCGGTTCGGTGTCGTTCGCCGTCGTCGTCAGCGCCGCGATGGGCCTGGCCGATCCCCGTTCGTACGGGTCGAAGAATCCCGGCGCGACCAACGTGCTGCGCAGCGGCAACAAGAAGGCCGCGATCCTGACGCTCGTCGGCGACGCATTCAAGGGCTGGCTCGCCGTCTGGCTCGCGCGGCACTTCGGGTTGCCCGACGTCGCCGTTGCGTGGGTCGCGATTGCCGTGTTCCTCGGCCACCTGTATCCGGTGTTCTTCCGCTTCCAGGGCGGCAAGGGCGTGGCGACCGCGGCCGGCGTGCTGCTCGCCGTGCATCCGGTGCTCGGCCTGGCGACCGCGCTGACCTGGCTGATCGTCGCGTTCTTCTTCCGCTATTCGTCGCTCGCGGCGCTGGTTGCGGCCGTGTTCGCACCGGTGTTCGACGTGTTCCTGTTCGGCACCGGCCACAACCCGGTCGCGTGGGCCGTGCTCGCGATGAGCGTGCTGCTCGTGTGGCGTCACCGCGGCAACATCTCGAAGCTGCTGGCGGGGCAGGAAAGCCGGATCGGCGACAAGAAGAAGGCCGCGTCCGACGGTGGCGCGCAGGACGGCGGGAAAGTTTGAGGAAGGGGATGACTGCTGCCGCCCGCAGGGGCGCCCGGCATACGGGGCCCGGCGGCGCGGCGTGACCGGCGACGCGGCGGTCGATGGCGTCGATCAGTCGCGGAAGTTGTTGAAGTCGAGCGGGGTGTCGGTCACGTCCTTGCGCAGCATCGCGATCACGCTCTGCAGGTCGTCGCGCTTCGTGCCGGCCACGCGCACCGCGTCGCCCTGAATGCTCGCCTGCACCTTGATCTTGCTGTCTTTCACGAGCCTGACGATCTTCTTCGCGAGGTCGCCCGTCACGCCCTTCTTCACGGTGACGATCTGCTTGACCTTGTCGCCGCCGATCTTCTCGACCTTGCCGTAGTCGAGGAAGCGCACATCGACGTTGCGCTTCGCGAGCTTGTTGATCAGCACGTCCTTGACCTGGCCGAGCTTGAAATCGTCGTCGGCGAACAGCGTCAGCTCGCGCTCCTTCTGCTCGACGCGCGCGTCGGAGCCCTTGAAGTCGAAGCGCGTCGAAATTTCCTTGTTCGACTGCTCGATGGCGTTCTTCACTTCGATCATGTTCGCTTCGGAAACGACGTCGAACGATGGCATGGCATTCTCCCTTGAGATGCGTGCGCCCGGCTCGCGCGCGGGCACTCGCTATAATTGCGGACTGTTTGCCATTTTACCGATGCCCCTCCGTTTGCCCAAGGCCGGCCGTGAGCCCGCCCGGCGGACGTGACCGCGAATGCCGATGCCTCCTGACGATTCCGCCCTGTCGCTGCTCCCCGATCATCCGCTTGCTGCGCACAATACGTTCGGCATCGCCGCGAAGGCGCGCTTTGCCGCGCGCATCACGCAGGCGGCGCAGTTCGAGTCGCTGCACCGCGACCAGCGCGTCGCGTCGCTGCCGCAGCTCGTGCTCGGCGGCGGCAGCAACGTCGTGTTCACGCGCGATTTCGACGGCGTCGTGCTGCTCGACGAGATCGCCGGCCGCCGCGTCGTGCGCGAGGACGACGACGCGTGGTACGTCGAGGCCGGCGGCGGCGAGACCTGGCACGCGTTCGTCGCGTGGACGCTCGAGCACGGGATGCCGGGCCTGGAAAACCTCGCGCTGATTCCGGGCACCGTCGGCGCCGCGCCGATCCAGAACATCGGCGCGTACGGCCTCGAGATGAAGACCTGTTTCGACTCGCTGGTCGCCGTCGAGCTCGCGACGGGGCGCAGCGAGCGCTTCGACGCCGCGCGCTGCGCGTTCGGCTATCGCGACAGTTTCTTCAAGCGGGAAGGGCGCGGCCGCTTCGCGATCGTATCGGTGACGTTTCGGCTGCCCAAGCGCTGGACGCCGCGGCTCGGCTACGCGGACGTCACGCGCGAGCTCGACGCGCGCGGCATCGCGCCGGACGCGGCAACGCCGCGCGACGTGTTCGACGCGGTCGTCGCGATCCGCCGCGCGAAGCTGCCCGATCCGCTCGTGCTCGGCAACGCGGGCAGTTTCTTCAAGAATCCGGTGATCGATGCCGCGCAGTTCGACGCACTGCGCGCGCGCGTGCCCGATGTCGTGTCGTATCCGCAGCCGGACGGGCAGGTGAAGCTCGCGGCCGGCTGGCTGATCGACCGCTGCGGCTGGAAAGGGCGCGCGCTGGGGGCGGCGGCCGTGCACGACCGCCAGGCGCTCGTGCTGGTGAATCGCGGCGGCGCGACGGGCGCCGACGTGCTCGCGCTCGCGCGGGCGATCCAGGCTGACGTGCGCGAGCGGTTCGGTGTCGAGCTCGAACCCGAGCCGGTGTGCCTGTAACGCGGTCTTTCGTACCGCGCATTTCATTCGCTTCCGCCGCGTACAAACAAAAAGCGCCGATCGACGATCGGCGCTTTTTTGCATGCCGCCGGATGCCGGCGGCGCTCGGGTGCTGCGGGGTGCTGCGATCAGTGCTTGAGGCGGCCGAGCAGCAGGAACTCCATCAGCGCCTTCTGCACGTGCAGGCGGTTTTCCGCCTCGTCCCACACGACGCTCTGCGGGCCGTCGATCACGCCGGCCGTCACTTCCTCGCCGCGGTGCGCGGGCAGGCAGTGCATGAAGAGCGCATCCGCGTTCGCGTGGCCCATCATTTCCTCGTCGACGCACCAGTCGGCAAATGCCTGCTTGCGCGCTTCGTTCTCGGCTTCGAAGCCCATGCTCGTCCACACGTCGGTCGTCACGAGATCGGCGCCCTTGCACGCTTCGTTCGGATCGTCGAACACTTCGTAGAACGGCGCGCTGTCCGGCGACACGAGCTTCATGTCGAGCGCATAGCCAGGCGGCGTCGACAGGCGCAGCTTGAAGCCGAGGATCTGCGCGGCTTCGATCCACGTATAGAGCATGTTGTTCGCATCGCCGACCCACGCAACCGTCTTGCCGGCGATCGGGCCGCGGTGCTCGTAGTACGTGAAGATGTCGGCGAGCACCTGGCACGGGTGGTATTCGTTGGTCAGGCCGTTGATCACCGGCACGCGGGAGTTCTCCGCGAAGCGCTTGATGACCTCCTGCTCGAACGTGCGGATCATGATGATGTCGACCATCCGCGAGATGACCTGCGCGGAATCCTCGACCGGCTCGCCGCGGCCGAGCTGCGTGTCGCGCGTGCTCATGAAGACGGCGTGGCCGCCGAGCTGGAAGATCCCGGCTTCGAACGACAGGCGCGTGCGCGTCGAACTCTTCTCGAAGATCATCGCGAGCGTGCGGTCGTGCAGCGGGTGATAGGTCTCGTAGTTCTTGAACTTGCGCTTCAGGATACCCGTGCGTTCGAGCACGTACTCGTAGTCTTCCAGCGAGAAATCCTTGAACTGCAGGTAGTGACGAATGGTTTTGGCGGTCATGAAACGAAATACGGCGGGTTGCACCCGGCAGCAAGGCCGGACGGCGCCGCCGTCGGGTGTGGATAACTCAAAGCAGCATAAAGGATTTTCTGTGCTTTGACGAGCCGCGCCGAAAACCGGGGCGGGATCGTGGCGCACACTGGAGGATGCCGGAAGAGGGGGCGCGAGACGACGCGCGATGTCGCGCTGCGGTATAATCCAAAAGTTTTCTCCAGCCCGGCAGGCAAGGCTCTTCGCGCTCTGCCGGACACAAGCCATGCGCTGCACAAATCCGGTGCGGCGCGCCGGCGGCACGCAGCGACGGCCTGTTTTCGGGATATCGGAGCGCGTGTGTCGTCGTCCACTCCAGCTTTGTGTTCGCGTATCCAGGCGCCGTCGCCTGGACATCGCCGGGCCGTCACTTGGGTAACCACATGGCTGAAACCCCTCCGACCGAATTCTTCATCCAGGGCATCACGAAAGACGGGAAAAAGTTTCGCCCGAGCGACTGGTCGGAGCGTCTGGCCGGCGTGATGGCCTGTTTCGGGCCGGGTGCGAGCGGGCCGAACGCGCGCCTGAAATATTCGCTGTACGTGCGCCCGACGATGCTCGGCGACCTGAAATGCGTGATCCTCGATTCCCGGCTGCGCGACATCGAGCCGATGGCGTTCGATTTCGTGCTGAACTTCGCGAAGGACAACAACCTCGTCGTCACCGAGGCGTGCGAGTTGCCGGATTACAACGAGAAGAAGTGAATTCGGCGGGCGAGGGGGCATCCCGCGCCCGCGCCTGACGGTCGCCCGGCGCGATGCGCGGGCGACGCGCAACAAAAAAGCCCGCCTAGGCGGGCTTTTTCGTGATCGCAGGAAACAGGAACGCCCGCGAGAGCGGGCGCACCGGATTTACGCTGCTGCCTGCAGGCCCTTGACGGCTGCGGCGAGGCGGCTCTTGCTGCGAGCGGCCTTGTTCTTGTGAACGATCTTCTTGTCGGCGATCGTGTCGATCGTCTTCACGGCAGCCTTGAACAGCTCGGCAGCCTTTGCCTGGTCGCCGGCTTCAACAGCCTTGCGAACCGACTTGATCGCGGTACGGAATTTCGAGCGCAGCGCCGAGTTGTGCGAATTTGCCTTCGCGGCTTGGCGGGCGCGCTTGCGTGCTTGTGCGGAGTTAGCCATGACGGTTCCTTATCCTGTCCTGTTTCCAGAGCTTGGAGCCTGACGGCCAAGCGCTGCTTTTCGATCCGTCCCCTGAGAACGATTGCCCAGGGGCGCATAAAAAACGGTGATTTTAACCGAGGCCGAGACATGAAAACGACAGCCGCCGTGCATGTAACAGGCTCAGAAACCGGCGATTATAGCAACAAAATCAAGCGCGTGGCAAGGTCAACGTGATGCCGGCCGCGCGGGGGCGCCGGCGACATGGGCCCTTTTCGGCATCCGTCCGTGCCGGGACACGCAACGTCCGTATAATAAGCGCCCCATGAATCTATTCCGAGCCCTGCTGACGGTCAGCGGCTTCACGCTGCTGTCGCGCGTGACCGGACTGGCCCGCGAGACGCTGATCGCCCGTGCGTTCGGCGCCAGTCAATACACCGACGCGTTCTACGTCGCTTTCCGCATCCCGAACCTGCTGCGCCGCCTGTCCGCCGAAGGCGCGTTCTCGCAGGCATTCGTGCCGATCCTGGCCGAATTCAAGAACCAGCAGGGGCACGATGCGACCAAGGCGCTCGTCGACGCGATGTCGACCGTGCTCGCCTGGGCGCTCGCCGTGCTGTCGGTCCTCGGGATCGCCGGCGCGTCGTGGGTCGTGTTCGCGGTCGCGTCCGGCCTGCATACCGACGGGCAGGCGTTCCCGCTCGCGGTCACGATGACGCGGATCATGTTCCCGTACATCGTGTTCATCTCGCTGACGACGCTCGCGTCCGGCGTGCTGAATACTTACAAGAGCTTCTCGCTGCCGGCGTTCGCGCCGGTGCTGCTCAACGTCGCGTTCATCGCCGCGGCCGTGTTCGTCGCGCCGCACCTGAAGGTGCCGGTCTATGCGCTCGCATGGGCCGTCATCGTGGGCGGCGTGCTGCAGTTCATCGTGCAGCTGCCGGGGCTGAAGAAGATCGACATGGTGCCGCTGATCGGCCTCAACCCGGTGCGCGCGCTGCGTCATCCCGGCGTGAAGCGCGTGCTCGCGAAGATGGTGCCCGCGACGTTCGCGGTGTCGGTCGCGCAACTGTCGCTGATCATCAACACCAACATCGCGTCGCGGCTCGGGCAGGGCGCCGTGTCGTGGATCAACTACGCCGACCGCCTGATGGAATTCCCGACCGCGCTGCTCGGCGTCGCGCTCGGCACGATCCTGCTGCCGAGCCTGTCGAAGGCGCACGTCGACGCCGATTCGCACGAATACTCGGCACTGCTCGACTGGGGGCTGCGCGTCACGTTCCTGCTCGCGGCGCCGAGCGCGCTCGCGCTGTTCTTCTTCGCGACGCCGCTCACCGCGACGCTTTTCAACTACGGCAAGTTCGACGCGCACACGGTCACGATGGTCGCACGCGCGCTCGCGACCTACGGGATCGGCCTCGTGGGCATCATCCTGATCAAGATCCTCGCGCCGGGCTTCTATGCGAAGCAGGACATCAAGACGCCCGTGAAGATCGCGATCGGCGTGCTGATCGTCACGCAGATCTCGAACTACGTGTTCGTGCCGCTGATCGGCGCTGCGGGCCTCACGCTGAGCATCGGCGTCGGCGCATGCCTGAACTCGCTGCTGCTGTTCCTCGGGCTGCGCAAGCGCGGCATCTACCAGCCGTCGCCGGGCTGGCTGCGCTTCTTCGTGCAACTGATCGGCGCGGCGCTCGTGCTCGCGGGCCTGATGCACTGGTGCGCGATCAGCTTCGACTGGACCGGCATGCGCGCGCAGCCGCTCGATCGCATCGCGCTGATGGCGGCGTGCCTGGTGCTGTTCGCTGCACTATATTTCGGTATGTTGTGGGTGATGGGCTTCAAATACGCATACTTCAGAAGGCGCGCCAAGTGACGACCGCAATGACCCGCGTCCTCGACTACTTCAGCACGCTCGTGGCGGACGACGACAGTCTGCCCGTCACGGAAGCCGCGCTGTCGCTTGCGCAGGACGCGTATCCCGACCTCGACCTGCAGGGCACGCTGGCCGAACTCGACATGCTGGCGGCGCGGCTGCGCCGGCGGCTCGCCGACGATACGGACCTGAAGGGCCGCGTCGCCGCGCTGAACGACTTCTTCTTCCGCGAGCTCGGCTTCGCGTGCAATCACAACGATTACTACGACCCCGATAACAGCCACCTGAACGCCGTGCTCAAACGGCGGCGCGGGATCCCGATCTCGCTGTCGGTGCTGTATCTGGAGCTCGCCGAGCAGATCGGCGTGCCGGCGCGCGGCGTGTCGTTTCCCGGCCACTTCCTGCTGCGCGTGACGCTGCCGGACGGCGATCTGATCATCGATCCGACCAACGGCCATTCGCTGTCCGAAGCCGAGATGGTCGAGATGCTCGAGCCGTACGTCGCGCGTGCGGCGGGCGCAGTCGACAGCGCGTTGCGCGCGCTGCTGCAGCCGGCCACGAGCCGCGAGATCATCGCGCGGATGCTGCGCAATCTGAAGACGATCTACCTGCAGACGGAACGCTGGCAGCGGCTGCTTGCCGTGCAGCAGCGGCTCGTGATCCTGCTGCCGGAACAACTCGACGAGGTGCGCGACCGCGGCTTCGCCTATGCGCGGCTCGACTATCTGCGCCCGGCACTCGAGGATCTCGAGCAGTATCTCGGCGAGCGGCCCGATGCGGACGACGCGACCGTCGTCGAATCGCAGGTGACCGAGTTGCGGCAGCGGATGCAGCGCGACGGCGACGACTGAGCCGTCACGGTATCCCCGGAGCCCCGAACGTAAAAACGCCCGCATCGCGGGCGTTTTTCATTTGCAATCGCGTGGCCCTTACTTCGGCTGCATCCGGATCGCGCCGTCGAGGCGGATCACTTCGCCGTTGAGCATCGGATTCTCGACGATCTGGCGCACCAGCATCGCGTACTCGTCCGGTTTGCCGAGCCGCGGCGGGAACGGCACCATCGCGCCGAGCGCATCCTGCACGTCCTTCGGCATGCCGAGCAGCATCGGCGTCTCGAACAGCCCGGGCGCGATCGTCATCACGCGGATGCCGTGGCGCGACAGATCGCGTGCGATCGGCAGCGTCATGCCCGCGACGCCGGCCTTCGATGCCGCGTATGCGGCCTGGCCGATCTGGCCGTCGTAGGCGGCGACCGACGCGGTGCTGACGATCACGCCGCGCTCGCCGCCGTCGTTCGGCGCGGTCGCAGCCATCGCGGCGGCCGCGAGCCGGATCATGTTGAAGGTGCCGACCAGGTTCACGTTGATCGTTTTCGCGAATACGTCGAGCGGATGCGCGCCGTCCTTGCCGACGGTCTTCGCGGCGGGCGCGATGCCCGCGCAGTTCACGAGGCCGCGCAGCGTGCCCGCGCGCGTCGCGGCGTCGACGGCCGCCTGCGCATCGGCCTCGCTCGACACGTCGCAGCGCACGAACACGCCGGAAAGCTCGCTCGCGAGCGCCGTGCCGGCCGCCTCGTTCAGGTCGGCGAGCACGACCTTGCCGCCGGCCTGCGCGAGCATGCGGGCCGTCCCGGCGCCGAGGCCCGATGCGCCGCCCGTGATCAGAAAGACGTTGCCGCGAATCTCCATCACTGTCTCCTTGGTTGGGTCCGATGCCGGTCGATCGGAGGAAAGGCCGGTGCGCCGGTCCACGCGGCGCACGCGTTCGATCGATTGTACGGGGCGCCGCTGCAAGCCGCCCAGTGCGGCACGGTCGTGCGAATCCAGGTCAGACGAAACGGTCGCGGCAGACGAAAAAAAAGCCGCCCGGAAGGGCGGCTTGCGGTGCACGACGTGGTGCTTACTTCAATGCTTCGAACGCACGCTCGCGGATTTCATCGACGCTGCCGAGGCCCGAGATCTTGCGATACTGCGGGGCCTTCAGGCCGTTTTCCTCGCCGCGCTGCGCCCAGTCGCCGTAGTACTTGATGAGCGGCTTGGTCTGCGCTTCGTACACTTCGAGACGCTTCTTGACGGTTTCTTCCTTGTCGTCGTCGCGCTGGATCAGCGGTTCGCCCGTCACGTCGTCCACACCCTCGACCTTCGGCGGGTTGAACTTGACGTGGTACGTGCGGCCCGACGCCGGGTGCGTGCGGCGGCCGCTCATGCGCTCGATGATCTCCGAGAACGGGACGTCGATTTCGAGCACGTAATCGATCGCGACGCCGGCTTCCTTCATCGCGTCAGCCTGCGCGATCGTGCGCGGGAAGCCATCGAACAGATAGCCGTTCGCGCAATCGGCTTCCTTCAGGCGCTCCTTCACGAGACCGATGATCAGGTCGTCCGTCACGAGCTTGCCTTCGTCCATGAAGCGCTTCGCCTCGATGCCGAGCGGCGTGCCGGCCTTGACGGCCGCGCGCAGCATGTCACCTGTCGAGATTTGCGGGATGCCGAACTTTTCCTTGATGAAGTTTGCCTGGGTGCCCTTTCCCGCGCCGGGCGCGCCCAACAGGATCAAACGCATGGTGATATCTCCAGTATGTAGATTCGTGTGGCGAGACGCAAAAGCGTCGGCGACAACGTGCGCGGGGCTTGCCTTGCGCGCGGCGGACCGGTCTGATGCGGCGCGTCGGCGAAAAGCGACGCGCGGCTGCCGGGGCGGGCCGTGGCGGGGTCAAGCGAGGACGCGCGGGTCGCGGACGGCTCGCACAATCGCTTGATTATGCCACGGGTTATTTTGAACCCGGCCGAAAAAGGGCCTGCACGCGTGCGAGATCGGCCGGCGTGTCGATGCCGGCTTCGGGCGCATGTTCGGTGATCAGCACCGCGATGCGCTCGCCGTGCCACATCGCGCGCAGCTGTTCGAGCTGCTCCGCTTGCTCGATCGGCGCCTGCGCGAGCGACGGATAGGTGCGCAGAAAACGCGCGCGATATGCGTACAGGCCGATGTGACGATGGACCGGAAAGGCCGGTGCCGGCATGGCCGCGACGTCGGGCCAGTGCGGCTGGTACGCATCGCGGCTCCACGGAATCGGCGCGCGCGAGAAGTACATCGCGACGTTGCGCGCGTCGAGCGCGACCTTCACGATGTTCGGGTTGAACACGTCGGCGGCGGCGTGGATCGGGTGCGCCGCGGTCGCGATCGCGCAGTCCGGATGCGCGGCGAGGTGCGACGCTACGTCGCGCACGAGCACCGGGTCGATCAGCGGTTCGTCGCCCTGCACGTTGACGACGACGGTGTCGTCGCTCCACCCGAACGTCGCGGCGACTTCCGCGAGCCGGTCGGTGCCGGACGGATGATCGGCGCGTGTCAGCACTGCTTCGAAACCGTGCTCGCGGGCCGCGTCGAGCACGCTCTGCGCGTCGGACGCGACGAGCACCTGCTGCGCGCCCGCTTCGCGCGCGCGCTCGGCGACGCGCACGACCATCGGCTTGCCGCCGAGATCGGCGAGCGGCTTGTTCGGCAGGCGCGTCGACGCGAGCCGGGCAGGAATGACGGCGATGAAGGGCTGCGGATGGGTCATCGGGGCTGGGCGGTGAGGAGGGCGGGGCGGGCGGCGCGTCGAAGGCAGGCCGCCCGGGGCACGGGCCGGCACGCGGCCGCAGCGAACCGCGGCCAGGCGCCGGTGCAGCGGTGCAGCGTCAGCTGCCGGCCGGGCCGGCGGGGTCGACCGGCGTGCCTTCGACGGTCTGGCGCGCTTCGTCGACGAGCATCACGGGGATGCCGTCGCGGATCGGGTAGGCGAGCTTGTCCGCGTTGCAGATCAGCTCCTGCGCGGCGCGGTCATAGTGGAGCGGGCCTTTGCAGATAGGGCACACAAGGATTTCAAGCAGGCGAGCGTCCACGGAGTTTCTCCACAACGAGGGCAATGAGGCGAGGATCGAGCGCGGCTTCGACGGGGACGACCCACAGCCGAGCGTCGCGCCAGGAAGCGCCCAATTTTACTGCATCCTTCTCGGTGATCAGGATCGCATCGACTGCGTCGTCGACGAACGGATTGTCGGGGAACGCGTAGTGGTCGGGCAGCGCGCGCGTCGCCGGCGCGAGGCCGGCCGCGCGCAGCGTCGCGAAGAAGCGTTCCGGCGCGCCGATGCCGGCCGCGGCGAGCACGCGCTCGTTCGCGAACTGCGACAGCGGACGACGCAGCGCCGGCTGGTCGAGGTGCCACGCGGCGCCCGGCGTGAGCGCGAGCGCATAGGTGTCGGGCCACGGCGGCAGCGCGCCGCTGTACGGATCGTTGACGAGCGTCGCGTCCCGGTGGCGCGACAGCGGCTCGCGCAGCGGCCCGGCCGGCAGCAGGAAGCCGTTGCCGCCGAGGCGGTGGTCGAACACGACGAGCTCGACCGTCCGGGCGAGACGGTAGTGCTGGAGGCCATCGTCGCTGACGATCACGTCGACGTTCGGGTGCGCGGCGCGCAGCGCCTGCGCGGCCGCGACGCGGTCGGGGCACACCCACACGGGCGCGCCGGTGCGGCGCGCGATCAGGAGCGGTTCGTCGCCGGCCGCGCTCGCGCGCGATGCGGGCGTGACCGCGACGGGCGCCTTCACGTTCGCGCCGTAGCCGCGCGACACGACGCCCGGCGTGAACCCGGCCGCGCGCAGCGCGTCGACCAGCGCGATCACGGTCGGCGTCTTGCCGGTGCCTCCGACGGTCACGTTGCCGACCACGACGACGGGCACGCCGACGTCGACCGGTTGCTTCCAGCCCTGCGCGTAGGCCGTGCGGCGCAGCGCCGCGCACAGGCCGAACACGCAGGCGAACGGCGTGAGCGCCCAGGCGAGGGCGCCGCGTCGCTGCCATTCGCGCGTGAGGCGCGCTTCGAGCGGCGCGAGCGGGCCGCCGGGCGCGCTCATCGGGCCGGACGCGGCGCGTCGAGCGCCGCGGCGTGGGACGGATTCATCAAGACGGATTCTCCGTTGGGCGGCGCATGCCGCAAGGTCTTCGGAAGGCGGCACTCTAGCGCGCCGCACGCGGGCGCGGCAAGCGCGGCCGGGCAACGCATCCGATGGGGGCGGATCGGAGCGGGTTGTGGATAACTCTGTGAAAAACTCCCCGCCCGTTCGCGTCAAACGCCCGCCGGATGGGCATCGAATCGGCGCCGAATCAAACCGAAAGGTTTAAAAATATATAAAAATCAAAGCGTTACGCGGAATTGTCTGGTTTTTTTCGAGGTTTTCAAGTGTTTTTGGGGGACGATAGCCAAAATGTGGACACCTTCCGCGTGTTGCAGTGCGGGTAGCCGGCGCTGGACGCCGCGCGCGTGTCGGACTATCGTGTCGCCGCCAGCATTCATCCGACCGCCCATGCTTTCCGACTCTCCTTTTTCCGCTCCCGGCGCGACTCGCGGCGGCGACGAAGTGATTCCCGTTTCGGCGCTTAATCGCGCGATTTCGACGATGCTCGAGCGCTCGTTCCCGCTGCTGTGGATCTCGGGCGAAGTGTCGAATTTCACGCGCGCCGCGAGCGGCCACTGGTATTTCTCGATCAAGGACCAGCAGGCGCAGATGCGCTGCGTGATGTTTCGCGGTCGCGCGCAGTACGCGGAATTCACGCCGCGCGAAGGCGACCGGATCGAGGTGCGCGCGGTCGTCACGATGTACGAGCCGCGCGGCGAAGTGCAGCTCAACGTCGAGGCCGTGCGGCGCACGGGCCAAGGGCGTCTTTACGAGGCATTCCTGCGGCTGAAGGCGCAGCTCGAGGCCGAAGGGCTGTTCGCCGCCGAGCGCAAGCGGCCGCTGCCGGCGCACCCGCGCGCGATCGGCATCGTCACGTCGCTGCAGGCCGCCGCGCTGCGCGACGTGCTGACCACGCTCGCGCGCCGCGCGCCGCACATTCCGGTGATCGTCTATCCGGCGCCCGTGCAGGGTGCCGGTTCCGCCGAAAAGCTCGTCGCGGCCGTGCAGACCGCGAACGCGCGGCGCGAGGTCGACGTGCTGCTCGTGTGCCGTGGCGGCGGGTCGATCGAGGATCTGTGGTCGTTCAACGACGAAGCGCTCGCACGGGCGATCGCGGCGAGCGAACTGCCGGTCGTCAGCGGCGTCGGCCACGAAACCGATTTCACGATCGCGGACTTCGCGGCCGACCTGCGCGCGCCGACGCCGACCGGCGCGGCCGAGCTGGCGAGTCCGCAGCGCGCGTTGTTGTTGCGCGAGGTTGCCGACCGGCAGCGCGCGCTTGCGCGCAGCCTGGAGCGCGGGCTCGAGCAGCGTGCGCAGCAGCTCGACTGGCTCGCGCGCCGGCTCGTCAGCCCGGCCGAACGGCTGCAGCGGCAACGTACCCACGTCGAACAGCTGGCGGTGCGGCTCGCGTCGGCGGCGTCGCGGCCGGTGCGCGACGCGCGTGCGCGTTTCGCGCTCGCGCAATTGCGCTGGCAGCGCGCGCGGCCCGACCCGGCGCAGGCGCGTCAGGCCGTCGCCGGATTGTCGCAACGTCTCGCGGTGGCGCTGCAGCGCCGTCACGAGCGCGATACCGCGCGCGTGTCGGCCTGCGCGGCGCGGCTCGAGGTGCTGAGCCCGCAGCGCACGCTCGAGCGCGGCTACGCGGCGCTGATCGACGCGCAGACCGGCCGCGCGGTGCGCGCGCCGAGCGCGCTGAAGCCGCAGCGCCGACTCACGGTGCATCTCGCCGAAGGCTCGGCCGACGTGTCGCTCGCCGACGTGCAGCCGCGGCTGACCGACACGATCTGACGACGACGGCGTAAGCGAAACGAAGGTCGCACGCCCGGCGGTCCGGACGTATCGAACGCCGGGCGCGGGAACGGATGCTGCGCGTCGTCGTCTCGTCCTGCCGGATGAAGCGCCAGCGGCGATTTTCTGCATACCGCGGATAAATGCCCGTGAGTTTGCGGGGATATTCGGACTCGCCTACAATCAGACGCTCGGCAGCATTCAACACAGCCTCCCTACATACTCAACGAAGGAATCGCCATGGCTCATACGCTCCCGCCGCTCCCGTACGCTGAAGACGCACTCGCGCCGACCATCTCGAAAGAGACGATCGAGTACCACTACGGCAAGCACCACCAGGCATATGTGACGAACCTGAACAATCTGATCCCGGGCACGGAATTCGAAAACCTGTCGCTGGAAGAGATCGTGAAGAAGTCGTCGGGCGGCATCTTCAACAACGCCGCGCAAATCTGGAACCACACGTTCTTCTGGAACAGCCTGTCGCCGAACGGCGGCGGCGCACCGTCGGGCGCGCTCGGCGACGCGATCAATGCGAAGTGGGGTTCGTACGACGCATTCAAGGAAGCGTTCACGAAGGCTGCGGTCGGCACGTTCGGTTCGGGCTGGGCATGGCTCGTGAAGAAGGCCGACGGTTCGCTCGACATCGTCTCGACGAGCAACGCCGCCACGCCGCTGACGACGGCCGACAAGCCGCTGCTGACGATCGACGTGTGGGAGCACGCGTACTACATCGACTACCGCAACGCACGTCCGAAGTTCGTTGAAGCGTTCTGGAACATCGTGAACTGGGACTTCGCAGCGAAGAACTTCGCGTAAGTCCGGGCATCCTGCGCGCCCCTGCGGCGCGCGGCATCCCCCAAAAAAGCCCTCGTCACGAGGGCTTTTTCGTTTTTGATCGGGCATCAATCGCCGCGCGGCATTCGCCCGATCAGACGATCACCCCCGACAACCAGCCGAGCGCCGCGCTCGCGATCACGACGGCCCACGGCGGCACGCGCCAGAACACGAGCGCGACGAACGCGACGAGCGCGGCAGCGAAGTCGCGCGGTGACACGATCGTGTCGCTCCACACCGGATGATAGAGCGCGGCAAGCAGCAGCCCGACGACCGCCGCGTTCACGCCCGCCAGCGCGGCCTGCATGCGCGTGCTGCGACGCAGGCGTTCCCAGAACGGGGCGGTGCCCGCGACAAGCAGGAACGACGGCGCGAAGATCGACACCAGCGCGATCATCCCGCCGAGCCAGCCGTTCGGCGCGTCGCGCAGCAACGCACCGAGGAAGGCCGAGAACGTGAAGAGCGGCCCCGGTACGGCCTGCGCGACACCATAGCCGGCCAGGAACGCCGAGTCGCCGACCCAGCCCGGCGCGACGACGGCCGCTTGCAGCAGCGGCAGCACCACGTGGCCGCCGCCGAACACCAGCGCGCCGGTGCGGAAGAATGCATCGACGACGGCGAGTGTGTTCGAGTGGAGCGCGCTTGCCGCGACCGGCAACACGACGATCAGCGCGGCGAACAGTACGAGCCACAGCAGCCCCGCGCGGCGCGACACGTGCAGCGGCAACGGCTCGTGGGCGCCGCGCTCGGGCTGCGGCAACAGCATGAGACCGGCGGCGCCTGCCGCGACGATCACGACCACCTGCAGCCACGCAGCCGGGACGAGCAGCGCGATGCAGGTCGCGATCGCCATCAGCGTGACGCGGCGCGCATCCGGGCACAGCGTGCGCGCCATGCCCCACACCGCCTGCGCGATCACGGCGACCGACACGATGCGCAACCCGTGCAGCGCGCCTGCCGCGACCGGCATGCCCGTCGCGTGGACACCGAGCGCGAACAGTATCATCAGCAGCGCGGACGGCAGCGTGAAGCCGAGCCATGCGGCGAACATCCCCGCATAGCCCGCGCGCGACAGGCCGATCGCCATCCCGACCTGGCTGCTCGCCGGCCCCGGCAGGAACTGGCACAGGCCGACGAGATCCGCATAGGCGCGCTCGGTCAGCCAGCGGCGTCGCGTGACGAATGCGTCACGGAAGTAGCCGAGATGCGCGACGGGCCCGCCGAACGACGTGAGGCCGAGCCGCAGGAATGCGACGAATACGGGCCACGCATGACGGGGCGGAGTAGTGACGGTGGACGTGTTCAAGAGCGGATGCGGGGAGGGCGAACGAGCCGTCACGATAGCGCAATGCCATGACGGCGGGAATGCGGCGTTGCGGCGATTGCGCGGCGGCGTCAGGGCGCAGTCACGGCGTGCCGCCGGGCAGGCCGCTTGCGCGGCGCAGCGCGTCGACGTCGACGAGTTCGATTTCGCCGACATGCAGCCGCACGATGCCGTCGGCCTGCAGCGCCTTCAGCAGCTGGTTGGTGGTCTGCCGCGTGAGCGAGAGCATTGCCGCGAGCTTTTCCTGCGACATCCGGATGCGCGTGCGGCCGGCGCTGATCCCGCCGTAGCCGTCGGCGATCATCAGCAGCCGCGCGGCAAGCCGCTGCGCGGCCGGCATCACGCTCATCGATTCGACGGTCAGGAAGCTCAGCCGGAGCTTTTGCGCCATCAACAGCGCGAACTGCCGCCAGTATTGCGGTGTCGCGTCGAGCATCGCGACGAGCGCGGCCTGCGGGACGTGCAGCAGCAGCGTGTCGTCGAGCGCGATCGCATCGTGCGTGCGCGGTTGGCCGTCGAACAGTGCGATCTCGCCGAACCACGTGACGGGGTCGGCGACCGTCAGCAGCGCTTCCTTGCCCTGCGGATCGACCGCGCCTATGGTGAGGGAACCGGCCAGCACCGCATACAGCCCGCACGGCGGGTCGCCGCGGCGGAACAGCGCCTGGCCGGCCGGCAGGTGCCGCAACGCGGCGCGGGCGAGCAGCTCGTGGCGCAACGCGGGCGGCAGCGCGGCGAACCACGGGTGCGCTTCGATCTGCGGCAGGTACGGGGCGAGCGGCGAGGGCATGGGCACGCGATGTCGGGTAGCTGACAGAGGTTGTCGGGCGTGACGCGCATCATAGCGCTCGATGATCGTTCAGGAGACACCATGAAGACGCTCGAGGATCACCTTTCCCAGTATGCGGCCTACCATCGCGACGTGCGCAACATTGCGACGCATCTGGTCGGCATTCCGATGATCGTGTTCGCGGTCGAGGTGCTGCTGTCACGGCCGGCGATCGGCGTGCTGGCGGGCGTCGCGCTGTCGCCGGCGCTGCTGCTCGCCGTGGCGTTCGCGGTGTTCTACCTGCGTCTCGACCTGGGCTTCGGGGTGGCGATGACCGCGCTGTTCGCGCTCGGCCTGTGGGCTGCGCAGACGCTCGCGTTGCTGCCGACCGCGCAATGGCTCGGGATCGGCGTCGGCGCGTTCGTGGTCGGCTGGATCGTGCAGTTCGTCGGGCACTGGTTCGAAGGGCGCAAGCCCGCGTTCGTCGACGACCTGGTCGGCCTGACGGTCGGGCCGCTGTTCGTCGTCGCCGAAGTCGCGTTCTTCGTGGGCCTGCGCGGCGACGTGCGCCGCGAAGTCGAGCGGCGTGCGGGCCCGGTCCACGGCGGCGTGCACTCGCATGTCTGACACGCCGGCCGCGCCGGTCTGCGTGTTCGGCGCGGGCGCGGTCGGCTGCTATCTCGGCGGCCGGCTCGCGGCGGCGGGGACGCCCGTCACGCTCGTCGGCCGCGCACGGATCGGCGACGCGATTCGCGCAAACGGGCTGACCCTGACAGACCGGCGCGGCCATCGCGCGACGCTCGCGCCGTCCGAGGTCGCATTCTCGACCGATCCAGCCGCCGCAGCTGTCGCGCGGCTCGTGCTCGTCGCGGTGAAGTCGGCCGCGACGCAGGGCGCCGCAGCCCAACTGGCCGACGTGCTGCGGCCCGGCACGGTCGTCGTCAGTTTCCAGAACGGTCTCTACAACGCCGACGTGTTGCGCGATGCGCTGCCGCAAGCGACCGTGCTGGCCGGCATGGTGCCGTTCAACGTGATCGAACGCGGGCCCGGCGCGTTTCACCAGGGCTCGGCTGGCGTGCTCGCGGCCGACGCGTCACCCGCGCTGCAGCCATTCGCCGGCGCGTTCGCCCGTGCCGGGCTACCGCTCGCGCTGCACCGCGACATGCGGGCCGTGCAGTGGGCGAAGCTGCTGCTGAACCTGAACAACGCGGTCAATGCGCTCGCGAACCTGCCGTTGCGCGACGAACTCTCGCAACGCGCGTATCGACGCTGCGTCGCGCTGGCGCAACGCGAAGCACTGCACGTGCTGGCGCGTGCCGCGATCCGGCCCGCGCGGCTCACGCCGTTGCCGGCTGCCTGGATTCCCGCCGTGCTCGACTTGCCCGATCCCGTGTTTCGCGCGCTGGGCGGCCGGATGCTCGCGATCGATCCGCTTGCGCGCTCGTCGATGTCCGACGATCTCGCCAGGCGCCGGGCGACCGAAGTCGAGTGGATCAACGGCGAGATCGTCCGGCTGGGCGCGCGCGTCGGTGCGCAGGCGCCGGTCAACGCGCGGCTGTGCGCGCTCGTTCACGACGCCGAAACCGCGGCATCGCGGCCCGCCTGGCGCGGCGATGCGCTGTGGGCCGAGCTGACCGCGCACGCGCATCGCGCGGGCGACATGCGCGCGGCATAGGACCGCGCGCCCCACCACGCGCGATGCGCAACGGCTAAGATGCGGAGTGCGTCGCACGACAGGACGCGTATGCGGAGCAATCGCCATGGTGGATCGCCCGACTCTCGATGCCTACGAAGCCCATGCCGCGCAATACGCGCAGGACTGGCTCGACCAGGCCGCCCCCGACGACATGTATGCGCTGCTCGAGCAGTATTTCTCGCCGGGGCCGACCGCCGACGTCGGCTGCGGCGCGGGGCGCGACACTGCGTGGCTCGCGTCGCAAGGATTCGACGTGCGCGGCTACGATGCGAGCGCGGCGCTGCTCGCCGAGGCACGCTTGCGTCATCCGTCGCTGACGTTCGAACTGGCTGCGCTGCCGGCGCTCGCGGGCGTGCCGTCCGGCGCGTTTCGCAACGTGTTGTGCGAGACGGTCGTCATGCATCTCGAGCAGGCGGATGCCGCTGCGGCGGCCGCGCGGCTCGCTGCACTGCTGATGCCCGGCGGCACGTTGTACCTGAGCTGGCGGGTGGCCGGCAACGGCGCGTTGCGCGACGAGCGCGGCCGCTTGTACACACCGCTCGATTCGGTGCGCATGCGTGCGGCGCTCGGCCCCGGCATGCACGTGATCGACGAGCACGAGGTGGTCAGCGCGTCATCCGGCAAGCGCGTGCATCGGCTGATCGCGCGCCGGGCCGACGACGTCGATGGCGCCGCATGAGCGCGGCGCGCGAACTCATTCGCGGTTGAGCGCCGCTTCCCAGTTGATGTCGACGCACAGCACCTGCATGCCGGTCGCGGCCGGCGCGGCGATCGATGCGGTCACGCACAGGTGCGCTTCGTTGATCGACAGGTACGGCGGCGTCAGATGCACGCGGCCCGGCGCGCGCATCGCATGGATGAAGTAGGGGCGGCGCTCCCAGCTTGCGCCTTCCGAATGCAGCAACGGCCGGAAGCGCTTGGCCCGCTGCGACACGCTGCCGCGCGCGAGCACGTTGTCGCCGATCTGGCGGCCCGATGCATCGAGCAGGAAGCAGCGCGCGGTTTCCGGCAACCCCAGCACGGCGCCGGCGGCGTCGATCAGCGGTTCGCCCGCGACGAGCTTCTGGCTCGCCTCCTCCAGCGCGGCGACATACGGTGCGAGGCGTTCGGCCTGTGTGCGCTCGCGTTTCGCGACGCGCAGCCGCAACGCGGCCGACAGCGTATCCATGCAGCCCGCGGCGGCCTGCGGTTGCACGGGGTCGACGCTCGGTCCCGCGAAATATTGCCCTTGCACGAAATCGACATCGCATTCGAGCGCGATCAGCGCGTCGCGCTCGGTCGAGAGCCCGCCCATCAGCACGAGCTGGCCGGATTCGTGCAGCAGCGACACGAGCCCCGGCAGCACGCGCTCGAGATGCGAGTGTTCGCTCGCCTGCGCGAGGATCCCGCGGTCGAGCGTGACAATGTCGGGATGCAGGTGCCACACGCGGTCGATGTTCGAATGTTTCGCACCGAAGCCGCCGAGCGCGATCAGGAAGCCGGCCTTGCGCAGGCCATCGACGATCGCCGCATAGCGCGGCGTCTCGCCGCCTGCCTGCTCGGGCACTTCGAGCACCACGCGATGCGGCGGCAGGCCGAGCGCCTTCAGGTTCGCCAGCAGCGCGTCGCCGTAGACGGTGTCCATCAGCGCGGCCGGATGCAGGCTCAGGAAGAGCCATTCGTCGTGACTGTCGAACGCGTGGAAGTTGCCGAGATGCAGCGATTCGGCGAGCCGGCCGAGCTCGAGCAGGTCGCCGCGCCGCGCCGCCTGCGTGAACACCTCGTGCGACGCGACCTGGCGGCTGTCCTCGTCGTGCGCGCGCAGCGACGCGTGATAACCGATCGCGCGGCGGTGCGACACCGAGAAAACGGGCTGGAACACGCTGAACACGGTGTACGCACCGTACAGCACGGTGCGCCGCTTCCCGTCGTCGCCGGCGACGGGGCGGGGCGGCTGAAAGCCGGGGGGATCGATGTCGATCATGCTCATGATGTCGGCCGAAGGAAGGCTGCCAGTTTACCTACAGAATAGGCCAGCAAGAAGCATGCTCGACATCGGGCCCCGTGCCACGCGCCGTCGAGGTCGCCGGGTGCCGCGCGGCGCAGCCATGCTGCACCGACATGGTGCGCGGCGCGCCGTCGTGGGGTTTCCCGGCACGGCGCGCGCGGTGCGTCACGCGCGCTCGGACGGATCGGTCTTGTGCTGCGCGCGGCCGCGGATCTCGGGCGCGAGCTGCGCGAAGATCCACGCGGACGCGGCCGTGATGATCCCGACGCAGACGAAGGTCGCATGGAATGCGGGCAGCGTGTTGCTCGGCGTCACCGTGCGCAGCATCCCGGTGAAGGTGGCCAGCAGCGCGCCCGCGACCGTGACGCCGAGGCTCATCGACAGCATCTGCACGAGCGAGAACAGGCTGTTGCCGCTGCTCGCGCCGCCGGTGCCGAGGTCCTTCAGCGTCAGCGTGTTCATCGCGGTGAACTGCATCGAGTTGAAGCCGCCGAACAGCGCGAGATGGATGACCTTCACCCAGACGGGCACCGAGTCGCGCATCAGCGCGAAGCTCGCCATCATCACGCCGACCATGATCGTGTTCGCGAGCAGGACCTTGCGGTAGCCGTGCTGCGTGATCAGACGCGTGATGATCCGCTTCGAGAACATCCCGGCCGCCGCGACCGGCAACATCATCAGCCCGGCCTCGAATGCCGAATAACCGAGGCTCACCTGCAGCAGCAGCGGAATCAGGTACGGCATCGCGCCGCTGCCGATCCGCGCGAACAGGTTGCCGAGCAGGCCCACGCTGAACGTGTGGATCTTGAACAGTTCGAGCGAGAAGATCGGCTGCGGCGCGCGCACCGCGTACAGCCCGTACGCGACGAAGCACGCCAGGCTCAGGATCAGCAGCACGAGCACGGCCGCGTGCTGCATGCCGAGATCGGCGAGCCCGTCGAGCGACAGCGAGATCGCGACCATCCCGATCGTCAGCAGCAGATAGCCCTTCAGGTCGAAGCGGCCGACGGCCGGGTTGCGCGAGTCGGGCATCGAGTAGAAGGTCGCGACGCAGCCGGCGATGCCGACGGGCACGTTGATCAGGAAGATCCAGTGCCACGACGCGATCTTCACGAGCCAGCCGCCAAGCGTCGGCCCGATCAGCGGACCGATCAGCCCGGGGACCGCGACGAACGACAGCGCGGCCAGGTAGCGCTCGGCCGGGAACGTGCGCAGCACGGCGAGCCGCCCGACCGGCAACAACATCGCGCCGCCCACCCCCTGCACGACGCGGAACACGACGAGCTGCGACAGCGTATGCGCGTTCGCGCACAGCAACGAACCGAGCGAGAACACCAGGATCGCGCTGAAGAACACGCGCCGCGTGCCGAACGTGTCGGCGAGCCAGCCCGAGACGGGGATCATCACCGCCATCGTCAGCGAGTACGCGATCACGACCGACTGCATCCGCAACGGCGATTCGCCGAGGCTCGCAGCCATCGACGGCAGCGCCGTGTTGACGATGGTCGCATCGAGCGTCTGCATGAAGAAGCCCGTCGCAACGAGCCAGAGCATCACGGTGAGATTCTTTTCGCCGGGAGCGGCGGCGGGCGGGCGTTGGAACATGGGGGCGGACCGGTGGCGCGGGACAGCCGCCATTGTAGGCAAAGCCGCCATGCCGCGCAGGATCGGCACGGGTGCGCCGGACGCCCGTCCGTCAGCCGACCGGTACAGTTCAGCCGAAAGTGTCTGCGGGCGTATCTGTCCGGGTGTCGACGCTGTCCGAAATACTGGAGTCCTCGAACCGACGCGACCCGGAGGCGGCCATGCGAGAACTGCGACTCTACGAGATGGACGGCAACGAGCCGCCCGGGCGGTGGCGCATCGTCGATCGCACCGCGCTGCAGGTCGCGGACGGCGACCTGTGGGTGACGATCGAGGGCCGGCCCGACGATCACTGGCTGCGCGCCGGCGAGACGCTGGCGCTGCTGCCCGGCATGCGCGTCTGGATCAGCACGGCGGCGGGTGGTGCGGTGTTCGCGTTCGGCCCGCAGGCGGCGCCGGACCTGCAGGCCGCGCCGATCGCGTGGCGACGGTTCGTCGCTTGGCGCGGCGGCCGTGGTCAGGCCGCCGCGTCGCTGCCGACGTAGCGCGCGCGGGGCCGGATCAGCTTGCCGTCCGCATATTGTTCGAGCGCGTGTGCGATCCAGCCCGCGGCGCGGCCGGCCGCGAACAGCGTGAACGCGGCGCCCTCGGGTAGCGCAAGCGAGCGTTCCAGCACCGCGAGCGCGAAATCGATCGCCGGTCGCAGGCCGGTCGCCGCCTCGACGCGTGCGGCGAGCGCACGGGCCATGCGTAACGGCGTCCGGTCGGGCAGCATTGCGTGCAGCGCCTCGAGCAACGCGCGGGCGCGCGGATCGCCGTCGGGATAGAGCGGGTGCGCGAACCCGGACAGCGCGGTGCGCGCACCGTCCGCCCGTTCGTCGTGCGCGACGCGCAGCGCGAGGTAGCGGTCGAGGTCGGCGGCACGCGCCGCTTCGTCGAGCAGCGCGCCCGCGCGGAACGTCTCGCCGCCGTGGCGCGGGCCCGACAGCGCTGCGAGCCCGCCCGCGATCGCACCGAACAGGTGGGTGCCGGTCGACGCGATGCAGCGCACCGCAAAGGTCGACGGGTTCAGTTCATGATCGGCGCACAGCACGAGCGCGCGGCGCAGCAGGTCGGCTTCGTCGCGTCGCCGGAGCCGCCATGCTGCGGCGAGCTGCCGATGCACGGGCGCGTCGCCCGGCGCGATGCCGGCCAGCGCGGCCGTCGTCACGCGCAGCAGCAGCGTGGCCGAGTCGAGCTGCGCGTCGCGCCCTTGCGCCCACAGGCGCGGCAGCGAGGCGGCCGCGGCGGGGAGCAGTACCAGCGTGCGCTCGAGCGGCGCGAGATGGGCCCAGCGGCGAGCCCAGTCGTCCCACTGTGCGGCGTCGAAACCGGTCGACGCAAGCGATGCCGCGCCGAGCCGCGCGGGCGGACAATCCCACAGTCGTGCGGCCGTTTCCTCGAGCGTCGCGTCGTTCGCGAGCGCGATCGCATCGGCGCCGCGATAGTGCAGGCGGCCGCCGGCGATCTGCGTGATCCGTGATTCGAGCACGGGCACGCCCCAGTCGAGCGAGCGTTCGGCGACGCCGCCCGCGCGTTTCGCATCGGCGCGGCGGCGCGCGAGCAGGCGCACCTCGTCCGCGTCGTAGCGGCGGCGCTTGCTCGCGCCGTCCGGCAGCGAGCGCAGCAGGCCGCGGCTCACATACGCGTAAAGGGTGCTCACGCTGACACCGAGGATGCCGGCGGCTTCCGGCGCGCTGAGGGACGTCATGCCGATCGCTCCTGTCGGGGCGCATGAAGCGCGGCCCGGCTACAACTATTCGTTATGTATTGATTCGCGCAATCAAGATTGATCGCACCCGTCGCGAATTCTAGACTCGAATTCGTCTCCTCAACGGCACGCTTTCACCATGACACCCGAACTCGCATTGTCCCGCTTGTGGCAACTTGCACGCGGCGAACCCGGCGCGCTGGCCCGCGCGGCCGTGACGGGGCAGGACCCCACGCTGCCGTCGACGTTCCACGTCGGCACGCTCGCCGCGGCGACGATCGCGGCAGCCGGGCTCGCGGCGGCGGAATGCCACCGGCTGCGCACGGGCATCGCGCAGCGCCTCGACGTGTCGATGCGCGACGCGCTCGTCGCATTCCGCAGCGAACGCTACCTGCGCGTGGACGACGGCCTGCCGCCCGAGCCGCGCCACCCGGTAACGGGTTTCTACGATACGCGCGACGGGCGCTGGATCCAGCTGCATGCGAACTTTCCGCATCACCTGCACGGGATTCTCGACGTGCTCGGCTGCGGCCCGCAGCGTGACGACGTTGCGGCGGCGATCCGCACGTGGGACGGCGCGGCGCTGGATACCGCGCTGGCCGAGGCCGGCCTGTGCGCGGCATTGATCAGAACCCCTGACGAATGGGCGTCGCACGACCAGGCACGCGCGCTCGCGTCGCTGCCGCTGTTCGAGATCGAGCGGATCGGCGACGCGCCCGTCGAGGCGATCGGCCGCGGCGAGCCCGACCAGCCGCTCGCGGGCGTGCGCGTGCTCGATCTCACGCGCATCATCGCGGGGCCGGTCGCGGGCCGCACGCTGGCATCGCACGGTGCACAGACGCTGCTCGTCAACGGTCCGCACCTGCCGAACATCGCATCGCTCGTGATCGACAACGGGCGCGGCAAGCACTCGACGTGGATCGACCTGCGCGAGGCGGCCGGCGTCGCCACGCTGCGCGAGCTTGCACGCGACGCCGATGTATTCCTGCAGGCTTATCGCCCCGGCGCGCTCGCGGCGCGCGGGTTCTCGCCGCAGGCGCTGGCGGAATTGCGGCCGGGCATCGTGTGCGTGTCGGTGTCCGCGTACGGGCATGCGGGGCCATGGTCGATGCGGCGCGGCTTTGACAGCCTCGTGCAGTCGGCGAGCGGTATCGCCTGGTGCGAGCAGCATGCCGCGCACGCGGACGGCCCGCGCCATCTGCCGTGCCAGGCGCTCGATCATGCGACGGGTTATCTCGCGGCGTTCGGCGCGATGATCGCGCTCGCGCGCCGTGCAACGGAAGGGGGAAGCTGGCACGTGCGGCTGTCGCTCGCGCAGACGGGACGCTGGCTGCAATCGTTCGGCACGGTGCCGGACGGCCTGCAGGTGCCGGATTTCACGTTCGACGACGTGCGCGACCGGATCGACCGGACCGCTTCGCCGTTCGGCATGATCGATGCCGTGCGTCCGGCCGAACGTCTGTCGGCGACCCCGCCGCGATTCACGCGGCCGCCCGTGCCGCTCGGCACGGACGAAGCGCGCTGGCAATGAGCGCTGGCGGCACCGTGCGCATTACTTGCGCAGCTCGACGACGAAGTCGTAGTAGTCGTTGCGGCAGTAGGTATCGGTGAGCTCGATCGCGCGCTGGTCGGCCGTATAGCCGATTCGCGTGATCAGCAGCAGCGCGTCGTGCGGCGCGATGCCCATCTGCTGCGCGATCTCGTCGGTCGCGTTGACCGCGCGGAAATGCTGCAGCGCGCGCACGATGGGCGTGCCGCGTGCTTCGAGATAGCTGTACAGCGAACCGCCGATCGCCTGCGGATCGGGAATCAGCGTGGCGGGGAACGTCGAGTTTTCGACGGCCATCACGATGCCGTCGGCGAGGCGCAGGCGTTTCAGCCGTGTAACCGATGCGGCCGGCGACAGGCCGAGCTGGATGACTTCGTCGCGGTTCGCCGGCTGAATCTCGCGTTCGAGCCACTGCGAGCTCGGCTTGAAGCCACGGCGCTCGAGCATCTCGCTGAAGCTCGACAGCCGTGAAAGCGGATCCTCGTAGCGCGGCTGGATGAAGTTGCCGGCGCCTTGCGTGCGGCGGATCAAGCCCTGCTCGACGAGCAGCGCGATGGCCTTGCGCGCGGTGATGCGCGACACGCCGAGCGCTTCGGACAGCACGCGTTCGGACGGCAGCGCCTCGCCGGCCGCCCATCGATTGTCGTGGATCGCGTCGCCGAGCTTGCGGGCGAGCTGCAGGTAGAGCGGCGTATCGTTCGCGGGGTCGGGGCGCAGGTCCTGCCAGCGGTCGTCCGTGGGTGCCTTCATGGAATGGGTATCGATCAGATTGCCGGCCATTCTAAGTCATCATGCGGTGCCGTTATATCCGGTTTTTGCCGTGCAGCAGGTGGACGCCGCGCCGATTGACTACACTGATGCGTCGTATTCGATGCTACGGCCGCCGGTGCGCGGCCACCAATCCGCAGCGAGGAACGCATGACAGACACGATCGCCACGGTCGTCCTGCCGGACGGCGAGACGATTCCGAAGCTCGGCCTGGGCACTTGGGAAATGGGTGAGCGGCCCGCGCGTCGCGCGGACGAGATCGCCGCATTGCGCGAGGGTATCGCGCTCGGGATGTCGCTGGTCGACACCGCCGAGATGTACGGAGACGGCGCGACCGAGACGCTCGTCGGCGAGGCGCTGACCGGACTGCGCGACGGCGTGTTCCTTGTCAGCAAGGTGTATCCGCATCATGCGAGCCGGCGTGGCGTCGTCGCCGCGTGCGACGCGAGCCTCAAGCGTTTGCGTACCGACCGTCTCGACCTGTACCTGCTGCACTGGCGTGGTTCGGTGCCGCTCGAGGAGACGGTCGAGGGATTCGAGGCGCTGCGGCGCGCGGGCAAGATCCGCCATTGGGGTGTCAGCAACTTCGACACGGCCGATATGGCGGAACTCGTCGACGAGGCGGGCGGCGGCGCGTGCGCGACCAACCAGATCCTCTACAACATCGCGCGGCGCGGCCCGGAATTCGACCTGTTGCCATGGCTCGCCAGGCACCGGATGCCGGCGATGGCCTACAGCCCGGTCGATCACGGGCGGTTGCCGAAGCGTTCGCCGCTCGACGAGATCGCGCGGCAACGCGGTGTGTCGGTGATGCGCGTCGCGCTTGCCTGGGTGCTCTCGCGGCCGGGTGTATTCGCGATCCCGAAGGCGTCGCGGATCGAACACGTCCGCGACAATCGCGCGGCGCTCGATCTCGAGTTGAGCGATGACGAGCGCGCGCAACTCGACGGCTACTTCCGTCCGCCGCGCAGCAAGCGCGCGCTCGAAATGCTCTGACCGTTCCGCGTCAGGCGATGCATCGGTCAGTGGCCATGGCCACCGGCCGATCCGCCGTTGCTGCCATTGCCGTTTCCGTTGCCGACACCGTTGGCACCGCCGTTGCCGGCGCCACCACTCCCTTTGCCATTACCGTCGCCGCCGCCATTGCCGTGGCCGCCGCTGCCGTTGCCGTGACCGCCATCGCCGCCACCGTTACCGTGACCGTGACCGCCGTTGCCGCCGCCATCGCCGCCGCCGTTACCGTGACCGCCATTGCCGTGACCGCCATCGCCGCCGCCG
>NZ_LOWY01000082.1:0-9471 GCF_001524185.1 Burkholderia sp. FL-7-2-10-S1-D7 | reverse complement strand
TCGGGCCGTCAAGTCCCGTCCCGCTCGTTACGCTGTCCGGTTCCTCAGAAAGAACCTTAACTGAACGGCATTAGCCCCTCGGGGCGCCTTTTTTCGTCGGCGGTGCGTGAGCCGCTCAGGTCGCGCGGACGTGCTGCGCAATGCCGTCGAGCAGCACGTCCAGCATCGTGTCGTGCACGGCGGCCGGATCGAGTTGCGCATAGAGCGGGGCGGCCGATTTGACGAGCGGATGCGCGGTATCGGACAACGCATGCATTTCCGCGAGCTCGACGTCGTTCGCGGGCCGCGTGAGGCCGCCGGCCTCGGCAGCGGCGAGGCCGATCACGCTCGCATACCAGCCGACGCACACGGTCGGCAGTGCGCTGCTCGGGATGCCGGCATCGGCCAGCGCGCGATGCACGGTCTCGATGTGCGCGAGATCGGCCGGCCCGGTGCTCATATGACGCTGCAGCAGCGCGAACGCGGCGGGGTGGCGCAGCGCGAGCGCGCGGTACTGGCGGGCGAGATCGAGCAGCCGCTCGCGCCACGGCAGTGAAGGGTCGACCGGCGCGAGCGAGCGCGACAGCGCATTCGCGATCGCACGGCTCAGGCCTTCTTTCGACTTGAAGTGATAGAGCACGCTCATCGGGTCGCAGCCGACCGACTGCGCGAGCTTGCGCACGCTGAACGCGGATTCGCCGACCTCTTCGAGCAGCGCGAGCGCGGCCGCGACGATCGCATCCTTGTCGAGGCCGCGCGGGCCTTGGGCGGGTTTGTCTTTCATGGAAAAGCGGGATGGCTGCGGTTGTAATCTTGACGAAAGCGTATTCTACGCTGTAGAATTATTTCTGCGGTGTAGAAATTGGGTGTCCCGGCACCTTTCAATGCGTGCTTTTGCACGGTCCGGGATCCTGGCAGGCACGAGCGTGCCTGCCGTCAACACGGGCCATCGCGCCCTTTATCTCGTTGACACCCAAGTGGAACCGGCTGCCCCACCCGCGAAGCCAGAACGGCTCTTCGACAGGCGGCCCAAGACCATGCAAGTGCAATCATGACTTCCAACCACAAGCCCCTGATCCAGGGCGAATCGCGTTTCGACCAGACGCAACTGAACATCGAAAAGGACAACTGGAACTGGTGCGCGCCGTCCCGCTACGACGGCGAGCGCCCGGCCAACTGGTACGAGGCGTCGTTGTCGCGCCATGAAAACAGCGCGCCGCTCGCGCACGACATGGTGTGCGACGTGCTGGTGATCGGCGCGGGACTGCTCGGCGCATCGGCCGCGCTGCATCTCGCGGAGGCGGGCGTCGACACGATTCTCGTCGACAAGCATCACGTCGGCTCCGCGGCGTCGGGCCGCAACGGCGGCCAGCTCACGCCGGGCCTCGCGCGCTGGGAAGCAGCCGACATGATCGACCATCTGTCGCACGACGACGCGAAGCGGCTGTGGCGCTTCGCGTCGGCCGAATCGATGGACCTGATCGACGCGATCGGCGCGCGTTACGCACTCGACCTCGACCGCAAGCACGGCCACATCACGGCGGCGGTCCATCCGGGCCACATGAGCGCGCTGCTCGACGGCGCCGACGCACGCCGCCATCTGGGCGACGCCGGCGTGACGCTCGTCGGCCGCCATCAGCTGCACGACGAATACGTGCGCTCGGGGCTGTATCACGGCGCGGCGATCGATGCGACCGGTGGCCAGCTTCATCCGCTCGCGCTGGTGCGCGGCCTCGTGCACGGCTTCCGGCTGAACGGCGGTGCGTTGTACGAGGGCACCGAGGTGCTGGAGCTCGACGAAACGCCGGCGGGCGTCGTCGCGACGACGCCAGGCGGCACGATCACCGCGCGCCGTGGCGTCGTGCTCGCGCTGCACAACACGACGTTCCGTCTGCTGGACGACGGCACCGCCACCACCGTGCCGTTCTTCACGTACGTCAGCGTGACGGCGCCGCTCGACGTCGACGTCGCGACACTGATGCCGGCCGGCATGCCGGTGTACGACACGCAGTTCCAGATCGACTACTACCGGCCCGTGCGCGGCAACCGCCTGCTGTTCGGCGGGCAGGGCACCGGCACGTGCTGGGCACAGCCCGACGTCAACGCGTATCTGCTGACGCGGTTGAACACGGTGTTCCCGCAGGCCGATGGCCAGTTCGCACTGGACTACTGCTGGAGCGGCGTCAGCGATTTCACGCTGAACGGCGCGACCGACAGCCGCAAGACCGATGGCCGCGTGCCGATGTACATGGTGCAAGGCTGGAGCGGTCATGGCGTCGCGCAGACGGTGCGGATCGGCAAGGCGATCTGCGACGATTTCGTCGGTCGCAACGACGATTTCTCGATGCTGACCGGCATCGATCACCGCGCGATTCCGCTCGGCCGCCAGTTGTCGCCGATTGCGATTCCCGCGGCGAAGGCCGCGATGAGCGTGATGAGCGCACTCAACCCGGGGCGGATGATCTCGTTCTGACCGGCGGCGGCAGGCAATGAAAAAGCCCGATGCGATTGCTCGCATCGGGCTTTTTTACGTGCGGAGACGGCGACGCTTACGCGATCCGCTTCGCGAGTTCGACGGCCTTGCCGATGTACGACGCAGGCGTCATTGCGAGCAGGCGGTCCTTCGCATCTTGCGGGATCGCGAGCGTGCCGACGAATTCCTGCAGCGCTTCGCGCGTGATGCCCTTGCCGCGCGTCAGTTCCTTCAGCTGCTCGTACGGGTTCTCGATGCCGTAGCGGCGCATCACCGTCTGCACCGGCTCCGCGAGCACTTCCCAGCAGTTGTCGAGGTCTTCGTTCAGGCGCTGCGGGTTCACTTCGAGCTTGTCGAGGCCGCGGATCAGCGAGTCGTACGCGAGCAGCGAGTAGCCGAGTGCGACGCCCATGTTGCGCAGCACCGTCGAGTCGGTCAGGTCACGCTGCCAGCGCGACACCGGCAGCTTGTCGGCGAGGTGGCGCAGCGTCGCGTTCGCGAGGCCGAGGTTGCCTTCCGAGTTCTCGAAGTCGATCGGGTTGACCTTGTGCGGCATCGTCGACGAGCCGATTTCGCCGGCCTTCGTCTTCTGCTTGAAATAGCCGACCGAGATGTAGCCCCACACGTCGCGGTCGAGGTCGAGCAGGATCGTGTTCGCGCGCGCGACCGCATCGAACAGCTCCGCCATGTAGTCGTGCGGCTCGATCTGGATCGTGTACGGGTTGAAGGTGAGCTTCAGGCGGTTCTCGATCACGTCGCGCGAGAACGCTTCCCAGTCGAATTCCGGATACGCCGACAGGTGCGCGTTGAAGTTGCCGACCGCGCCGTTCATCTTGCCGAGGATCTCGACCTTCTCGATGCGCGTGATTGCGCGCGCGAGGCGGGCCGCGACGTTCGCGAGTTCCTTGCCGAGCGTCGTCGGGCTGGCCGGCTGGCCGTGCGTGCGCGACAGCATCGGCTGCTCGGCAAGCGCGTGCGACAGCGCGACGAGGCGCTGGTGGACCGTGCGCAGCGCCGGCACGATCACGTGCTCGCGCGCGCCGGCGAGCATCATCCCGTGCGACGTGTTGTTGATGTCTTCGGACGTACACGCGAAGTGGATGAATTCGCTGGCCTTTTCGAGTTCTTCCTGGCCCTTCACCGATTCCTTCAGCCAGTATTCGACGGCCTTCACGTCGTGGTTCGTCACGCGCTCGATGTCCTTGATGCGGGCGGCGTCGTGCGCGGTGAAGCGCTCGGCGAGCTGCAGCAGGAATTGTTCGGACGCGTCCGAGAAGCGCGGGACTTCCGCGAAGCCGGCGCGCGACAGCGCGATCAGCCAGTGCACCTCGACGGTGACGCGGTGGCGCATGAAGGCGGCTTCGGAGAGCCAGTCGCGCAGCGCTTCGGTCTTGCTGGCGTAGCGGCCGTCGATGGGCGAGAGCGCGGTGAGGGCGAAAAGCGTATCGGGACGAGTGTCGGACATGATCGGGCGTGGCCTTGGGGGCCGGTGCGAACGAGGGGAGGAGAATCCGGCATTTTACCATTGGCGCGGGGCGATCCCGGCCGAACCGGTCAGGTCGCCGCCGCCGTGGGCGATCGGCACGCACGCGGCGCCCGGGCGGCGCGCAAGCAGTCCGCCGGCTGGCGCCCGGGCCGGCTCGCCCGGCTGCCCGCCGCGCCGCCGGCCGGGCCCGCCCGCCGGTAGAATGCAGGCTTCTTCCCGACCGCCGCCCGTTGCGCCCGCCTGCATGGAACTGAAATGGCTCGAAGACTTCGTCTCGCTCGCGGAAACGCGCAGCTTTAGCCGGTCCGCCGAACTGCGGCACGTGTCGCAGCCCGCGTTCTCGCGGCGCATCCAGGCGCTCGAGGCATGGCTCGCGACCGAACTGATCGATCGTTCGGTTTATCCGACGCGGCTCACGCAGGCCGGCCAGATCTTCTACGAACAGGCATTGACGATGCTGTCGCAGGCGCACGAGGCGCGCACGCTGCTGCGCGGCCATGTCGGCGCGCCGGTGCCGACCATCGAGTTCGCGGTGCCGCATACGCTGTCGCTCACGTATTTTCCGCGCTGGCTGCAGCGGATCGAGGCGAAGATGGGGCAGGTCCACACACGGTTGCGCGCGCTGAACGTGCACGACGCCGTGCTGTCGCTGGTCGAGGGCGGCTGCGATCTCGTGATGGGCTACCACCACCCGAGCCACCCCGTCGCGCTCGATCCGGCCCGCTACGACATGCTGGTCCTCGGCAGCGAGCCGATCAGCGCGTTTTCGGCGCCGGGCCGCGCGGGCCGGCCGCGCTATACGTTGCCGGGCACGGCCGAGGCGCGCGTGCCGTACCTGTCTTATACGCCGAATGCGTATCTCGGCCGGATGACCGAAGTCATCATTGCGAACGCCCCGACGTCGCTGTTCCTCGATCGCGTGTACGAAACCGACATGGCCGAAGGGCTGAAGGCAATGGCGCTCGCGGGCCACGGCGTCGCGTTTCTGCCGCACAGCGCCGTCGAGGATGCGGTGGCCAGCGGCCGCCTGATCCGGCTCGACCGGTCCGCGCGCGGCGGCACGCACCCGTTCACGCTGACGATGGAGATCCGCCTGTACTGCGACAAGCTCGCGCTGCAGGGCGACGATCCCCACCAGAAGCTCGTGCGCGCACTCTGGGAAGTCGTGCGCGACGAACTGCGCGAAACCGCCGATTAACCGTGAGCGGTTAACCGCGCCGGTCGAGCGCGCGCGGCCGCCGCCGCGCTTGCCGCGCCTGTCGGACGGCTGTCCGGCGGGCGTTCTTGCGCAAATCGACCGCGGATTTGCGAAAAATCACGATCATGCAAGAAACGCATAATCGAATAAGCAAACGGCATTGGATAAAAAAAACGGGTTTTTCGACAATGTGCGCAATCCGTTGAACGTTGGAGCGTCCATGTCTTCGCAACTGCAGTCCATCCCGTCCTACCTTCACGCCGACGATCTCGGCCCGTGGGGCAACTACCTTCAGCAGGTCGATCGCGTCGCGCCGTACCTCGGTTCGCTGTCGCGCTGGCTCGAAACGCTGAAGCGCCCGAAGCGCATCCTGATCGTCGATGTGCCCATCGAGCTCGACAACGGCACCGTCGCGCACTTCGAGGGCTATCGCGTGCAGCACAACGTGTCGCGCGGCCCGGGCAAGGGCGGTGTGCGTTACCACCAGGACGTGACGCTGTCGGAAGTGATGGCACTGTCGGCATGGATGTCGGTGAAGAACGCGGCCGTGAACGTGCCGTACGGCGGTGCGAAGGGCGGCATCCGCGTCGACCCGCGCAAGCTGTCGCGCGGTGAGCTCGAACGCGTGACGCGTCGCTACACCAGCGAAATCGGCATCATCATCGGCCCGAACACCGACATTCCGGCACCGGACGTCAACACCAACGAACAGGTGATGGCGTGGATGATGGACACGTTCTCGATGAACCAGGGCCAGACGTCGACCGGCGTCGTGACCGGCAAGCCGATCTCGCTCGGCGGTTCGCTCGGCCGCAAGGAAGCGACGGGCCGCGGCGTGTTCGTCGTCGGTTGCGAGGCGGCGAAGAAGAAGGGCCTCGAGATCGAAGGCGCGCGCATCGCGGTGCAGGGCTTCGGCAACGTCGGCGGCATCGCGGCGAAGCTGTTCCAGGAAGCGGGTTCGAAGGTGATCGCGGTGCAGGATCACACGGGCACGATCTACCAGCCGGCCGGCCTCGATTCGAACAAGCTGCTCGACCACGTCGCACGCACGGGCGGCGTCGCGGGCTTCGAAGGCGCAGAACCGATGCCGAACGACGAGTTCTGGACGGTCGAGACCGACATCCTGATCCCGGCGGCACTGGAAAACCAGATCACCGAGAAGAACGCATCGAAGATCCGCACGAAGATCATCGTCGAAGGCGCGAACGGCCCGACGACGACGGCGGCCGACGACATCCTGAGCGCGAACGGCGTGCTCGTGATCCCCGACGTGATCGCGAATGCGGGCGGCGTGACCGTGTCGTACTTCGAGTGGGTGCAGGACTTCTCGAGCTTCTTCTGGACGGAAGACGAGATCAACCACCGTCTCGAGCGCGTGATGCGTGAGGCGTTCGCCGGCGTGTGGGCGGTCGCGGAAGAGCACAAGGTGTCGGTGCGTACGGCAGCGTTCATCGTCGCGTGCAAGCGCATCCTGATGGCGCGCGAAATGCGCGGCCTGTACCCCTGATCGGTCGTTGCCGACTCGATCGGGCAACTGTGACACGAGCATGACGCAATCCACCCGATTGTGTGCATGAACCCGCGCGGGCGGTGCCGGATCCGGCACCGCCCGCGTGTGCATTCAGGCGCTACCCAGGGGCGCCGGAAGCCGGGAGGACGGCTTCGTACGGGACGATTCGTAGTTCGGTAAACAACCAGTACTTTCAAAAATATTACTTTGATACACTGGCGCGGGTTTCAGCCAAGGAGATGACCAAAATGAAATACCAGAAGGCAGTCCTGATGGTCGCGGCGCTGTGCGCGTTCGCGAGCGGCGCGCACGCACAGGAGACCGGCACGCTGAAGAAGATCAAGGACACGGGCGTGATCGCGCTGGGCCACCGCGAATCGTCGATTCCGTTCTCCTACTATGACCAGAACCAGCAGGTCGTCGGCTATTCGCGCGAATTCCAGATGAAAGTCGTGGACGCGGTGAAGAAGAAGCTGAACCTGCCGAACCTGCAGGTCAAGAACATCCCGGTGACGTCGCAGAACCGCATCCCGCTCGTGCAGAACGGCACGGTGGACATCGAGTGCGGCTCCACGACGAACAACACGGAGCGTCAGCAGCAGGCCGCATTCTCCGACACGATCTTCGTGATCGGCACGCGCCTGATGACGAAGAAGGATTCGGGCGTGAAGGACTTCGCCGACCTGAAGGGCAAGACGGTCGTGACCACCGCCGGCACGACGTCCGAGCGCCTGCTGCGCAAGATGAACAACGAGAAGCAGCTGGGCATGAACATCATCAGCGCGAAGGACCACGGCGACTCGTTCAACACGCTCGAGTCGGGCCGCGCCGTCGCGTTCATGATGGACGACGCGCTGCTCGCGGGCGAGCGCGCGAAGGCGAAGCAGCCGGGCGAGTGGGTGATCGTCGGCACGCCGCAGTCGGAAGAGGCGTACGGCTGCATGATGCGCAAGGGCGATGCGGACTTCAAGAAGGTCGTCGACGACGCGATCTCGCAAGTCGAGAAATCGGGCGAAGCCGCGAAGATCTACGCGAAGTGGTTCGAGAACCCGATTCCGCCGAAGGGGCTGAACCTGAACTTCCCGCTGTCCGATTCGATGAAGAAGCTGTACGCGAACCCGAACGACAAGGCGCTCGACTGACCACGCAGCCGTTGACGCAGAAATGACGCTACTGAAACGGAAGAGGCCTCGCTTCTTCCGTTTCTTTTTGCTGGAGTCTTGCCCATGTCTTACCACTGGAACTGGGGCATCTTCCTGAGCCCCGTCTCGACCGGCGAGCCGACGACTTACTTCGGATGGCTGATGTCCGGATTCTGGGTGACGATCGAGGTGTCGCTCGTCGCCTGGGTCGTCGCGCTGATCGTCGGTTCGCTGTTCGGCGTGCTGCGCACGGTGCCGAACAAATGGCTGTCCGCGATCGGCACGGCGTACGTGTCGATCTTCCGGAACATCCCGCTGATCGTGCAGTTCTTCGTCTGGTACCTCGTCGTGCCCGAACTGCTGCCCGCGTCGATCGGCACCTGGATCAAGCAGTTGCCGCCCGGCACGCAGTTCTTCACCGCGTCGATCGTCTGTCTGGGCCTGTTCACGGGCGCGCGCGTGTGCGAACAGGTGCGCTCGGGGATCAACGCGCTGCCGAAGGGCCAGCGCGCGGCCGGCCTCGCGATGGGCTTCACGCAATGGCAGACGTACCGCTACGTGCTGCTGCCCGTTGCATACCGGATCATCGTGCCGCCGCTCACGTCCGAGTTCCTGAACATCTTCAAGAACTCCGCGGTCGCGTCGACGATCGGCCTGCTCGACTTGTCCGCGCAGGCCCGCCAGCTCGTCGACTACACCGCGCAGACCTACGAGTCGTTCATCGCGGTGACGCTTGCGTATGTGCTCATCAACCTCGTCGTGATGGCGTTCATGCGCTGGATCGAAGGCCGCACGCGGCTGCCCGGCTACATCGGAGGCAAGTGATGCATCAGTTCGACTGGAGTAGTATTCCCGGCGCGATACCGACGCTGTGGACGGGGGCGATCGTCACGTTCAAGATCACGCTGATCGCGATCGTCATCGGCATCGTCTGGGGCACGCTGCTGGCGCTGATGCGGCTGTCCGGCGTGAAGCCGCTCGAGTGGTTCGCGAAGGCATACGTGACGGTGTTCCGCTCCATCCCGCTCGTGATGGTGCTGCTGTGGTTCTTCCTGATCGTGCCGCAGGTGCTGCAGGGCGTGCTCGGGCTGTCGCCGACGATCGACATCCGGCTCGCGTCGGCGATGGTCGCGTTCTCGCTGTTCGAAGCCGCGTATTATTCCGAGATCATCCGCGCGGGCATTCAGTCGGTGCCGCGCGGACAGGTGAACGCCGCGTTCGCGCTCGGCATGAACTACGCGCAGGCCATGCGCCTCGTGATCCTGCCGCAGGCGTTCCGCGCGATGGTGCCGCTACTGCTCACGCAGGCGATCGTCCTGTTCCAGGATACGTCGCTCGTGTACGTGATCAGTCTCGCGGACTTCTTCCGCACGGCCGCCAACATCGGCGACCGCGACGGCACGACCGTCGAGATGGTCCTGTTCGCCGGCGCATGCTATTTCGTGATTTGCTCGTTGGCGTCTGTTCTCGTCAAGGGTCTCCAGAAAAAGGTCACACGATGATTTCCATCAAGAACGTTTCCAAATGGTACGGCCAGTTTCAGGTTCTCACCGACTGCACGACCGAGGTCAAGAAAGGCGAAGTGGTCGTCGTGTGCGGCCCGTCGGGCTCCGGCAAGTCGACGCTGATCAAGACCGTCAACGGCCTCGAGCCGTTCCAGCAGGGCGAGATCCTCGTGAACGG
>NZ_LOWY01000081.1:0-13060 GCF_001524185.1 Burkholderia sp. FL-7-2-10-S1-D7 | reverse complement strand
TCCGCTTATTAACGATGAGGAGCGGGACTCGAACCCGCCCACCTAATACGCCGTGGCAGAGACCGTTTGGGGGGGGGTGTTGCGTGTACCGAGAGGCACGAAAAAGTGCCGTGGAATGCGAAGTTTACCGCGTGCTATGCAGCGCTTGCGCTGCATAGCATGCCATCTTATAGCTATTTTTTCAAGGTGCTTCGCCTGATAAATCAAAGCATTCAAGGTTGAATTTTGGCAAACCGAGTGCTATGCTACGCAGCGTAAACGCTGCGTAGCACTGTGTCAGTAAACTTACATCGTGAAGACTTTCCTTAGTTGATTCTTTGCCGGATCGCTGGCAGCATGCATGCTGCCAGCGATCCGGCACTCATCAATTTTTCCCTAATTCCCGGGATGAACCGATCAAGAATCCAGATCGCAAAAGCGGACATCATCAAGCACTTCGATGAGCTTCCGACGCACGTCCTCAAACTGAAGGAAATCCGGGCAATTCTTGCCGACCAACGCACTTTCTGGCGTCTCGCGCAAAGTACCACTGCTGACCACTTCATCGCATTTCTGCAACAGCACGCCAAACTACGGAAAGTCGAGTTTCCATTTCCGCAGCGGGCCGAGCAATGCTACGTCTGGGGTGACGTCCCACTGCTGACCATCCTGCTATCGCTCAGAAAGAATCTCTATCTCAGTCACTACACGGCCATGCGACTGCACGGCTTGACGGAGCAATCCCCCACGACCATCTACACAACAGACGAGCGTAGCAACACTTATCAGGATGAGCGAGCAACGCTTGGTCAGCCCGAAATCGATCAGGCATTCAGCCGCCCCCCACGGATTTCGCATAACTGGGTCGAGCATGCGGGAAAAAAGATCTACCTGCTAAATGGTGCGCATACGGGCTATCTCGGTGTCGTTACTGAACCCGTGACGGATGAAGGCGGCCAGGAAGTGCTAGCGCGCCTCACCAACCTGGAGCGCACCCTCATCGACATTACCGTGAGACCGGTCTATGCCGGCGGTGTCTTTGAAGTGGCCAAAGCCTTTGAGCTCGCGAAAGATCGAGTCTCCATCAACCGGCTGGTCGCCATGCTGCGTAAACTCAACTTCGCTTACCCCTATCACCAGGCGATCGGCTACTACTTGGAGCGTGCCGGCTACAAGCCGAATCAGATCGATCTGATTCGGCGCCTGTCGATCGAGCGCGACTTTTACTTGACGCACGAGATGGGCGATACGCGTTATATCAGTAACTGGCGCCTATCTGTCCCAAGTGGGTTTTAGCCGGTCAACTAGCTCGAGCACGTAGTTGAAATAGACCTTAAATTCCTTGAGGTCAAAATCCGGCGAAACCGTGTCGGCAACGGACGGAAAGCCGGCCAGATGAAACTCGTAGTAGCTCGGAATCAGGCCGAGGAAGGACAGGGGCACCTTCTTGGCTTCAAACATCGAGGTCAGGATCCGCTGCATCTGCTCGCCCGTCAGATCCAGCTCCAGCGCCTTCGTGAGCACGAAGATGTCGACGAAGTCCTTGGGGCGCGCGCTACCGTTATGTCCTCGCTTGATGACCGGGGTGTATTCGGCCGTCTGCTGACAGATGGCCCGCAGCTTTTCGCAGACGATCATCAGCGGCGAGTAGACGTAGATCAGCGTCCCATCGAAGTCCCAATCCTGCTTGTCTTCCACGTATTCGAAGCGGCTGATATCAATGAGAAACTTCGTGCCCTGCCCGAGATTGATGGCTCGCTTGCGCAACTCTTCCTGATCGGCGGCGTACTGCGCATGGATTTCTGTGGTGACGAGCTTGAACTCGACGCCATAGCCCCCCCAGAAATCCCTCATGTCTGCCGTCATGGTCTTCGGTCTCTCGACCATCTTGAAGTCGAAGACCTCGAACCCATCGGCGCGGAACGTATCCGACAGAGTTTTGAGAATCCGCGCCTGGACGACCTCGAGGTTCTCGCCAAAATCCTGCTGCAATGAAAAATCGAGATCCACCGACGTGCGCGCACTGATCTGATGAACGAGTGCCATCGCATTGCCACCTTTCAACACCAGCTGCTCCAGCAACTCGTCGTCGGAGAACATCGCCTGGATAGCCAGGTTCTTGATCCTGTCCAGCAGTTTCGGGTCTTGCGATCCTGCTTTGGGTTTGTTCATTTTTCCTGACTACCCCTGCGTGGTCGATGGCGGCTGAACGGTAACATAACTCCGCACACGGCCCCTGCCGGCATCACTCCGAAGATGCTCCGGTGATATGGCAAGCGATCCATGCGCCAGCATAGGTGTACAAATTCCCGGTCAAAAGGCGAGCGCCATCTGCTCGTTCGGGCGGAACTTGAAGCGCAATCCTATGACCTTCCGACCATTTTTTGTCGGCTCCCAATCGACGATCAGGCCGTTCTTTTCGGTCAACTCTTTGACGGCCGGGTCGATGACGCGCCGGCGTAGCTCCTTGAAGTTTGTCCGATAGTTCTGCGGCGCATCCATCGCATGCTGGAATTCCTCAAGACTGGGCTCCCATCTACCAGCTCCGTTCCAGCTTTTCAGGTTCTCGAACAGGCGCCACGAATAAACGCTGCGCAACGCGGCCGCGTGCTTCAGCTTGTACGTCGTGAACTCCTGCCGCAAGCAGAATAGGTATGGCCGCACGTCGGGGTGCCATGTGATTGTCACAACCCCATGCCCCTTCGAGTATTTCGCCCGTAACAGCCATGCGTGCTTAATTTCGTCCCCTTTCCTGTCCCGATCGGGCCGCACAATCAGCTTGGTCAGCAGCTTGTCCGCGCCGTCTTGTAGCTGCTCATAGGCCGTATCGAGACTGATGTCGAAGGTTTCCGCGTACTCCATTGCAGACAACTTCACGGTCCAAAACTTCTCCTCGGTCAGTGCACGACCGTCCGTCGAGTCACTCGCTGCGAGCGCAGCGGCAATCATTCGCTTCTCGGACAGGTTTAAGTTGTGTGATGCGCGAACAATGATATTCGCCATCGTCACCTGTCGATCGGCGATAGCCGTTTGGCTGTTCGGCTTAGCAGTGAGGGTCTTCGACATGACATCAGCCTGATGGTGGATCACTATGATTATGTACACCATCCGGCGAGGTGGCAACAATCTAGGTCAGTACACCTGTGGACAAACAGCCCCCCTTCTGTGGACAACACCGGGAATTTGTCCCCTAGACCGGGGAAATTGCCACCTTTGACCGGGAAAAATGCCACCGTTAGACCGGGAATTTGTACACCTTAGTGGCGGGAAGCCCTTATCAGATAAGGCTCTGCGGGTGTCTAAAACGATTTAAAACGGAAAACGTATACAAAACGGGGGCGGCGCACGCCGGGGAATTTGTACACCTTGGCCGGAACACGATGGTGCTGATTGGTTTGCATAGCTCAACGCACATCCCGCGCCCGCCGGTGGACAACAGCGCTGCCCACACTAACGTGTGGACAGCCCCGGCTCACCAGCCGGGGTTCCGCAGTTGCCCACCGTCTCCCCGCGATGTTTTGCCTACGGCCTGACGCGCGCTACGCGCTTGCCTTAGTGAGATAGTTTTTCGCCCTGAAAACAGCCATCAGTCCACGCTCGGCGGTTCGATTCCAGTCTGCCGGATACCATCAACGTGAATGAGTTCAGTCCACTGCTCACTATCGAGTTCATCGGCCACAGCATTCATGTCCTGCCGCTGGGCGTAGGGAACGACAGTAACGAAAAATAGGTTGCCATCGACAAATACATCCTCGACAAAAATCTTCCCACCCTTATCGTTCTCCCATACGGAGTATTGCGGCGGACATTCAATAGCCATACCTCGATCCTAAAAGATGGTTGGCCAATCGATCACTGCATCGTCAGCGCTTTTGGGGGCTACCACATCGGGGCTCGCCGCTACTGCATGGAGACTACCCCAGCTCGCGCGCAATCAGTTCCCTGACCAACTGCGCAATCGTCGTACCGCTTTCGACAGCTCTCATCTTCAGTCGGCGATGCGTCTCCGGAGCAAGATCCAAGTTAAGTCGCACTGGTTTCGCTGGCCTTGACCCAACCTGCGACTTGACCATTGCCGCGTCGGCTGAGAACTCTTCGACCGTCGCCGGAGCGCCTCCCGACGCTGGCCTGTTAGCCACGCTCGGACCAATTTTAAATTTACTCATTTACTCAACTCCAATGAGTTACTCAATAACTCATCATTACGATTCGAGCTCGAAGAACTCTTGGGCCAGCAGTTGGATTTCTGCGCGTGCTTGAGAGTTGTCGAGCTCAATCACACCCTGCCCACCCAGCAGTGCGTCGCGATAGACCTTACGATCGCGGATAACGGTATCAGCCAGCTCGAGCTGATCGAATTGCTCGAGCAGTTCGCGGGCGTCTTCGACCTCGCGGATGACAGGGTTGGATGGCGCCATGGAGAGAACAGCAACCGCTTTCAGCTCTGGATTCAGGCCGCGTGCGAGAGATATCAGTTCGTTGACCTTGGGAAGTGTTTCCAGATCAGCTTGGCTCGCCCTAGTCGGCACCAACAGCAGGTTGGCGACTGCCATTGCGGATCGCATTTCTCGTGAGTCACGGCCGCCGGCATCGGCCACAATTACCTGATAGCGCTTGGCCAAGTCACGCAAAGTCGTGGCCACGTCACCCGTGCGCTGCACGCACGGAATCGCAGGCTGAATTCCGGCTTCGTCGCGGCGCTCGATAAACCGCGCACAGGTCGCCTGGCCGTCAGTGTCCACCAGTACAACATCGACACCTTGATGCCCAAGGTGGACCGCAAGATTACTCGCGAGGGTTGATTTCCCGACCCCGCCCTTTTCCGCACCAACCAAAATGATCATGCGCATCACCTCAGATGAGTTGAGTTGTTGAGTTGATTTTATGAGTTGAGTGATTGAGTGTAAAGACGAAGCGGGCCGGTAGACTCGAACTAGCGACTCGATCTAGAAAACATGTGGCGTGAACGGGCTGGGGTAAAGTCGGCCACTGCGGGCAGATTGCTGTTGCTTTGAGCCAGCCTTCCTCGAACGGGAAAGGTAGGGCGCTACAAGTGCTAGTTTTTGGGATGCTCTGCAAGAGGCAAGGCAATTTCTGCGCGTGACATCAGTTGCGAGGCAGGGCAACTAAGGGCAAGACTGATCCGAACAATATTGAGGATGGTGACATTACGTTCGCCACGCTCGATCTTCCCCATGTGACTTCGATCGATCTGGGCTGCATGCGCCAACGCTTCTTGGGACAGGCCAAGTTCTTTTCGGAGCGTTCGGATCGCCTGTCCTAAGGCAATCAAGTAGCCCGTTTCATCTGCCGTACCCGAAACCCTTTGCATGCCCTTATGGTCGCGGTAGCATGCAATTACGACCACGGCATTTACGACCCAAAGCTATCGTTCCTCTGAACGTGAAAAATCTCCGACGCCCCCTTTTTGTACCGCCCACTGATCTGGATGAGCTGGAGCGCGAAATCTTGGCTCATGGTCCAGAGGCAGCTTTGCCGCAAAACCTGCCAGACAGGTGGCTACGGATCCTCGTCCGAGACCTGCTAAACGGCATGTTTGATGAGGAGCGTTTGGGAGGGATCTGTGCCGGACCTATGCTCTTGGCCGGAGCGCTTGCCAATGTGCAAACAGCCGCGAGTGACGCAACGCATCCCAATCTGAGGCTTATTGACTCCTTTGCTCGCTATCGAACTGCACTGATGGAAGAGCTGCTCGGGCGTCAGACAGGGATTTTTCGGCGGGAATATTCGGTAACCGACATCTTTAAGTGATTCGGCTTATTCGTGCCAAACGCATACGCCGATACCCTCTATTTGCACACCGATTGCACACTGTTGCTCGCACTGCACACGTTTTGCACTCGGTATGCATACGGCAAGCCCTCGAACTGCACTCGCTGCACACGTTTTGCCCTCTCCATGCACACGGCGTGCCCTGGGACCGTTCTCGATTGTGGAAAAAGCTTGCCTAGGGCTGTTTTTGTCCCCCTGTCGTCCTCGACACATACCCGGAAACGCTGTCTTTTACCCGAGAAACAAAACTAGTGGAACATAAAGAGCGTATTACACTCGCGGTCGTTTTTGGGCTCAGATCCTTTACTGGCGGGGCGATGCAGTGTGTTACAGCAAGTGCGTTTTCAGCGGTTTTGTGCCCCGATTTGTAATACACCGAGTTTGTCATCGGACGTGTGCAAACGGTGGGTGAAAGGTGAGCAAAATGGCGCATAGCGGGGACAAAATCTGCGGCAACGTACGCATTCCATGGGGGATTCATGACCATCCGTGCATTGGTGTTCGACGCGTTTGGCACGCTCGCCGAGATCCAGGATCGGCGGAATCCGTTTGCGCGTCTTGCGCGCACTAGCCGGGACCGCCGGCAGCGCGAGCTACTGATGACCCGCGCATTTAGTCTTCAGGAGGCAGCCCAGGCGCTGGGCAACGACCGCATTAACATGGCCGCGCTCGATGCGGATCTGGCCGCAGAACTAGCGAGCATTCGACTATTTCCGGATGTGATCGGAACGCTTCAAGAGGCGCGGGCATGTGGATTGAAAGTAGGACTTGCGTCCAATCTGGCCGCGCCGTACGCAGGGCCGCTGTTGAGCCTTTTGCCGTTTGAACCGGACGCCTGCGCTTGGTCGTTTGAAGTCGGCTACCTGAAACCGGATCCGCGCATCTTTGAGTGGGTGTGTGAACGACTCAATGTCGCTGCATGCGAAGCGGTGATGGTGGGCGACACATTCGCTGACGACTATGCCGGCGCACTGGCAAGCGGCCTGAATGCGCTGCATCTTGATCGGCGGGGGGGAGGTCACGAGAAAACCACCGCGACTGTCCGGACGCTGTCCGATGTTCTTCCTGCACTTCGCTGTCAGCTTGATGCCGTGTCGGGTGGCCAGATCGGATCGGATGGGTTGTCGTAATCTGCGATCATGCCACGCATGCACACGTGCGGATATGGGGTCTTTCTTCGAAGGATCCAGCTCGATCCTCAGGGGGAAACTGCGCAAACTCGACTGCGACCCTATCGGCTGTTACGTCAAATTCCCACCACTCCGGTCTAGCGTACCTGCATGGGGTGCAGGTAGTCGGAGGTTCAAGTCCATATCGCGACGGGTGTTCCTCGAACAGGAATCGCTCCGGGAAATCGAGGCTGGTAACAGCCCGAGCGGGCGTCGTAGTCATCTTCGATGACTCACAAACCTAAGAGATGGTGTTCCTCGGCTGGGAACCTCAACCAAGCCCCGCAAGCGGGGGCATAAACCGCGGCCAGGCAGCGGCTGGACGGCTCTCGATCGTCCACCGTCCATCAGCCTGAAAAAAGTTGGCACGCACCAGTCCAGGATTCCCAGGGAATCGCTGGGATTCACGAGGTTCGACAAACCTCAGTCCGACGTTGGATCCTCCCAGCGTACGAGTTCTTCACGGACATCGAATTGCTTCCCCGCTGCGAAGCTATATGGCATCACGCTCGATTTCGGGAAAGCGCACGGAATCGTGCCCGGGAAACCAACGCAAACTGGTCTAGTAAATAAACCCGCAGTACATCGCGCGTCACAGCCAAACGCTTGTCCGCAGCAGGTCGTGACGTTCAACTGAAGAACCCACAAGAGGAACGCCGCAGGCAGGAATCTGAAAATTTGCGAATGACTAAATAGATGAGAGGGCCGCAAAAGCGGACCAGTCATGCGGTACGGAACCGCACAGGAGAAAAACAATGACCTTGGCAATCACGCCTGAAGTCCAGTATCTGCTGGCCATGCTCGCCATCATCGTTGCATCGCGGACGAAGTGATGGACCTGACCGGTGGAACTGGTGGCTTTGCAGGGTAGGGAGGTGGGTAGATACGCGGACGCCAGCTTGCCTCTCCACTCCTGCAGACCGACGTACTCCGCACGTTTGCGGTTATGACGGTTTTTTAAGTGGAGTGGGCATACTCGGCCATCCGGTGGTCGGCGACGAGGCCGAGGTGCCAGGAAGGGCTGGAGACGCAACGGGGTCTACGGCCGATGACGGAGCAACGGGAGCCCCTGGCGGTAGCGGCATTGCTGTAGCAACGGGAGATCCTGGCGGTAGCGGCACCGCTGTAGCAACGGGAGATCCTGGCGGTAGCGGCACCGCTGTAGCAACGGGAGATCCTGGCGGCAGCGACATCGCTGCTACTGCGGGAGGCTGTAGAGGGCCAAACGGTGGCAACCCTGCCAGCGCAGTTACAGAGGGCGTAACGGATCCGGGAATCGCCGGTACCGTGACTTCCGCCGGACTCTCCTCCTCAGGCTCGAGGTCATCAGCACCGATCTGGATCAGCCTGCTGATCAATGCGGTGTAGTAGTGGTCATGAGGTCGAGTCTTGTAGATCTCATCGATGACCTGGATTGGGTTCAACAGCAAAACATACGCGAAGTCGCCTGATGGCCCTTCCTTCGCGCGGATAAAGCCTAACTCCACCAGTCGCTTCATTCTCCCATTCCACGTGGCTTCTGCCCGAGGGCCTCCGAATCCGGACTCGAACGCAAACTCCCGGGGATTCCGGATCTCCAGGAAAGCCTCATCGAAGACCCAGCACCAAAGGGTCAGATATGTATCTGAGAGAGGGAATCCTTTGTCGGAAAGCACGTTCAGGATTCTGCCAATCAGTGGCATCGTCCGTGGCAAGGTGGTGAATCCGACACGTCTGGTTCTGAGCCATAGCTTCGACTCAGGGACGTCTGGCCACATCCGGTCACGTAGATATCGGCGCTTTTCCCCAGCCTTCCTAGGAACTTTTTTTGCTGCAGGAATCACCGTATTCTCCCTAAATTATCGATGTTTGGTGCAATCTGCACCGACATTTTTATATTGTACAGCATCGGTTGACGTCAATGAAACTTGTTAAGTGCAACATCTGTTGCCAGCACTTCTTTTAAAAACAATGGGTTGCGAGAGTCTACGTGCTCCCGGTATCCCGTTTCGTAGTAATCCAAGGTATCCGTTCTCCCGTGGAGCGCGGTCTGCTCGAAAAACTTGAAGCCCAGCAGATGATCTACATTTACTACTCAGGAATTTGAGTAGTTTTTGTGTAACATATGAGGGGTAGATCATGAACGCAATCGACACCGGTCGCAGCACCAAGAAGGTTCGCTTGAACGCCGACCTTGCTCCAGATGTCGCTCAAGCGCTTGAGGATCTTGCCCGCGCGCAGGGGGTTAGCCTTTCTGAGGCGGTTCGGCGCGCGATCAGCACTGAGTCATATTTGCAGCGCCAACGTAGTGCCGGTAGCAAGGTTCTTCTTGAGGAAGACGGCAAGCTGAGGGAGCTAGTTTTTTTAAGATAGGGGTTCTATGAACAGCACGACGGACGACGAAAATAACGATCTCCCCGGGAAAAGTCCGGAACCGACGTCCGCCGTGCCGTCACTGCCTGATGCAGAAACACCTGCGGGCGCGGATGCCATCAGCACGAACCCGTCGCCGCAGGTCCCCGACGAATACGCCAAGGTGCTCGATGCGAGCGATCCCACCCCGGCGTCGCTGGCTGCGTTCGACAACCCTCCCTTCGATTCCAGGCGCCATCACGACGAGGCGCGGAGCACGATTGCCTTCTGGTTGCTCGGCCTGTTGACGGGGCTGTTGGTAGCGGCAGCTTTGGGTTTCGGGGGGTTATTTTTTGCGGCGAACAAACCCACCTTTGACCAGCTCAAATCGCTGGTGGAATTGATATTGACCCCGCTCCTTACGCTGGTTTCCGCTGCGACCGGTTTTTACTTTGGCTCGCAAAAACAGGAAAACTAAAGCTTCACCGGCCCGCTACCCGACAACCATTTGCACGCGCGCATAGCTCCGCGCCATCAGCATGTCTAGTAGAGGCTGCCTGGAGCCCAACGGAGAAAAGAATGGCTCAATACAAATATGCCCAGTATTTAAAGCAGGGAGATAGCGAACAGTACGATAAAAGGCATGCGCCCGGCACCGAGGCCTACAACGCTGGCATCTACCGCTGTGTTGCTTGCGGGCATGAAATCGCCATCGCGAAAGGGCACACGTTACCGCCCCAGAATCACCATCAACATGATCCAGGCGTCGGTCCGATTGAGTGGCAGCTGATCGTCTTTGCTCAGGCAAAAAAATAGAACGGAGAGGTAGCAGGCAGTCCGCGGGACCGGCTGCCTATGTTAGGTACGCGTAGACAGGTGTCTCAGCCGAGTTTATATATATGATAATGTCCTTTATCACATATATGGAGGGGTCATGAGCAACGTCGATGAGGGGAACGCGATTCTGGATCGCTGGCATGCAGCGCGAGCTGCGCACAAGGCGGCGCCAGATGACAAGAAGGACGCAGCCATGGCCGCAAGGTATGCGGCCGAGAATGCAGCCCTGGGGCACTTTGGTTTTGGAAAGCATATAGAGGCATACAACGCACGCTTTCCCGATGACCCAATCTAATCGGGGGCGCAGGCCACCGGGTTTATGTCAGACGCCAGCGGGCTTGATCCGCTAACTACTGTCACAGGCGAGCGATGCGTTTCCAGTTTCCCGTACTGCCGGCCGAATTCGAAATCCCCGATTCCTGGTGGGCCGATGGCGGCATGGCCACCTTCTGCCCCGGTTCGTCAAGCTATAGATCTAGCGCGGAGGCGGTCCTGGTGTCGCTTCGAGAGGTTGAGCCGCCGTTCCGCAATCCCGAGGTGATACGTGACTGGCGGGGCTTTGACCGGGCGCGAATGATCCGGGTTTTAAGTGGGATAGCGAACGGCGCCGAAATGCCACCGGTTCCCGTCGTTGCATTGCCGCCTGCTGACGACCCTGTCGGGCCATTCGCCTATCGAGTGTGCGATGGCTTTCACCGGTTCTACGCGTCGGTTGCGGCCGGATTTGAAAAATTGCCTGTGATAATCCGATGAACCAGGTGCTTGCACTCTATTCGCCGCAGTCGCTGCCTGCGCTTGTGACGTCTGCCGGTGATCGCGCCGGCGTCCGCTTCCTGGAATTCTTCGCGGCCGCGATCCGCAATCCTCATACGCGGCGCGCGTACGCGCGGGCGGCCAGCGATTTCCTTGCATGGTGTGCCGGCGCCGGCGTGCCGTCGATCGCGGCCGTGCAGCCGCTGCACGTGGCCAGCTGGGTCGAGCTGCAGACCCGTACGCACGCGGCGCCAACCGTCAAGCAGCGCCTCGCGGCGATTCGCCACCTGTTCGACTGGCTGGTGACGGGCCAGGTCGTGCCCCACAACCCGGCCGCGTCGGTGCGCGGGCCGAGCCACGTCACGAAAACCGGCAAGACCCCGGTGCTCGAGGCGGCCGAGGCGCGGCAGCTGCTCGACAGCATCGACGTGACCACGCAGGCGGGACTGCGCGATCGCGCGCTGATCGCGCTGATGGTGTTTTCGTTCGCGCGGGTGGGCGCGGCGCTGGCGATGCGGGTCGACGACGTCTATGTGCAGCAGCGCCGGCTGTGGGTGCGGCTGCGCGAGAAAGGCGGCAAGGCGCACGCGATGCCCTGCCACCACACGCTCGAGGCGGCTCTGCATGCGTATCTCGACGGCACCGGCATCGGCGCGGACCTGAAGGGGCCGCTGTTTCGCACGATCGCGCGTGGCACCCAGAAACTCAGCCGCACGCCGTTGCCGCAGGCGAACGCCTACGCGATGGTGCGCCGGCGCGCGGCGGCGGCCGGCATCGCGACCGCGATCGGCAACCACACCTTCCGTGCGACCGGCATCACCGCGTACCTGCAGAATGGCGGCACGCTTGAGAACGCCGCAGCGATGGCCAACCACGCGTCGACGCGCACCACGCAGCTGTATGACCGACGGTGCGACACCGTCAGCCTGGATGAGATTGAGCGGATCCGTCTCTGAGTCCCACTCACTGTCCCGCCAAAGGAGCCGCTCATGGGGTATCTGTTCACGCGACAGCAGCTCTACGAGCTGGTCTGGGCCGGTCCGATCACGACGCTCGCGAAGTCGCTGGCCGTTTCCGATGTCGGGCTCGCCAAGGCATGTCGGCGGAGCGTATTCCGTTACCGCCGCGTGGCTACTGGGCGAAGTTGAATGCGGGCCAGCGTGTGAGCCGCACACCGCTGCCGTTGCGTGCACCCGGCGCGTCGAATCATGTCGAGGTGGGTGCCGGCCCGCGTCAGCCCTTCCGGAAGGAGGCCGGTGACACGCCAGCGCCGGACGCCGCCCCCGAGCCGCCCGTCTATGACGAGACACTGGACGCCGTCGCAGCGCGGATTCGGCGGGCGCTGCCTGCTAAATTCCAGTTCGTGCGTTCCCTCGATACCCCGCACCCGGCCATCAAGCGACTGCTGCGCGAAGACGAAGCACGTCGTGAAGCCGTCGCGAAAGATCGTTACGCATGGGACAAACCGCGCTTTGAGAGCCGCTTCGAGCAGCGGCGATTGGCGTTCCTGAGCAACCTGTTTCTGCTGCTCGCTCGGGTTGATGTGCAGCCGTTAGTACGAGGGCGAGAAGCACGCGAGCTCAGTGTCCATGTCGGATGCCAGCATGTCGGGCTGAAGGTGGAAACGCTGGCGACCTTGCGCCCCCGGAAACGCTCGGTGAATGACCCGGCTGGCGAGCCGATGGCCATCGAGGTCGAGGTTGCCCGCTGGAAGCATGGTGAAGCGGAAGAACGGCTGTTCTGGAGTGACGGCGAAGAGGGAAAACTGGAAACCCGATTGCTTGAGATCGGCGCCGCAATCGTCCTGACCGGCGAGCGGCAGTACCGCAAGGGGCGTCAGTTCTTTTACGAGATGGACGTGCACAGCCATCAGGAGCGGCTCGAGCGGGCGAGGAAGGCGCGCGCGGAAGCCGAGCAGCGCGAGCGAGAGCAACGCCTGCAGGCCGAGCAGGATCAAGTCAACCGGCTGCTCACCCAGGTCACGGCGCGGCAGCAGGCACAGCAGATCCGTGCCTATGTAGAAGCGGTCCTGGCCTCGCCTGAAGCAGTTGAAGGACGCGCCTTTGAGGGCGATCGCCAAACGTGGGCCAGTTGGGCGCGCGCAGTTGCCGATCGGCTAGATCCGCTTATTAACGATGAGGAGCGGGACTCGAACCCGCCCACCTAATACGCCGTGGCAGAGACCGTTTGGGGGGGGG
>NZ_LOWY01000080.1:0-2783 GCF_001524185.1 Burkholderia sp. FL-7-2-10-S1-D7 | reverse complement strand
TCTAAGAAAATGGCAGCCAATAACCGAATCGGCTCGAAGCGCCTCGTCGTCGGCGCTCACTACGGCCTGCGCGACTGGCTCGCGCAGCGCGTCACCGCCACGATCATGGCGGTCTACACGGTCATTCTGCTCGTCCTGTTCTTCGGCGCGCACGACTTCTCGTACGAAGGCTGGGCATCGATCTTCTCCGCGCAATGGATGAAGCTCGCGACCTTCGTGACGCTGCTTTCCCTCTTCTACCACGCATGGGTCGGCGTGCGCGACATCTGGATGGACTACGTGAAGCCCGTCGGTGTGCGCCTGCTGCTGCAATCGCTGACCATCGTCTGGCTGCTCGCATGTGCGGGCTACGCCGCGCAGATTCTCTGGAGAGTGTAAAGAATGGCTGCAATCAAAACTTCCCTGCCGCGCCGCAAGTTCGACGTGGTGATCGTCGGCGCGGGCGGCTCGGGCTTGCGCGCAGCGCTGCAACTGTCGCGCGCGGGCCTGTCGGTCGGCGTGCTGTCGAAGGTGTTCCCGACCCGTTCGCACACGGTGGCCGCACAGGGCGGCATCGGCGCGTCGCTCGGCAACATGAGCGAAGACAACTGGCACTTCCACTTCTACGACACGATCAAGGGTTCCGACTGGCTCGGCGACCAGGACGCGATCGAGTTCATGTGCCGCGAAGCACCGAACGTCGTGTATGAACTGGAACACTTCGGCATGCCGTTCGACCGTAACGCGGACGGCACGATCTACCAGCGCCCGTTCGGCGGCCACACCGCGAACTACGGCGAGAAGCCGGTCCAGCGCGCTTGCGCGGCCGCCGACCGTACCGGTCACGCGCTGCTGCACACGCTGTACCAGCAGAACGTCGAGGCGAAGACGCAGTTCTTCGTCGAATGGATGGCGCTCGACCTGATCCGCGACGCGGACGGCGACGTGCTCGGCGTGACGGCCCTCGAGATGGAGACGGGCGACGTCTACATCATGGAAGGCAAGACGACGCTGTTCGCGACGGGCGGCGCAGGCCGGATCTTCGCGGCGTCGACCAATGCGTTCATCAACACCGGCGACGGCCTCGGCATGGCCGCGCGCTCGGGCATCGCGCTGCAGGACATGGAGTTCTGGCAGTTCCACCCGACCGGCGTGGCCGGCGCGGGCGTGCTGATCACCGAAGGCGTGCGCGGCGAAGGCGGCATCCTGCGCAACGCGAACGGCGAACGCTTCATGGAACGCTACGCACCGACGCTGAAGGATCTGGCGCCGCGTGACTTCGTGTCGCGTTCGATGGACCAGGAAATCAAGGAAGGCCGCGGCGTCGGTCCGAACAAGGACCACGTGCTGCTCGACCTGTCGCACATCGGCGCCGAGACGATCATGAAGCGTCTGCCGTCGATCCGCGAAATCGCGCTGAAGTTCGCGAACGTCGATGCGATCAAGGAACCGATCCCGGTCGTCCCGACGATCCACTACCAGATGGGCGGCATCCCGACCAACATCCATGGTCAGGTCGTCGGCACGTCGCGCGGCCACAAGGATCCGGTCAACGGCTTCTACGCAGTGGGCGAGTGCTCGTGCGTGTCCGTGCACGGCGCGAACCGCCTCGGCACGAACTCGCTGCTGGACCTCGTGGTGTTCGGCCGTGCGGCCGGCAACCACATCGTCGAGCACGTGAAGAACCAGAAGGAACACAAGCCGCTGCCGGCCGATGCAGGCGAATTCTCGCTGGCGCGTCTGAACAAGCTCGACAAGTCGTCTTCGGGCGAGTACACGCAGGACGTCGCCAACGACATCCGCGCGACGATGCAGAAGCACGCAGGCGTGTTCCGCACGTCGGCACTGCTGAAGGAAGGCGTCGATCAGATGGCCGGCCTGAAGGCGCGTGTGGAAAGCATCCACCTGAAGGACAAGTCGAAGGTGTTCAACACCGCGCGCGTCGAAGCGCTCGAGCTGGAGAACCTGATCGAAGTCGCGCGCGCGACGATGGTGTCGGCGGAAGCGCGCAAGGAAAGCCGCGGCGCGCACGCACACAGCGATTACGAACACCGCGACGACGACAACTGGCTGCGCCACACGCTGTGGTACAGCGAGGGCGATCGCCTCGACTACAAGCCGGTTCAAATGAAGCCGCTGACGGTCGACTCCGTGCCGCCGAAGCCGCGCACGTTCTAAGCCGAGTCAAAGGAATCCGAAATGGCAAAACGCATTTTTGAAGTCTACCGCTACGATCCGGACAAGGACGCGGCGCCGCGCATGCAGACGTACGAGCTCGAGATCAAGCATGAGCGCATGCTGCTCGACGCACTGGTCAAGCTGAAGGCCGTGGACGAGACGCTGTCGTTCCGCCGCTCGTGCCGTGAAGGCGTGTGCGGCTCCGACGCGATGAACATCAACGGCAAGAACGGTCTGGCGTGCCTGACGAACCTGAACGACCTGCCGCAGAAGATCGTGCTGCGCCCGTTGCCGGGCCTGCCCGTCGTGCGCGACCTGATCGTCGACATGACGCACTTCTTCAACCAGTATCACTCGATCAAGCCGTACCTGATCAACGACGCGCCGCCGCCGGAGAAGGAACGCCTCCAGTCGCCGGAAGAGCGCGACGAGCTCGACGGCGTGTACGAGTGCATTCTGTGCGCGAGCTGCTCGACGTCGTGCCCGAGCTTCTGGTGGAACCCGGACAAGTTCGTCGGCCCGGCCGGCCTGCTGCAGGCTTACCGCTTCATCGCGGACAGCCGCGACACGGCCACCGGCGAGCGTCTCGACAACCTGGAAGACCCGTACCGTCTGTTCCGTTGCCA